>DPJP01000390.1:5934-18073 GCA_003542955.1 Armatimonadota bacterium
TGCCGCCTCGACCGCCGCGGGCCTGCCACGCCCGCCGATCAGGCGCTGGTAGTACTCGGCCGCCTCGGCCCAGCGTCTGGCCTCCTTGAGGGCACGCCCGGCGGCGGAGGCGAGCGCCGTCGACGCGGGGTGCAGGCGTGCGAGGGCGTCCATCTCGGCGGCCGCGCGCTCGACACCATGGCCCTTCTCCCAGCTCATGCGGAGAAAGTCCGCCGCGACCGGGTTGTCTGCCTTCTCCCCCAGCGCGACGGTGAAGATATCGGCCAGTGGCCCCCACAACCCGGCAGCCTCGCCGGCGTCGAGCGCCGTGGCACAGAGGACGGGGCTCTGCGGGTCGGCGGCAAGCGCCCGTTTGCAGACCGAGAGCGCCTTTCTGGGGTCAGCGGTCGCGATCAACCAGCGCGCATAGACCTCCGCAAGCGCGGTATCCGACTGCGCGGCCGAGTAGCGCTGGGCCAGGCGGCCGGCGCGGTCGGCGGCGCCCCAGCGCAGGAGCATATCCCCCGCGGCGGCGTAGTGACCGGCTTCGGCGCCGTCGGCCTCGAGCACGCGGGCGGCGGCCCTGACGGCCGTGCCGCCGTCGGCGAGGTCGTTGGCCAGCAGCGCAACGCCGGTCAACTGCGCGGGCGAGAGCCGAGCCAGGTCCAGGCGGACCAGTTGTTCCAGCGCCCATGTTCTGTAACCGGCCGCGGCCGCGATGCGCGCCAATGCCAGGTGGGAGGTCTGCCCGTCGGGGGTCTGAAGCTCGGCGGCGATGCTCCACTGCTTGAGCGCCTCGCGCAGGTCGCCGGCGCGCTCGGCGGTCTCGGCCACAAGCTGCCGCAGGCCGCTGCTACCCGGATCGGTGGCGGCGAGCAGGTTGAGCAGCGCGATCGCCTCGGTGGAGCGGCCGGCCTTCAGCGCGCTGCCTGCCGTCGCCGCGATCAACTCGGTGTCGTTTCCATTGCCGAGCAGAGCGCTGTAGAGCCGGTAGGCGTCCTCATGGCGTCCGGCGGCGGAGTAGATGCCCGCGAGCATGCGTTTGCGGTCCGGTGCCGGGGAGATGGCCTCCGCCCGCAGGAGGGCTGCCGCCGCATCGTCATAGCGCCCGAGTTGCGCGCACGCGCCTGCCGCGGCATCGTGGATGTTGGCGTCGCGAGAGCCGACAAGCTGGGCGTACTGAGCCAGCGCCTGCTCCCAGAGGGCGCCGCGGATGAGGTTGGCAAACAGCGCCTCGCGGTCGGCCTGTGTGAGCGCGCCAATAGCCTGCAGCTTCGTGTAGACATCGCGCGCCTCGACTGACAGGCCCAGACCGGTGTAGACGCGCGCCAGGGAGCGAAGAGCGTCCGCGTCGTTGGGGCGCTTCGCCAGGTAGCTCTTGAGTTCCGTCTGTGCGGTGAGCAGGCTCCCTGCCTGAATGAGCGCGTCGATCATCTCGCGGAACAGGCCGGTGTCGGTGGGCTTGAGCGCGGTCGCTTTCTTGAACCAGTAGGCAGCCTCGGAGGCGCGCCCGAGTTCGAGGTCCACACGCGCGAGCGCGGCGATGATCGGCGCATCATTGGGAAAGCGCAGCGCGGCGGCGTAGAGCGTCTGTTGCGCCTCGACACCGCGGCCGAGGCGCTGATGGGCCAGGCCGAGGCGGTACCAGGTCTGCGCGTCATCGGCGCCGTTGACGCGTGCCTGCTCGTATGCCTGCACGGCCCGCCGGAGATCGCCCTCGGCATAGCGCACATCGCCGAGCAGGCGCGCCGCGTCGGCGTCCTCGGGTCGGAGCATGCGGGCGGTGGTCAGGCTGCGCGCGGCGTCGCTCAGGTTGCCCTGCTTGTAGCGTGCCAGCCCGAGCAGCAGGTACGCACGGAAGTTCTGGGCTTCGGCCGCGGCGATGGGCTGGAGCACCCGCTCCGCGTCGACCCACTTACCGGCCGCGACGAGACGCTCCGCCTCCGCCATGCCGCCGACCTGAGCGCCCGCCCACGCGGCCGTCAGAACCAGCGCGACGACGGCCGACAGCCACGGACACGCCCGTCCGGGGAGATGCATGGAGTTCGCCAGGCGCGGCACGGCCAGAGCAGATCACCTGCCGTAGGCATCCTCGGGGTCGAATACGCGCTCTTCGACCACTTCCCAGACGCCGTCTTTCAACTCCCGATAGAAGCAGGAGAAGTAGCCGTTGTGGCATGCCGCGACATTCTGCTTGATGCCGAGCAGCAGCGTGTCGGCGTCGCAGTCGGTGCGCATCCAGCGTACCTCCTGCGTGTGGCCGGAACTCTCGCCTTTGACCCAGAACTTCTGCCGCGAGCGGCTCCAGTACGTCGCGATGCCGGTCTCGGCGGTCCGTTGCACGGCCTCGGCGTTCATGTAGCCGAGCATCACGACCTGGTTGGTATCGACGTCAAAGGCGATGGCCGGGATGAGGCCGTCGCTATCGAACTTGAGTTGATCGAGGTCCATGGCGCCTTCTCCGTATGTGCCTGCCCGATTGGGCTTACGCGCCCGCGGCGACGCAAATCGCTTCCGGCAGGCTGATGGTCCCTTCATAGAGCGCGCGACCGATGATCATACCGCTCACCCCGGCGGGCTCGATGGCGCAGATCGCCCTGACATCTTCGAGCGTTGTCACACCGCCGGAGGCGATGACTGGTGTGGAGATCGATTCCGCCAGCGCGCGGGTGCTCGCAACGTTGGGCCCACTCATCATGCCGTCGGTGCTGATGTCGGTGAAGATGACCTTTGCGATGTCGAGCGCATCCATCTGCGCGGCGAGGTCGACGGCCGTCACGTCGCTGCTCTTGACCCAGCCGTCCACGGCGACGAGTCCGTCACGGGCGTCAATACCGATGATGATGCGGCCCGGAAAGGCCTCGACGGCGGCCTCGACGGCCGTCCGGTCTCGCAGCGCGGAGGTCCCCATGATCGCCCACCGCACTCCGGCCTCCAGGGCCGTGCGGACGTCCTCGACGGTGCGCAGCCCCCCGCCCAGCTCGACGGGGATGTCGACGGCCGCGGCGATGGCCTGTATGGCGGCCAGGTTGCGTGAGCCTCCCGCCACGGCGCCGTCGAGGTCGACGACATGGAGGATGCTGGCGCCCTCGTGTTGCCAGCGGCGGGCGAACTCCGCCGGGTTGTCGGAGTAGACGGTCTTCTGGGCCATGTCGCCGCGGCGCAGTCGCACGCACTGGCCCTCCGAGAGGTCGATTGCCGGGATGATATCCATGCCTGTCACACTTCCGGAAGTCTACAGCGTTCCCTTGGTTGAGGGCAGGTCGCCCTGGCGCCGAGAGTCGTAGCCGGTGGCGGAATCAAGGGCTCTGCCGAACGCCTT
This sequence comes from Armatimonadota bacterium, assembly GCA_003542955.1. Taxonomy (GTDB): domain Bacteria; phylum Armatimonadota; class Zipacnadia; order Zipacnadales; family UBA11051; genus UBA11051. Next base: position 9,236 of record DPJP01000390.1, read on the forward strand.
GAAGGCCGCCTCGAGGATGTGATGCGTGTTCCGCCCGTACTGCTGCCAGATGTGCAGCGTCATCCGGGCGTTGTCGGCCACTGCGCGGAAGAACTCCAGCGCCAGCTCGGCATCGAACTCACCCACGCGCTCGGTCGCGAGGCTCAGGTCGTAGTTGAGGTAGCTCCTGCCGCACAGGTCCAGCGCCACGCCGACGAGTGCCTCATCCATCGGGCAGAGCGCCGATCCGTAGCGGAAGATGCCGCGCTTGTCGCCGACGGCCTGCGCGATTGCCTGCCCGAGCACGATACCGATATCCTCGACGGTGTGGTGGGCGTCGACCTGGAGGTCGCCGGTCGCGCGCACCTGCAGATCGAGCATGCCGTGCTTGGCGATGTGCGAGAGCATGTGGTCGAAGAAGCCGACACCGGTCTCGACCTCGTACGAGCCGCGGCCGTCGAGATTCAGCTCGAGCGATATGCGGGTTTCGTTTGTCTCCCTGACTATGGATGCCGTGCGCTCGCCCACTGTCAGTCACCGTCCTCGGTACGGGCCTGCATGCGAATGGAGACGGACCTGGCGTGTGCTGTGAGGCCCTCGGCCTGCGCGAGTGTGCAGACATCAGGGGCAAGCCGTTCCAGGCCGGACCTGGTCGCCAGGATCAGTGACGACTTTTTGACGAAGTCATTCGTAGAGAGCGCCGACGAGAAGCGTGCCGTGCCGTTGGTGGGCAGCACATGGCTCGGGCCCGCGGCGTAGTCGCCCAACGCGACGGCACTGAACGGCCCCAGGCAGATGCAGCCGGCGTTCTCGATATGCTGAAGCAGCTCCATCGGCTCGGCGACGAGCAGTTGCAGGTGCTCGGGGGCGATCTGGTTCGAGACGCCCGCCGCAGCCACCAGGTCGGCGACAATGACGATGGCGCCGTAGTCGACGAGCGAACGCGCGGTGAACTCGTCACGTGAGAGAGCCGGAATCTGCCGGTAGGCCTCCTCGCGGACCTCATAGGCGAAGTCGGCGCTGTCGGTCAGCAGGATGACGGTGTTGTCGCCGGTGTGCTCGGCCTGGGAGAGCAGGTCGGCGGCTGCGATCTCGGCCGGGACGGAGCCGTCGCAGATGATGACCGCCTCGCTGGGCCCTGGCAGAGCCTCAATCCCCACACGGCCAAAGACGTGCTTCTTGGCCAGAATCACATACGGATTGCCGGGGCCGACGATCTTCTCGACGGGCTCGACCGTCTCGGTACCGTATGCCATCGCGGCGACGGCCTGTGCCCCGCCCATCCTGTAGAGTTCATCGACTCCGCACTCGCTGGCGGCGGCGGCGATGTACGGGTCAATCGTGCCGTCCTCGTTGGGCGGGGCGGCCACCGCGATGCGCGGGACGCCTGCTGCGCGGGCAGGCATGACCGTCATGCACAGGGTCGAGGGCAGCGGAGCGCGGCCCGCGGGGATGTAGGCCCCCGCGGAGGCGATTGGGCGGATGCGCTGGCCCAGGAAGACCCCGTCAAACTCATCGAGCCACGAGTTCTCTGCCAGCCGCTGGTGATAGTTGAGCACGTTTTCCCTGGCGCGGCGGAAGGCGCCGATCCACTCCGAGGGGATGCGCTCGTATGCGAGCCTGATCTCGTCGGGGCCGACGACGATCTGCTCGGCGGTGAACTCCGGGCAGTCGAAGCGCCGCGTCAACTCGACCAGCGCCGCATCGCCGTACTCGCGAACGCGGTTGACGATCTCGCGTGTGCGCTCCTCGACCTCCGGGCTCACGTCGCTGAGCGACCGCAGACAGAGCGCCTCGAGTTGGGGGTTGACGCCCACAGTGGCATCGATGATCGGCATCAGTTCTGACATCGCTCATTCTCCTGCCGTGTGAGTCGCGGTCGAGCCATACCCTGGTTGCTGTCAGTCAAGAGCCTGTCCGAGGTCGATTACTCGGACCCCCGACAGGCTCCTGCGCACCCCACGCGGTGCGTCCGCCGAGCCACGACACTCGCGCGGCGCCCCTGGTACAGTATAGAGACGGGGGCGGTGCTTGGCAAGAGCGCCCCGCCGTAGCGCCTTACGTCCACACTGCCGTGACGCCGCTGATGGCGCGCGCGCCCGCGGCCAACTGCGCGTCGCACGTGACCTTGTAGCGTTTGCCGAGTTGGACCCTGCGCGTCGAGCCGTTTTCGCGGAACTCGAGGATGACAGGGCTCGGGCCGGGCGAGTCCGTGAGCGTCGCGCGCAGGCGGCGGAGGTCACCGGGGCGCAGCGCGCCGATCGCGACCTCGATGTAGACGGGTGGGATGTACTTCCTGCGTTCCTCGGCGGCCTCGATCTCGATCTGCCGACGGCGGGCCTGCTCGGCCTCCTCCCGGCGCTTGGGGGATAGCGCCCTGGCGCCCTGCAGCGGTCGAATGCGCTTGGCCAGCAGCTTCACATCCGCCTTCTGCTCGCCGTCGCCCACCACACGCATCCGGCGCTCCACCTGCGCCTCGACCAGGATGATGTCGCCTTTGGCGAAGGTATCCTTGTATTGCTCGTACACCCTGGGGAACAGCGTCATCTCGACGGTGGTGTTGAGCCCCTCCAGGGTAACGAACATCATCTGGTTGCCGTTGCTGGTGAGATAGGGCTTGGTCTCGCTCACCATGCCGCCGGTGATGATGGTCTCCTTGTCCGGGAACTGGTGGAGCTGCTCGAGCATGCACGAGCAGCATTGTTCGAGCTTCTCGGCCGCGCGCAACAGCGGGTGATCTGATACGTACAGGCCCAGGAACTCCTTCTCCATCGCGAGCTTCTCATCGTCGCTCATGGGCGGGACCACGGGAAGCTCCTCGACCTGCAGACCGTCGTCATCCGCGGACAGGGCGTCGAAGAGCGAGTTCTGCCCGACGCTGCGGTCCTCCTGGTGCTTCTGCCCGGCGGCATGCGCGCTTTCGTGAACGTGCAGGAGCGCGTTGCGGTCACCGAACTCGTCGAAGGCGCCGGCCTGGATGAGCTGCTTGAGCGCGGACTTGTTGACGACTCTGGATGGCATGCGCCTGCAGAAGTCGAAGAGGCCCGAGAACGGCCCGGCTTCATTGCGCTCGGCGACGATGGCATCGGCGGAGGCCTTGCCGAAGCCCTTGATCGCGGCGAGGCCGAAGACGACTGCGCCCTCGGCGACGGCGAAATCCGTGTGAGAGTAGTTGACCGAGGGCGGGCGAACCTGCAGGCCCATCCTGCGGCACTCCATGATGTACTTGCCCACCTCGTCGGAGTTGTCCATCACCGTGCTCAGGTGGGCGGCGAGGAACTCCGCGGGGTAGTTGGCCTTCAGGTAGGCCGTCCAGTATGCTACCAGGGCGTAGGCTGCGCTGTGGGACTTGTTGAAGCCGTAGTCGGAGAAGGTCTCCATGCGCTTGAAGACTTCCTCGGCGGTCTGCGGCGCCACGCCGTTGGCCACGCACCCCTGCAGGAACAGGGGTTTCATCTTCTCCATCTTGTCGCCCTGCTTCTTGGCCATGGCGCGCATGATGATCTCGGCCTGCGGCATGCTGAAACCGGCCAGCTCCGAGGCGATCTTCATGACCTGTTCCTGGTAGAGGATCACCCCGTAGGTTTCCTCGAGGATCGGCTTGAGGCGCGGGTCCAGGTAGACAACCTCGGCCCCGTGGCGACCCCGGCAGAACTCATCGGCGTGCTGCATCGGGCCCGGGCGATAGAGGGCCACAAGGGCGATGACGTGGGCGAAATGCCCCGGCTGCATCTGCCGAAGCAGGTTCTGCATGCCCTCGCTCTCGAGCTGGAACACTGCCGCGGTGTCGCCGCGGCACAGCAACTCGTAGGTCTTCGGGTCGTCCAGAGGGATGTCATGAACCCCGAACTGCGGGCCGCCGTTGGTGACGATGAACTCGAGGCAGTTGGTGATGATGTTGAGTGTCTTCAGGCCCAGGAAGTCCATCTTGACCAGGCCGCAGGACTCGACATCGTGCATCTCGTACTGAGTGGTGACCGCGCCCCTGCCGCCCGCGCCGCAGAGCGGCACCACGTCGGTGATCGGCCGGTCCGCGATGACGACGGCGGCGGCATGAATCGAGCAGTGCCGCACGAGGCCCTCGAGCCCCTGGGCGTACTCGATGACCTGCGCGAGCTCGCCGTCGGAGGAGAGCATCTCGTTGAGGTCCGCCGAACTATCGAGCCCCTGCTGGATGGTGGCCTTGGGGCCGCTGGGAATCAGCGCGGCAATTCGATTGACCTTCTCGAGCGGCACCTCCATGGCGCGGCCGACGTCGCGCACCGCCGCGCGCGGGCCCATCTTCGAGAAGGTGATGACCTGCGCGACGTGGTCCTCCCCGTACTTCTCCTTCACATACGCGATGATGTCTTCGCGCCGGTCATCGGGGAAGTCCAGGTCGATGTCCGGAGGGCTGGCGCGCTCGGGGTTGAGCATGCGCTCGAAGATGAGGTTGTACTTGAGCGGGTCGAGTTCGGTGATGCCGAGCAGGTAGGACACGATGCTGCCGGTTGCCGAGCCGCGACCCGGCCCGACCATAATGCCTCTGCCGCGCGCGACGCGCACGAAGTCGCCGACGATCAAGAAGTAGCCCGTGTAGCCCGTCTTCGCGATGACGTCCAGCTCATAGAGCATGCGCGCGCGGGCCTCGTCGAGCCGCTCGCCGGGGTAGTAGCGCGGCAGGGCCTCCTCGCAGAGCGCCTGCAGGTACTGCTCGGGTGTCTGGCCCTCAGGCACCTCGATGTGGGGGAAGTTCAGCTTCCCGAGTTCAAGCTGAAGATTGCACCGTTGTGCAATCTCCATCGTGTTCGTGAGCGCTTCCGGGTGGTCGCCGAAAAGCTGCAGCATCTCCTCGGCGGACTTGAGGTAGAACTCGTCTGAGTAGAAGCGGAAGCGGTTTTCCTGCTTCATCGTCGAGTCGGTCTGAATGCACAGGAGCACCTCGTGGAGCTTTGCATCCTCCCTGCGGGTGTAGTGGACGTCGTTGGTGGCGATGACCGGGGCGCCGGTCAGGCCGGAGAGCCGGAGCTTGGCCTCGTTGACCCGCTTCTGCTCGGGGATGCCGTGGTCCTGGAGTTCGAGATAGACCGAATCGCGGCCGTAGATCTCCTGCAGTTGGCCGACGAACTGCCCCGCGGAGGTCTCGTCGTGGTGGAGGATGCGCTGGGCGACATCGCCCTGCAGGCATGCGGTTGTGGCGATGAGGCCCTCGGAGTGCGCGGCGAGCAACTCGAGGTCGGCGCGCATCTTGTAGTAGAAGCCGTTGAGGTGGGCGTCGGTGACGACCTTGATGAGGTTGCGGTAGCCTGTGTCGCCGGTCGCCAGCAGCACCAAGTGTGTGAGGTCCTGGGGCTTGCCGACGCGCTCTTTGCGCTCGCCGGGCGCCAGGTAGACCTCGCAGCCGATGATCGGCTTGATGCCGCGGTCCTCGCACTGCTGGTAGAAGTCGATGACCCCGTACATGGCCCCGTGGTCGGTGATTGCCAGCGCGGGCATCCCGAGTTCCACGGCGCGATCGGCCAGGTCGGCGATCCGTGAGCCTCCGTCAAGCAGGCTGTATTCGGTGTGATTATGCAGTTGACAGAAGCTGCCGGGGTTCATCAATCCAGCACTCCGCTATCGGCCTTGATTGGAGGGTGCAGCGAAGCGGCGCAAAACGCCGGAGGCGCTCAGCGCGACGGCGCGGGTGGCGGTGGGACGGTCGGGGTCGAGCCCGTGCCGGCGGCTGCCGGCTGCGCGTCCGTGGGCGTTGTCCCGGCCGGCGTCGTCGCCGTGCTTCCGGCCCCGGCTGCGCCCGCGGCGGCTGTGCTTTCGGTTGTGCCCTCGGCGGCGCCGGCGCTTCCCGCCTGCGGCGTTGCGCCTTCGGTGGTGGTCTGTTCACCCTCGACGCCGGGGACCGGCTCGGCCGTCGGGGTCGGCTCTGCCTCGATCACGGCCACTCTGGCGACCTCCTCGAGCAGCCTCGCGACCTCCTCGAGTTCGGCCTTGACGACGGCTGCGGCGCCGCGCTTGATGGCCACCCCGGCCCCGTCGGCAGCCGCGGCGGCCCCGCGCAGGTGGCGGTTGATGGCGTGGTCGGAGGCGAGGGTGCGCGCGTCGTCAAGCAAGCTTCGGGCAGTCTGAGCGTCCCCCTTGCTGAGCATGTCTTTCGCCGACTCGAGCTTGGTCAACACCGCGGGCACAAGCTCGGTCGGTTGGACGCCGAAGCTGGCGTCCAACGCGGCCATGATCTCGGCGGAGGCATCCCGCAGTTGAGCCTCCGTCGGCTGCTGAAGGGTGATAGCCAGTCCGGCGCGCTCAATGTGTGTAACTATGACCGATGCGGGACTCTCCGCCAGCATCGCGGTCAGCACATTCCGCAGGCGACCGACGTAACCCTCGATCGCGGCCTGGTCGTCAGTCTGCTGAGCCCTGGCGACCAGTTCTCGCGCGACGGCGAGGTCACGAACGAGTGGGTGAGGACCGCGGTCCGGCTTTTTGGCTGCTTCCTCGCGGCGCGACGCCTCAAGTGCCTCATCGACGCCGGCCTTGGCCGCCTCCTTGATTGCTCGCGCCTGGTCCTCGGCGGTGGCCGTCTCGCCGGGCTTGTTCTGGAGGTCGGAAACGGTGGTCTCGGTGCAGCCGGTGATCACCATGATGACGAACGCGACCGCTACGGCGGGGAGAATGTACCTGTACACAAGCGGCCCCCTTTCGAACGCACTCAGGCTCGGAGCGCAACGACCACGTGGCAGGCTGCCCCAACCCGCCCGACGCGGTCACGAGCGCGGCGTCGGGGCCGAATGGCAGGCAGCCATAGCAGGGCAATTATACGGCATGCCTGAGTGGTTTGCAACTCGAAGGAGCGGGCGGATATGCGAAGGCAATGGGGACCGGCGTGCCAACATTCCGCGGGCGAACTTGCTCACACTGTGACACGATTCGCCGGTCCCGAGTGCCAATCGGGCCGGCTCCCGAGCGGGTCGCCAGCCGGTTCATCTCGCTCGAGGCGCAGGGCGCCATCTCCCGTCCACCGCCCGTCGCGGCGCACGGAAACGGGGACGGGCGCTTGTGCGCCGTCCCCGCGCAGATATCCGGTCTGTGACTGTCGCCTCGCTACGCCTGCTGGGTAACGCCCTCGGCTTCGAGAGACAGCAGGGCCTCCTCGGCCGCTTCCCGGACCTTGTCATCCGGGTCCGAGGCCAGCTTCTTGAGGACCGCAGTCGCTTCCTCGCCACCGAGTCCGCCGAGTGCACAGGCGATGGACCGCCGCACGGACGGCTTCGGGTCCCTGGCGGCGGCAATAAGCGCCTCCGTGGCGCCCTTGCGGATGCCGACCTTCCCCAGCCCCTCGGCCGCGTGCTTGCGCACGGCCCACTCCTCGTCAAGGAGCGCTTGGCAGAGCGGCGTCAGGCAGGTGCGCCCACCGACATTGCCCAGTCCCTTGACGGCAGTGAGGCGAGTGACCCAGTCCTCATCCCCAAGCATGCGCTCGAGATGCTCGACTGCATGGTAGGTCCCGATATGGGCCAGACCTTCGACGACCGCGCAGCGCACATCCTTCTCCGGGTGATCGAGCAGCTCGACGAGATAGCGGATTGCCGAGGGCTTGCCGATCTTGCCCAGGGCGATGGCGGCGTAATGAACCACACGGCTGTTCTCATCGCTGAGAGCGTTGATGAGCCCGTCGCGGGCGTCGTCGTCGCCGATCTCGCCCAGGATCTCGACGACCCAACGCCTGACGATGTAGTCCCTGCTCTGGAGTTCGATCAGCAGGGGGGGCACACACTCGGGGCCTACTGCCTTCAGCGACTCCGCCGCCGCCCGCTGCACATCAACACTGGGCGAGGAGAGCGCTCTGATGAGCGGCTCGATGGCGATGGAACTGCGGATCTTCCCGAGCGCCTCGGCGGCGGCCTTGGCGAGCTCGACGTTGTCGGTGTCGAGCACCTCGACAAGCGGCTCGATGGTGCGCTTGTTCTTGAGTTCGCCCAGGGCCGTTACCGCGGCGCGCTGAACCTCGATGTTCTGATCCGTCAGGCGCTTGACCAGCTCGAGGGCGACGGAGCGGTCCCCGATGTCGCCCAGGGCCTCGGCGGCCCACTTTCTGGCGGACTGGTCCTTGCCGATCAGAGCGTCCAGCAGCGGCTCGACGGCGGCCTGCCCGATCTTGGTCAGAGCATCCGCGGCGCACCGCTGCACATTCTTCGATGAATCGCTGAGTGCGGTGACGAGCGCGGGGACGGCCGCCTCCATGGCGACATCGCCGAGGTAGCGGGCCGCAACCATACGCAGCTTGTAGTCATTGTCCTCGAGCGCCTCGAGCAACGGGCCGATTGCGTCCTCGCCCATTCTCTTGAGTTCAGCGATGGCCTCATCACGACCGCTGGAGCCGACCTCGAGCAGTTCTGTAACACGAGCCTTGAACTTCTTCTTGCTGGCAGACAGCGCTGAAACCTCCCGTCTGACCATGGCGTGTCCGGTCAATTCGGCGACCCGGCTTGCGATACCACCGGCAACCCCCGGCGCCGGCCTTTGGCCGGCTCCGGCTGACATGACACAACAGCCCACAACAACAAAGGCTTCCTGTCAGAACTGCTCCCGACACGAAGCCTTCCGGCGCCCGGACCAATCACCGGGCCGCTCTGGTTCCTGTCGTGTTCTCCCACGGTTTGATTGGTATATAGTAGTGCGATGCGGGCCGGTCGCCCAACCGGCCCACAACTGACAGTTGCTATGGCCGTTCCGGTCCGCTACGCACCGGGTACGGGTTCCGGCGCGGGAGCAGGTGGCTGCTCGGCGGCCCCGCCTGCGGGCTGCTCGGCGGCGCCGGCGTCGGGTGTCTCGGCAGCGGGTGCGGCGGCTTCAGGCGTCTCGGCCCCGGCCGCGGGCTGCTCGGGC
>DPJP01000397.1:0-4109 GCA_003542955.1 Armatimonadota bacterium
CGGCTCGCCACCCGCCTCCGCCGATATGTGCGCGCAGATGCCCGGCAGAGTCCAGTCCATCGCCTCATACACATCAATCGGCGGCTTGGTGTCCTCCAGGATGCAGCGCACGAAGCCGTCGACCATGAAGTACTCGCTTGTCCCATGCCCGCCGACGGTTGCCTCCGGCGGCGCGGTCGGGTCGTTGGTGGGCACATTGAACTCCATCGGCCCGCCGAGCTTGTCGTAGTGCTCACGGTACAGATAGTGGGTCGACTGGCCGTTCACGTTCGGCCGCCGGCTCTGCTCCAGGTGTCCCGTGGTCCCGTAGATGCTGAACCAGTGATGCGACGGATGCTTGGCGACGGAGAATGCACAAAGCTGCTTGATGGTGATGTCTTTCTCAGTCTGGAACAGGCCCACTCCCAGGTCGATGACGCCGAGGTCCGGCCGCCGCCGGTTGCCGGTGTTGAAGCCCACCGCCACCGTGCAGCGGTCCTCGAACATCTGCAGCAGCGGCCCCAGGTCGTGGGTGCAGTACTGGATCGGCGGCAGCGAGGCGCGCCAGGTGAGGTTGCTCCCCGAGCCCCCGCCCAGCCCGTCGGGCCGATCAACCATCAGCCCTTCGCAGTTGTGGATATACTCGCCCTCGGCGTAGACGATCTCGCCGATTTCGCCCTCCGCCACGAGTTGCCGGTAGAAGAGCACATAAGGGTAGTAGCACATGTTCTCGGCGAAGGCGTACTTGAGCCCGGTCTCCCGGACCGTCTTGACGACCTGTCGTGCCTGCTCGATCGAGTAGACGGCCGGCACCTCGCACATCACATGCTTGCCCGCCTGCAGCGCGGCGATAGTGTGCTCGGCATGCACCGGCGCGGGGGTCGAGACAAAGACGGCGTCGATATCGGAGGCCAGCATCTTCTCGATATCATCATAGCGATGGGCCGGCTCGATGTTGAACTGCTCGCCGATCCCCTGGAGGACATCCTCGTTGCGATCGGCGACTGCGACAAGCTCGCAATCGGCATGAGAATGGAACACTGCGGCGGGGCCACGCCCGCGACGGACTCCGACGACACCGACTCTGAGTGACACGGCGGCAAGCCTCCCGAACTCCGGAATCGCGCAACGGGGAGCTATTCCGTATCAGGCCGCGGCAGTCCTTCGAGCCAATGCCCGGCACGTGCCGCGAGGACTGGGGGTCGGCTATGTCGAGGNNTCGCAGGCATCCGCGAGCGATTCAGAGAGCTGCCGGAAGTTCTCATAGCAGGCCTGCACGTACGCCTGATGACCGCCGATCGCGCCGTCGCCGACCGTGAGGTCGAACATCGGCTTGTTGGCATCCTGCGAGAGCGGGACGAGGCTCTGGTAATGGCGGACCTCTCCGATACAGAATGGGTCGACTGCCGGGTCCGCCGGGATCGGACCCCCTTCCAGAGCATACTGACCCTCCTGCCCCTGCGGCATGAGGACCTCCTCCCTGTAGGCGCCGGGAACACGCGCAAACCACCGCTGGTACGCCTTTACGGGCCGGTTCTTGCGCACCGCGTGCTGCAGCATAACGTACCCCGCGGGCCGCATGAGGCCCACCGGAAGGTCGGCGAACTCAGGGCTGGCCTCATTCGCCTTGCGGACATCCGCCCACCTCTCCCGCCACCGTGCCAGTGCTGTGCCGAGGCTGTGCAGGGCTTGCATCGAGAAGACATCGGGCGCCAGCGGAATCACGATACGGTCGACGGCAAGGAGTACAGCACGCGTGATGGCCCCGAGATTCGGGCCAACATCAACCAGCACCACATCAGCCTCCCAGTCACGAGCCGCCGCCTGGATGATCTGCCACAAGGCAATCGTGGCCCGGACGTACTGGCCCGACATTTCCGTCTGCAGCATCATCCACGCATTCGCGAGTTGGTCCTCGAACCGGCCGAGGTCGATGTGCCCCGGCAAGAGCCCCACATTGGGCCATCCGCTGACCTCCCACACCACCGGGATCGGGAGTTGGGGCGTGCCGATATCCTCGATACAGGACAGCGCCGCCGCAATGTGGACCGGCTTCCGGGTCTCCGCCCAGAGCCGCTCGATCTCGTCGAAGGGGCAGAAGTATGCTGTGAGGTTCGCCTGGGGGTCGAGATCGAAGGCCAGCGTGCGGTAGCCCATGCGGCTGAGCATGTGCGCGACGTTGAAACACACAGTCGTGGCGCCGACCCCGCCCCTGTTGTTGAAGAATGCGATAGTCCTCACGTGAGTGCTCCGAACCGTGGCAGTCACGGCACCCGGCTGAACCGGGCCGCGAGTGAGTGTCGGCTCCTGTATCGCTGCCGCGCGCTCAGATGCTCAACACCAACGCACTCCAGCGTACGCGCGCTCCCGTGTTCAGCCACGACGCCGCTCACAGCCGTATCAACTCCTCCAGCCCCAGCTTCAACTGCAGCCAGGTGTAAGCCAGCCCCCGGTTGGGCGCGTTGAAGGAGTGAGTCTCGGAGTGGAAGTAGCAGGCGAACTCGCCCTCCGCCCCCACCGCCTTGTAGACCCGCTCGACCTGCCAGTAGATCTCCGCGAACGGCTCGAAGATCGGGAAGCATGAGTCATTGCCCACCGCGGAGAGGTTCAAGAGCGGCCGCGGAGCGATGGCAGCCATGATCTCGGGGATGTCCACCGGCGGCGGGTCACCGGCCTCGAAGTAGGGCAGGAGCTTGGGGAAGTGCTTGTAGCGGCCCGGTGCGGTCCGCGACCAGTTGTCGCGCGCGGGGTCGACATGCCAGCTCGTGATGCCGCAACTGCTTACCGCCGCCTGTACGCGCTCGTCCATCGCCGCCAGAAACACCGTCCCGTAGCCGCCCAGCGAATGCCCGATACAGCCGATGTGCTGTGAGTCCACCGCATCCATCGCGCAAAGCACATCGAGTGCCTGCTGGTGGTCGTAGACATCCTTGCCCATCTCCGACCAGTTCGGGTGGCGCTCGTAGAACTCCGTGGTGTCGTAGGGTGCGTGCTCCTTCGGCGCGCGCTGCCCCGCGCAGAAATGATCCGGCGCCATTGTCACAAAGCCCCGCTTGCACAGGTGGACGGCGATGCCGTTTGAGCCACCGGGATGGCCGCCTACGCCCAGGCACGCATCCTTGGCGTCGGCGGTCGTCCCGTGAATGCACAGCACGGCCGGACGCGGCTGCTCCAGACCATCAGGCACCAGTACCCACGCCCAGCCGGTGTCATCATCGTCGATGTCGTAGGCCACCAGCCGTTGCAGGTAGCCGTCCTGCTGTATCTCGTCCTCGATGCGGGCATTGGGCGCGGGGCGCTCGGTCGGCCCCTCACCCATCAGGTCGACGAAGCGATCGAGCACATCCGCGCGCCACGTCGCCCAGTCGGTCGGCCTGATGTCATCACTCTGCTCGAAGATATCCGGCAGTTGCGGTTGATACATGCCAATCCCCCTCCAGTATGCGGTGGCGCACGTTTCCCGGCCCTCCCGTCGGAGACCTGCAAGGCGGAGCGCCGCTGTTCCGCGGTAGAACCAGAGCAGTAGAATGTGCCCCCGGCCCGATCTGCCGCTGAGGCCCTCCCATGCAGGTCCCACGCGTGACGCGGGGAACTAGACCCCACTCAGAGGACTCCTACGCTCTTTCGAGGGGGCATTGCCGTGGCCAATCTTGCGATCAATGGCGGACCCAGGGTCGTCAACGAACCACTGGGCAAACAGATGTACTCCCAGTGGCCCGAGGTCGGGGAACCAGAAGAGAAGGCGCTGCTGGATGTGCTGCACCGCCGCAAGTGGTGGCGTGGCGCCTACGGGGAGAAGGACCTTGATGAGTCGTATGTCGTCAAGTTCGAGAACGCCTTCGCCGAGTATCAGGACGCCCGCTATGCCGTCGCCTGCACCAACGGCACGCAGGCGATCGAGCTGGCGCTGAAGGCGATCGGCATTCAGCCCGGCGATGAGGTCATCTGCCCGTGCTCGACCTTCGTCGCCAGCGCGACCGCGGTGGTGCTGGTCAATGCCATCCCGATCATCGTCGATGTCGAGCCCGCGACCTATCAGATCGACCCCGATGCCATCGAGGCGGCCATCACGCCCCGCACCGTCGGCATCCTCCCGGTGCACAACGGCGGCTACCCGGCCGACATGGACC
>DPJP01000397.1:4116-4686 GCA_003542955.1 Armatimonadota bacterium
TTGTGATCGAGGACTGCGCGCATGCGCACGGCTCGCAGTGGAGGGGCAAGGGCTGCGGCTCATGGGGCGACTTCGGCACCTTCTCGCTGCAGGCGGGCAAGACGCTCACATGCGGCGAGGGCGGTATCGTGCTGTGCAATGACGAGGAGCTTGCGGCGAAGGCCTACTCGTTCCACCACATCGGGCGCTTCCCCGGCAGGCCGTTCTACGAGTTCCACCTGGTCGCATCCAACCTGCGCATGACCGAGTTCCAGGGTGCCGTAGCATGGGCGCAGACGCTCAGACTCCCCGAGCAGACGCAGCGGCGCGAGCGCAACGCGAAGTACCTCGAGGACGGCCTGCGGGCCATCCCCGGCGTGGCGCCACTCGAGCGCCGCGAGGAGGTCACCCGCTGGGGCTTCTACTACTACCTGTTCAAGTTCATCTCCGAGCAGTTCGACGGTCTCTCGCGCAGCAGGTTCGCCGAGGCGATGGCTGCCGAGGGCGTCGGCATCGGCTCGGGACACATGCACCCGATCCAGAACAACCCGCTGTTCACCAATCGCAACTTCGGGCCGGTCTGCTACCCGG
>DPJP01000026.1:0-1338 GCA_003542955.1 Armatimonadota bacterium
CTCTTCCGGCGTCGCTGGGCCGAGAAGGAGCACCTGACCTTCCCGATTGTCCATCTCGTCGTGGACATCTCCGGGCAACGACACGGCCAGGCCGCGGCCTTCTTCGCCAACCCGGTGATGTGGATCGGCTTCGCCATTGCCGCAATCTACAACATACTCAACATCGTCCAGGCCTGGAACCCCTCGATTCCCGCGCTGGGGCGCGCATACGACATGGGCTCGCTCTTCACCGAGCGTCCCTGGTCGGCAATCACGCCCTTCTCCATCGCCTGGCGCCCGGAGAACTTCGGTCTCGGGTACCTCGTGCCGACCGAGATCACGCTCTCGGTGTGGGTCTTCTATGTGCTGCTGCGTTTCAGCAACGTGGTTGCTGTCGGCGCGGGCTACGACATTCCGGGTTTCCCGTTCGATCAGGAGCAGTCCACCGGCGCCTACTTGGCGCTGGGCATCTTCCTGGTATGGGTGGCCCGTGAGGAACTCGGGCAGATCGTCCAGAAGGCGCTCCGTCCGGCGGCCTCCAAGCTCGAGGACGCAGATGAGCCAATGTCGTACCGGTGGGCGCTCATTGCCGCGGTCGGCGGCTTCGCCGTGATGGTTCTTTTCGCGATGCGCGCCGGCATGCTGCTGTGGACGGCCGCTATCTACTTCGGTCTCATCCTGCTGTTCTCCCTGGTCTACGCCAGGGCTCGGGCTGAGGCAGGTGCGGCGATGGTATGGCTGTTTCCGTTCTACCAGCACAAGCGCATGATGCTCTGGGCGCTCGGGTCGGCTCCCTTCGCTCCCCGCGGAGACGTTGGCAACCTGACGATCTTCTCGCTCTTCATGTTCCTCAGCCGGGGCTACTACCAGTCGATGATGGCCTATCAGATCGAGGCCTCGAAGATCGCGACGAGCGTTGGCATTCGGCAACGTGCCATGAGCAAGTGGCTCATGATCGCGCTGGTGATTGGCCTTTTTGCCGCCTACCATGTTCACCTGAAGGCCTACTACTCTCAGGGGGCGAATATACTCGAGGGTGGGACGACAGAGGGCGGCTATCGGACCAGGTTGGCGTATACTGAGTACGACGGCACGGCCGCGTATCTGAAAGCCCACGTCAAGCCGGACACCCAGCGGGCCGGCGCCGGCCTGGCGGGCTTTGTGCTGTGCGCGGTGCTCATCGGGTTGCGCTCTGTGTTCCTGCGTTTCCCGCTCCACCCGCTCGGATACGCCATGGTGACGTCGTACGGCGGCCCGATCTGGGGGCCCTTCTTCATCGTATGGGCCATCAAGACGCTGGTCATGCGAGTCGGCGGGATGCGTCTGTACCGCCAACTCATACCGCTTTTCATCGGCGTC
>DPJP01000026.1:1357-12467 GCA_003542955.1 Armatimonadota bacterium
CACCGCCGGGCTAGTCTGGGGCTCGATCAACATGCTCAATGACATGGCAACACGCTACACGGTCCATTTCGGCTGACGCGCGGACCATGCCCCTCGCGGGGCGGCGCGCGTCATCGAGGGGCGCTGTGCCGGACGTACCGGACGGTTAGGTTCATCAGGATGCTGTGCAGGCAGAGGAGAGATCTACATGCTGATCGCCGCGCATAGGAGCTACCACAGCCACGTACGCAATGACCGCCGCGTACTGCAGGTGAGCCTGGCGGCAGTGCTTCNNGCTTGTCGTCGCATTCACGCTCGCAGCCGTCGGCCCCTTGGCGGCCAACGACTACGAGCAGATGGCGGCCGCCATCAACATGGACCGTGTGGCCGCCGACT
Source organism: Armatimonadota bacterium (assembly GCA_003542955.1). Classification (GTDB taxonomy): domain Bacteria; phylum Armatimonadota; class Zipacnadia; order Zipacnadales; family UBA11051; genus UBA11051. Next base: position 1,733 of record DPJP01000026.1, read on the forward strand.
TGCGCACCATGGAGGGGTTTGGGAGTCGCGTGTCGGGCTACCCCGGCAACCGGCAAGCCGCCGACATGATCCGTGCGGAGTTCGAGAAGCTCGGCCTCGAGGTCATGGAGCAGGAGTTCGATGTCCCGGTTCCCATCGATCCCGGCAGCTATCTCGAGATTGACGGCAAGCGCTATGGTCTCGACGCCCTGTGGCCCAACCTCGTCCGCACCAGCCAGGTCGAGGCCGATGGTCTCACGGGACCTGTTATCTATGCCGGCGAGGGTAAGCTCTCCGATTTCAACGGCAGGAATGTCCGCGGCGCGATTGTCCTGATGGACAGCAACACCCAGCAGAACTGGGTCAACGCCTCCCTGCTGGGCGGGGCGGCCGTCATCTTCCTGGAACCGCTTGAGACAACCCGCGGTGAGGCCGAGATGAAGCTGCTCCGCGTTCCGGTCGATGTCCCGCGCTTCTACGTCTCCGGTGACCACGCAGCCGAGATACTCGCCCGCATCACAGAGGGCGAGGTGGCGGGCACCATCGGCTACGATACGAGTGGCGGCGCTAAGGCCTGGTGGGAGAACGGCGCCAACCGCAACATCATCGGCATCATGAAGGGCACTGGAGAGTTCGCCGACGAGGCGATCATCGTCGAGGCCTACTACGACTCGATATCCGTCGTCCCCACCAGGGCGCCGGGCGCAACTGACGCATGCGGCATCGCCGCGATGCTCGAGATGGCGCGTCTGCTCAAGCAGTACCCTCCGCAGCGTTCGGTCATCTTCCTGGCCTGCAGCGGCCACTTCCAGGCACTGTCGGGCACCCGCGAGTTCGTCAACCTGTGGGGGCGCGAGCCGCGCAAGCAGCGCAACCGTGAAGACCGCCTGAAGGAACTCGAGAAGGACCTCAAGAAGCTCGAAAAGCAGTTGAACGAGACGACCGACCGTCTCGCTCAGGCCCGCGACCGCGAGGTGAACGCATCCGAGCGAGAGAAGATGCTCAAGCCGCCGATCGTCCAGGTCGGCCAGCTCGAGCTTCAGCCCAAGGTGGCCGAGGTCCGAGTGGCGCGACTCGAAGGCGAAATCGCGCGCAAGCAGAACGATATCAACATCTGGAATCGCCTCAACGAGTTCGACAAGATACACATGTTCATCGGGATCGACCTGAGCACCCACAACAACACCCTGGGCGCATTCCAGGTCGGCTGGTTCTTCAATCAGGCTCACCTGTTGCGCTTCTACTCACCGGTCGGCAAGCAGTTGACCAAATATGCCGAGGAAGCTTCGGCGGCACTCGGATATGACGTCAATGACGTCTTTGTCGACGGTATCAACCCCGTCAAGGGGCGCGAGTGGCACACCTTCTTCCCGGGCAAGATCGCCTTCGATCACGAGATGATAATCCGAGGTGGCCGACCCGGGTTCGTTTTCACCACAGTCAACGATTCCCGCTCCCTCGTGGACACTCCGCTCGACACCGTCGACCGGCTCAACCTGACCAATCTGCAGACCCAGTTGCGCATGCTCGCCTGCCTGCTGCCCGACTTCATCAATGATTCAGCGCTCGAGGAGGGCGCGCTCAAGCGCGTCCAGGCGCTCAAGAAAATGGACGACCTCACAGACATCAACGGTCTCGTGCTCGAATTCCGCCGCAAAGAGAGCTTCGTCCCCAATACGCCGGTGCCCAACTCACTCGTGATCGTGCAGGGCACCTCCCGTCAGATGATGGGCGTTCATACCACGACGGCGACGATGGCGAACGAGACCAGTGAATTCACGCTCCGTGGCGAGATGGCCAACCGCGCAGCCGTGCTCGAAGCCTACGACTTCTCGCCCACCAACGGTGACATCATCTACGCGCCCGACCAGGGACCCGACGGCGATGTCAAGTATCCGCGGCAGGTCTACGGACGCGCCGGGCTCAGGCGCCCTGTCATCGTCTTCCGATGCTCGACGACAGACATCTACGACCTTGTCGACGAACGCTACTTCCAGACGCTGCAGAAGATGTTCGTCTACGATGCCAGAAACAACAGCACCCCGATCTCGTACGGCTACTCCCTGCCCACCCTGAGTTCGGCCGGCGCGGAGTTCCCATCCTACGTCGAGCCGTGCGCGACCGTCTACTCGATTCCCACCATCGACCTCGAGGTCACTATGGGAATGGGCCTGCTCGGCGTGCGCATGATCCTGATCAACTCGACCGAGCGCGCACCGGAGGGCGAGGGGTTCCGCGCGGGCAACACCCCTGCAATCGCTCTCACGCCGCTGCAGGCCGCGCGTGACATGTGGCGCATCGATGAGTACCGCATGAACATACTCAAAGAGCGCGGTATCAGCAACGCGCGCCTGATGAAGCTCCACGAACTCGCGGAGGAGTCGCTCAACAACGCCGAGCAGTACGTGCGCGAGCAGCAGTATGACAAAGCCCTTGCCGCTGCGCGCCACGCCTGGGGCTATGAGTCGCGCGCCTACCCGGACGTGCAGAAGACCTCCCTTGACGTTGTGAAGGGCGTTCTCTTCTACCTGGCCCTGCTGCTGCCGTTCGCCTTCTTCGGCGAGCGTCTTCTGGTGGCCGCCCGCACGGTCATCGGGGCCATCGTGGGCACCGTCGTCGTCTTCTTCGTGGTCTTCATGATGTTGGCCCTGGTCCACCCGGCCTTCCAGCTCACCGCCAACCCGCCGATCATCCTGCTGGCATTTGTCATCATGGCGCTCGCCGTCGTGGTCATCGCGATCGTCACGATGAAGTTCAACGAGCAGCTTAAAGCGATGAAGCAGTCGCGCGGTGGCGTGCATGAGGCCGACGTGGGCCGCATCTCAGCGGCCGGCGCCGCCTTCAGCCTTGGGCTTGCCAATATGCGCCGGCGCAAGATCCGCACCGCGCTCACTGCCATCACGCTGATTCTGCTCACTTTCACAGTCATCAGCTTCACATCGGTCGTCGAGGGCCTGCGTGTCAACGAGATCAAACTCCCGCACGCGCCCGCCTACGAGGGTGTCATGCTGCGCGACCGCTCGTGGCTCTCTCTCGAGGCGCCCACTGCCGATATCATCAAGAATGAGTTCGCCAAGCAGGCTGTTGTCTCACCGCGGGCGTGGTACACCGCCGCGCAGATTGACAAGGAGCTCATGATCGACGTCAAGAATGCCGCCGACGAAGCCCGCGCCTACACCATCAGTTGCATCCTCGGGCTCGCGCCCCAGGAAGAGCAGGTCATGAAGGTCGACAACATGCTCGCCGCCGGGCGCTGGATTACTCCCGAAGACAAGAATGCCTGCCTCCTGCCTACCAGCGTGGCCGAAGCACTCGCCATCGACTCAGAGCAGGTTGGCATTGCGGAGATTGTCATGTTCGGCAGTCGCTACAGGGTCATCGGGATCATCTCCGAGGAGCAGATGCGCAAACTGCGAGACCTCGACGGGGAAGCCATGATGCCGGTCAACTATGCCCTGTTGCGGCCTGAGATCCTCAAAGAACTGCAGCGCCAGGCTCAACAGCGCTCCCAGCTCGGGGCCAGCAACGCCGGATCGCTGCTACAGGAGTACAAGCACTTCGGCCCTGAGAAGCTCATCGTCCTGCCCTACAACCGCGTGCTGGAACTCGGCGGCACGCTCCGATCCATCGCGGTCCGCTTCGATGAGCCGGACACCGTCATCGACAACGTCCAGCGGATNNNNCCCTGTACACGGGCCACAATGGCAAGAGCTACCTGTTCTCATCGGTCGGCGTCACGTCGCTGAGCGGTATGGAGAGCATTGTCATCCCGATTCTCATCGCGGCGCTGATCGTTCTCAACACCATGCTCGGCGCCGTCCACGAACGCACCAATGAGATCGGAATCTACTCCTCACTGGGGCTTGCCCCCGTCCACGTCTCGATGCTGTTCTTGGCCGAAGCGTCGGTGTTCGCCGTCCTGGGCGCGATCATCGGCTACCTGATCGGCCAGGTACTCACGAAGATATTGATGATGAGCGGGAGCACGCATGGCCTCGAGCTGAACTACTCGTCGCTGGCCGCTGTGTCTGTCACCATCGTCTCGATGGCGGTTGTCATCCTCTCGACGCTCTACCCGAGCAAGAAGGCGTCCGAGATCGCCTCACCGGGCATCGAGCGCCGCTGGTCGCTGCCGGAGCCCGATGGCGACAACATGGTCGTCGAGCTTCCGTTCACCGTCACGGGGCGTGACGCTTACGGCGTGACCGCCTTCCTCAAGGAGTTCTTCGACGAGTACGTCGGCTACGCCGGCGGCGACTTCCTTGCCGAGAACGTCCGCCTCGAGCCCGATAAGAGCGATAAGGGCGAGGGCATGGCGATCCGCCTGCGCATGTGGCTGGCGCCGTACGATCTTGGGGTCAGCCAGGACTTCTCGCTGGTGTGCGAGCCGACGGGGGACAGCGACATCTTCGCGATCATCCTGCGCCTCCACCGGCTGGCGGGAGACATCAACTCCTGGAAGAAGACCAACACGCTGTTCCTGGGCCAGATCCGCAAGCAGTTCCTGNNGGCGCACGGTGCCGCAGGGCGAGAAGGTCGCCTACGCCGAGCGCGCCGACCTGATCCTCAGCGGCGAGTATGTCGAGGACGAGCAACTGCTGTAGGCGCCGACTGCTCCACCTATCACGTCAAACAGAAGCCCCCGGCACCCGCCGGGGGCTTCTTGCTGGATCGCACCGGGCCACGCGCCGTGCAAAGCCGTTGCTGCCCCGGCGCCGCTGGATCGGGCGACGGGGGGCGGTGGTTGCTGCTGTGGTCGGCTCTCGGGCTACGCCCAGATCCACCGGTGCGCCTCGGCTCAGGTCGGCGGGACGAACTGCACCACCGTCACGCCCGGGCCGGTCAGGGAGATGTTCTGCGTCGTGCTCAGGCTCAGGTTGCGATGCCGCACCTCATTGGCCTCCATGATGTCAAGCCTGTGCTCCCTGACCGCGGCCGTGGTGCCCACGCCGGTCACGCGCAGTGTCACCGCCATCGGCCACGGTGTTCGGTTGACTACGAAGACGTTTGCCGATGTCTTCGTCCGCACGGCTGCCACCAGCAGCCGCGAGCGGTAGTCCAGCAGCGCGCTGCAGGTTGCCCCGCGCGGCGCGTACTTACACAGCAGCCAGGCTGCCCAGTAGGCCGGTCGCGGACGCCCGCGCACGTCGATGAGCCCCGAGTTGTCATCCACCAGACTGGTCCACAGGAGCTTGTCCACATGGCGCGATGCAGCCAGGGCCGAGGCCGCCAGGAAAACAGCCTCCCCTGCGGTGTTCTCGAGGCCGGCCTGCCGGTTGGTCTCGGGCTCCCGACTGATGCCCCAGTCGGTGATGAACAACTCTGGACGGGATGTCACTTCATCGAGATAGCGCGCAGCCTGCTCATACGTCCAGTCGTATGCGCCGCCCGAGAAACCCCGGAGGATGTCGGTCTCCATCCGCTTGTCGCCTGGACGCATCGGGCCCTGGTAGACGAGCCGGTAGCTGACGAATGCCAGCGGGTCGACGCCCGCCGCGAACTCACGGATTGCCCACTCGTCGGCTCCGCGGAAGCCTGAGCCACCGATGCGGGCAGTGCGGTCTGCGTTGGCGATGCCGGCGGCCAGTCCGTTGTAGGCGGTCGCCAGGTCGCGTACGCGCTCAAAGCCTGGCACCGTGCTGTCCGGACGGGTGATGGGGTCCTCGAACAGCTCGTAGTAGGGGCTGAGTTGAGCGCCGCGGCGGAGATCGGCGATATCCACCGCAGTCTGGTAGAGCATCCGCTCGGCTGACGGGCCCGTCGGGTCCGCCGGGGCCGAGGGCATCCCAAAGCACAGCAGAGGCTTGATTCCCGCTGAGACGAGCCAGTTGACCGCGGCATTCAGCGAAGCGATGTCATAGCTGGATGTCCGCGGTACGAAGCAGTGGGCGACCCGCAGGCGGCCGACGCATGGGGCCAGGTCGGCAGCAAGCTTCGATACGGTCTCGGAGACCTTGCGGTTCGAACNNGTGGCTACTGACCCCGCCGCAAGGTTGAAACCCACCTGGGCCAGGCAGCGGCCGATGTCCTTGCTCATGTCGATCGTGATGACGTCCGCGCCCGCGGGTTGCTCGGGTGTGGCTGTCGAGCCCGGGGTGGCCGGGTAGTCGAGCGGCCGCGCCTCGATCGTGTCCACGTACATCCTGACGCGCTCCCAGCTACCGGTCTTCACGAACTGGAGCAGGTAGATGGCGGAGCGCAGGTCCGGCGGCAGAGACTCCCCATCGTGGTCGCGGAAGCCGAACAGCCGTAGACTCACCCGCTGCCACGCCTTCCCATCGGGGCGCAGTGTCTGGTAGTAGCTGCGGTCCTCGGTTCTGCCGCCGGCGGTGGGGGCGTTGACGCGGAGGGTAACCAGAACCTCGTTGCCCGCCTCAGCCTGTTTCACCCACATCGAGATAAGGCCGATGTCGTGGGCGGCCCAGCGCTTGCCGTCAACCGGGAGGCTGATACTGGCCCAGGCGCCCTTCGCGGGGGGGAAGTCGATAACCGCGGCCTGGGCGCCGCCACCGGGTGGTGTGTCGGAGATGGGGTAGATGCCGCTGTAGCGGGCCGGGCGTTGTTCGCCCATCAAGGTGCTGTCGTTGGCGCGCCACGCGCCTACGCCGTCCTCGAAATCATCGAGCAGAATTGCTGTAGGCGTATCGGCCCACGCAACGGTGGGGCAGAGCAGCCCCGTCGCGCACAGGATCAGGGCAACGACGGCGGGAGAGGCTTTCACCGGGCAACGGGTGCGGCTGGCGACCGCGGTGTGGGGCATGGCACTATTCCCCCTACGGCATGTAGCGCTCGCGCGCCGAGTCGCAGACGACGACACCACCCGCGGCCCGGCGCGGCTGCGAGTTCCCTGCCTTATTGACGGTGCTTGCGCCACGGAGGTTTCGCCTATTGTGGCTGTGTTGCCCTACTCGGGCAGGCGCGCCCGCCGGCAGATCATCGCCCCGATCAGGCCGCCGCCGAAGCCGTTGTCGATGTTGACCACTGCGACACCGCCCGCACAGCTATTGAGCATCGCCAGCAAGGCCGCCACCCCGCCGAAACTCGCCCCGTAGCCCACACTCGTCGGCACGGCGATCACCGGCACGGCGACCAGTCCGGCCACCACGCTCGGGAGCGCCCCCTCCATGCCCGCGACTACGACAATCGCCCCGGCCGCCTGCAGCCGCTCCAGGACATGCAGAAGCNNAAGCCGGTGCAGGCCCGCAACACCGACATCAAAGACCTCGTCAACCGGGCAACTCCCCGCACGCGCAATCCAGCTCGCCTGCCGTGCCACCGGGATGTCCGACGTGCCGGCCGTGACGACCGCCAGCGGCGGCACCCCGGCCTCCGGCTCAGGCATCTGGCCAATCGAAGCCACACGGGCCAGATCGTCGTATTCGACGCCGTCGAAGCGCTCGGCCAGCGCGGCATGGACGTCGGGCTCGACGAATGTCGCCAGCGCCAGACCATCGACATCGAGCAGCCGCTGAGCTATCTCGACGACCTGGCCGGGCGTCTTGCCGCGCGCGTAGATGACCTCAGGGAACCCGCGTCTGAGCCGCCTGTGGTGGTCCACGCGCGCAAACCCGATGTCCTCGAAGGGGAGGGTGCGCAGGCGCGCGAAGGCGTCCTCAGTGCTGAGGCCACCTGCCGCAACCTGCTCGAGGATTCGCTTGATGCTCTCGGAGTCTACCATGATCGGCAACACCTGCGTTGTGCCAGCCGTTGTTGACGGACCAAAGCCGGGCGGCCTGTCGAGATCAGCCGCCCGGCATGGAGAAGCCTCTGCCGTCGTTGCCTACGCCTGCTGTGGCGGCGCCTGCTGCTGCGGCGGCGCCTGCTGCTGTGGCGTTGCGGGCTGCTGGGGCGCGGCCTGGGCAGGCTGCTTGAGGCGGCGCATCAGAACCGTGATATTCTGATCGCCCGTGAAGCTCACAGGCTCCCAGCCCTCCTCGACCTCCTGGTTGAGGTGCTTGTTGAGGTGGGGCAGTGCCCGGATCACCTGGGTGATCATCTGGTACTCATACTTGGCCATGGTCTGTTGCCTCCATTACACGCTGCTCCGGCCACGTGCACTCGCCGGTCTGCTCAACGCCCGAGAATCGAGTCCATCGCGTTGCTGGTTGACTCCAGCAGGCGCATCTGATAGTGCTTGTACGGCGGCATCATCTCGGCGGTCACGGGGCCATCATATCCGATGCCCTTCAGCGCAGCGAGCACCGCATCCCACGCCACGTCGCCCTCCAGCAGGTCCACAAAGCCGTCCAGATTGCCGACCGCCGTGCGGAAGTCCTTGATGTGGACGGCCACGATGCGCTTGCCGAGTATCCTGATCCACTGCTCCGGAAAGCCGAAGAGCAGCACGTTGCCGACATCGAAGTACGCCCCGACGCTCGGGTGATCGATCTCGTCGATGAAGCGGGCGAACTCGAGCGGGCTGGTCAGGAACTTGTTCCAGACGTTCTCGACCCCGATCTTGATGCCATACTCGGCGGCCATCGGGCCCATCTTCTTGTAGAGGCTGACGCCGCTCTCGTAGGCGACATCATAGTGCAGCTCCGGCCCGACGGCGCACGGCACGGTCAGGATCGTCTCTGCTCCCAGCGCATTGGCGCACCGCAACAACTGCCGGGTGATCTCCTGGGCCGCCTCCGGCTGGACGCCACCGGGCCCGATGAGTGGGCTCTCCCAGTACAGCAATGTTGCCATGGTGGGGACCTTCATCCCCAGTTCGTCGGCGTACGCCTTGATGGCGGCCAACTCCTCATCCGATGCGGCAGCGGTCACGTCGCCCTTGGCCTCGAGCGTCAACTCGACGCCCTCATAGCCGAGCTCCTTGGCCTGCTTGAGCACATCACGCGCAGCACTGCCCTCAGGGAACGACCAGTAACTGATTGACTTGATCATGTGCGGGCCTCCTTTGGGTTCACATTCACCTCCCGAACCGCTGAATCCTCCTCTACACCTCCAATCCGCCGTTGTTACGCCCTGTGGAATGATTGCTTACAGGGGTTTGACCTGCCCGCGTCAAGGGCCGCTCGGGGGGCACCGATACTCATCATGACATCGCACAGCACGCGCAATGAGGTGGGACGATGCATAACGCACAACTGACTGCAGCACAGACCCCCCAGTACGATGCAGCCGCGCTGGATCTGATCGGGGAGCTCGAGAGCGCCCGAGACCCCCTTGAGATTCTCACCGTGGCTGCACAGTGGATCAACGATCCGGACATCTTCGCATGGATGATGCTCCCGATCGCCAAGAACCACACCGAGATCAGTCTGGTATCCACGTATCCGCTGCCGAAGGCGAACATCTCCGCGCTCATCGATGATTTCGTCTACGCCGTCGGGGGGACGGCAAGCGCATACGGCGCGGATGTGGCTTCACCGGATGTGGTCGAGATCAAGCAGAAGGCGCTCAACGAGACCGGCGCGGGTGGCCCTATGGCCGAGCAGGTCTTCAACGATGTAGGCATCTTCACCCGCGGCAAGCTCCACGCCGTCGTCCGTGTCTGCTCCTCGAGAGCCGGTGAGGAGATCACCTCCTCCGTGCAGCGGATCGCCAAGATCATCGGCCCGTATGTCGACGCCTGTCTGCTGGCCCAGAGGGACAAGGGCCGCCGGCAGAGCGACCAGGAGTCCGCAGGCCTCGATACGCTGGCATTCAGGACCAGGCTCGAGCAGGAGATCAACGACGTCCGCCAGAGCCCGCGCGAAGTCAGCCTGCTGCGCATCAAGCTCCAGCGCGTCTCCGGGCCCGTCAGCGCAAGCGAACTCGAGCGCGCCTACGCCGTCGCCCGCGCACTGGTCGAGCAGAGCGTCCGCGGCGCCGATGTCGTCGGCATGATCAGCGACTCCGATATCGGCATCCTGATGCCCAACACCGGCCCCCGCAAGGCGCTCATCGGCGCAATGCGCATCGCCGACGCCCTGTCGAACCATCCCGGTGTCACCCAGCACCTCGAGCACTTCATCGGCGTCAGTGGCTGGGCGATCAGCGGCTCCGACGTCGACGGCCTGCTCATGGAGACTGAACTCGCCGCGACCCAGGCGCAGTACGCCACCTTCGGGGCCGTCCAGCTCTACATGTGAGTGTGGCAGTTGACGCGGCAGAGGCCGGGATTTGGGGAGGAATACCGATGCGAGCCACACTGGACGCGTTCTGGAATGATGAGGATGGCGTGACGACCATGGAGTATGCACTCCTGCTCGTCCTGATATGCATCGGCTCGCTGGCCGCGTTCTCCAACCTGGGCAGCGGCGTCAACGACATCTGGGAGAAGAGCGTCAAAGCAGTTCTTGGCAAATGACCGCCGGTCCGAAGACCGTACCCACTCCACTCGGAGCCCCGCGCATTGGCAGCTGCGGGGCTCCATGTCGTCCGCCGGGTAGCGTTCGCAAACTTGACCAAATCTTGAACGATTCCGCGCCTCCGCCTGTTTACTCGCCTGTCGCACCATGGTACTATCTGTTCACGTTGAACACTCTGTCGGTGCGCGTGTACGGGCCGGCCAGACGTTGGGCTCACACGCCGGGCTCGTGAAGACCGACGCGCCGGCGGCCAAAGCGGAGGATGCCATCTTCGGGGCCCGTCCAGCTCTATCTGATCGCGATAGCAGGACACAGCCCTGAGAGAGCCGAGACCCGGGGGGGCAGACCGATGGGCAGGATCATGGCGGCGTACTGGACTGACGAAGAGGGCGTGACGACGATGGAGTATGCGCTCCTCCTCGTGCTCATATGTATTGGATCGCTGGCGGCATTCTCCA
>DPJP01000026.1:12505-12641 GCA_003542955.1 Armatimonadota bacterium
GCGTCAACGACATCTGGGAGAAAAGCGTGAAGGCCGTGCTCGGCAGGTAAGCCACCGCGTGCCCGGCCGGCACCGGCTTCCCTCGGTGCCCTGTTCGCGAACACTGGGGCTCCGCGCGCCGACGCGGGGCTTCTTC
>DPJP01000025.1:0-3521 GCA_003542955.1 Armatimonadota bacterium
CGGACAGCATACCTACAGCACCGGATCGCGGACCAGCCCGTGCGACGTGCACGAGGTCGGCAGGCCATGGGCACGGGTGCCGCAGGCGGAGGCGTACACGGTCGCCGAGCACCAGGGCGCGACTCTGCGCGCCGAGCACTATCTGCGCAAGAGCCGCTCCGAGCCGTACTTCAATGTCCGCGTCACGCTGAATGGCGAAGAGCATGACTTCTCCGCCGATGAGGTCTCGTGCCTGCTGCCGGCCGTGACGTTCTCAACCGACGGCACGCCCTGGGCGGCATGGATACGCTGCTTTGATGTCGAGAACCATGACGGCGTCATCGACCAGACCAATGAGATCGAGTGTGCGCGGCTGGAGGGCGGGCAGTGGGTACGGGAGGTCGTCGCCGACCTGCGCTATGGTCTGCAGCCGATCACGGGCGTCTGGGGCTATCCGGGGCGTCGCCGCAGGCCGTACCTGGTACCCGATGACCGCGGCGGCGTGTGGCTGCTGTGGGAGCGCAAGACGCCGCACGACGGCAACACGATTGCCTGCCACGGTGTGCTGTGCGGCCGGCGCTTCCACAACGGGCAGTGGTCCGAGCCGGTCGTGCTCATCGATCAGCGTTATCTCGACTGCGTTCCCGCGCTCGTCGGGGTGCGTGACGGCAGACTCATCGTGGCCGCGCAGAAGGGCGTGCCGCAGCATGAGCATGGTCGCGGGGAGGTCGCGGTGCTGTCGGTCGAGGTCGATAGCGCGCCGGTGCTTCAGCCGGAGGGCGATTTCTCACAGTGGAAGACGGTTGTTCTGGCGAAGCGGGATTGGTCCCTCCCGCAGGAGAGGCATCTGCAGCTTGACGGTGATGACTACCAACTCGTCTTCGGCGACCCGCACACGCACACGGCCCTCTCGACCGATGCCGAGGGCGACTTCATCGAAATGCTCTCCTACGCGCGCGACAAGGCGAAGCTCGACTTCGTCGCGATGACGGACAATGACTACATCTACGGGACGCGCGTAACCGACCCGGCATGGCGCTACACCATGGAGCAGGACCGGGCCTGGACGGAAGACGGCAGCTTCATTGCGGTGCCGGCATACGAGTGGACTGAAGCGCATTGGGGCCAGGTCATCCCCCAGCACCGCTCGATTCTGTTCGAGTCCTACGACAACCCGATCCTGCGCTGGTATGACTGTGGCGTGGCGGGCGATCACTTCCGCGCGCTGCTCTCCTGGATACAGACGACAGACGGCATCATGAACACCCAGCACGCGCAATTCGCCCTCAGCGAGAGCGACCGCGAGGCGAACATGGAGGTCTGCTGCGGCTGGGGCGTCTACATCAACAAGTCCGACTGCTTCCACGAGCACCTGAACCGGGGCTTCCGCTCCGGCTTCATCGGCACATCCGACGGCCACCGGCGCACCCCGGGGCTTGGCGGCGGAATCACCGGCCTGTGGGTGAAGGAATTCACGCTGCCGGGGATCATCGAGGCCTTCGGGGCCAGGCGCTGCTACGCGACTGCGGGAGCGCGCGTGGGCCTGCGGTTCTGGATCAATGATGCCTTCATGGGGCAGGCCCTGGCCCGTGGCGGGCCGTACAGCGCCCGCGTCGAGGCTCAGTGCCCGCGCGAGGTGGAGAGCCTCGAGATCATCGGCGACGGGGAGGTCGTCGCGACGCTGCGAGACCTCCCGGCCTGCTTCTCGGAGCGGATCGACGATCTGCCGGAGGCGTCGTGGTACTACGCGAAGATCACGATGCCCGGCGGCTTCCCGGAGTATCCATCGAATATCGCCCCGGCCGAGGGTCCGTGGGCGTGGAGTTCGCCGGTGTTTGTGGACGGGTAGCCGGCACGGCTGCCTCACCCCCCTTGCCCCCTCTCCTTCGGTCGCCGCAAACACCGCGGCTCTCTCTGGCGAGGGAGAGAAGGGCCGCACGACACGACTCGCGCGGAACGCTGCCAGCGACAAGCTACGAGATGCCATCGGGATCGAGCCCATCTCCTGTGTCCCCGAAGGTCCCTGCGGACGGGCCGGGGACATGAACTATAGGGCGAGGCCCGGCACGGCATCCGGCAAAGGGAGTGCTCACCGATGAAATGGCCATCAGTCATCCTGTCCTTCGATACCGAGGACTTCGTCACTCCACAGAGCGACGATGCGCTTGCCTTTCTGGTCTCGGAACTGAACAGGTGCGACATACCGGGCTGCTTCGCGCTTGTGGGTGACAAGGCCAGGGCGCTGGTGGAGCGTGGCCGGCGCGATATCATCGAGGCGCTTGCCGATCACGAAATCGACTACCACTCCAATGACCATCACTTCTTCCCCCCGCTTGCCACCACCATCGAGCCGATGGACTGGGAGCAGGGGGCGGCATGGGCACTGCAGCACGAGGCGCGCGGCGTCGGCGACATCGAGGCCATCCTGGGCAGGCGGCCCGTCGCGTGGATCAAGACCGATTCCCACTGGACCACCCAGAGCCTGCATGCTTTCAGGGTGCTCGGGATGGGCGTGTATGCAGCCCGGCACTTTGCCCGTCAGGACCTCCGCCCATACTGGTACATGAACATGCTCTGCCTGCCCTATGCATGGATGTTTGACCGGTTCATAGCCGAGGACGGGTCGCCCGAGCAGGTGCTGGCGCGCGCAGTCGCCCAGTTCGAGGCGTCGGCGGACGCGGCGGGCGAGGGTGGTGTCATCGTCTATGGAACGCACCCGTGCATGTGGGTGTGCCAGACCTTCTATGATCTGCACAATATCAAGCGCCGTGGGCAGCCGCCTGCGAAGGGGAAATGGCGGCCCGCGCCACTGCTCGATGAGCAGCGCATCCGGCGCAACCGGCGCTTCTGGTCGCTCTTCCTCGACTACCTCCAGGGCACCGGGTGCGAGCTACTCACCTACGCCGATATGTCGGCGCGCCATGCGTCGGGCGCCATGCAGTGGCTGACGCAGAAGCAGCTCGGGACACTTGCCCGCGGTGCCATCGCACGCTTCGCCTCGAGTGCCGTCGGCGGCAGGAGCTACTCATGCGCGGAGATACTCGGGGCGCTGGGCTGGGCGCTGGCACGCTTCGAGGAGGGCGGACTGCCTGGGCGAATCCCGGTCCGCTCGCCGCTGGGGCCGGTCGAGACGCCGCGGGCGATGACTGAGCCGCTGAATGTGTGCGCCCGCGCGGTGGTCGGGGCGGCCCGGAAGGCCTCCGCGTACATTGATGAGTATGGGCGGCTGCCGTCAGGCATTGACGTCGGTGGCCACCACTTCCCGCCGGCGCAACTGCTTCGCGCCGCCGCCGAGGCCTACCTGAGCATTCTGGATACAGGGAAGGCCTGTGGCGCCACACTCACGCCGGGACCGGATTGCCCTGAGGATGCCGAGCTGCTGGAGGGGGCGTCAATCGGCTCCTACGCGTTGCCGAAGGACTACCGCCCGGAGCGGTTGCTGGAGCAGGGCCGCCTGCAGAGTTGGACACTGAGGGAAGGGTAGAGTGAGGACGCGACAGGAGTGCCTGATGCTCTCGGAACGGGGAGGGGCCGCATCCCGC
>DPJP01000025.1:3560-11284 GCA_003542955.1 Armatimonadota bacterium
GCCTGCCTCGGGCGTCCCGCGCCGGTGGGATCCTGCAACTGCGGGATGAGGCCCCCCGGTTGCGGCGCGGTGTAGTTGCTCGCGCGGGGATCAGTCCGGGCCGGCCTGAAAGTTCTGCCGGACTTCGTCCGGGCTCAGGGCCAGCTTGTAGAAGGCCACCAGGCGAAGCGCTCCGCTCCACTGGCGGTTTCCGTCGAACTCGTTGCCGAACATCAGGTGCATCGCTTCATCCCAGTTCTGAAGAGTGCCGATGCCGCCCTCGCCACCGAAATGGATCGTATCAGACACGCGCTCGCCGTCTACATAGAAGGTCGCCCGATGCGCGTCGAACGTGACCACCACGTGCTGCAGCTCGCCGGGCACAACCGTCCCCTCCGGTGTGTGTAGTTCTGGGGTCCCTTGCTCGCCCGTCGCCGATGTGCGCAGTCGGAGCACAAACTGCGACTGGTGCTGGCCCAGTGTGACGTTCCTGCTCGAGCTGTCGCGGGAGATGCTCACTATCCGGGCAGGGCCTTCCTGCTCGGTATTGGCCGATGACAGCCACGCCTCGATGGTCAGTTGCCCGCTCTGCTTGATCGCGGTGATGAGCGACGCCGCGGGCCAGAGCGAGAACACGCCCGGCACGACGGGCCCAACCGGTTCGCCGAACACAACGGCGTCGTCCTCGAGTGTCACCAGCGTGGAGGCTCCTGCTCTTATCTCCAGGAGTTCGGCNNGATCGGCCAGCATGCCGTCCGCGGTTACGCTGTCGGCACGGTAGAGGGCCGCGAGGCCCTCGGCTACCCGCTCAGCGGCTGCCGGTGCGTGTTGTGCATCCTGCGCAAAGGCCGACACCCCGACGAGCAGGAGCGCAACAGCCGGCAGTAGCATATTCGTCTTTGCTTTGCTGCTCATGTCAGTCTTCCTCCCCGTCGACATCGGAGATGCTCCGGCGACAATCATAGAGCAACCTGGACATCTCCCGCAATCCGATACTGCTCGTGCCCCACATGATCGACCGCACCGCGAACGCAGTTGACGCCGCAATGTGGTTGCAGTAAGCTGCAGCGACCCGGCGGGCGGTGGCCGCCGCCGGTGGGCTCGGAGCGCACAGGATGCCGTCGCCCGGCCGACCGGGCGGCGGCTCACATATTCACGGGAGGACGGCTTCAATGGATACACTCCGCTTCGGGATGATCGGCGCAGGGGCAATCAGTAACGCTCACGTGCCCTCGATCAAGGGCATTGATGGGGCAGAGATCGTCTGCATCGCCGACATCAACATCGACCAGGCGAAGGCCCGCGCAGAACAGTGGGGCGCCGAGCGCGCGGTGGCANNGTGGCGAGCTATGACGAGCTGATCGCAATGGAGGACATCGACGCCATCGTCATCGGCATTCCCACGCAGTTCCACGCCGATGCCGCGATCAAGGCCGCGAAAGCCGGCAAGCATGTGCTGTGCGAGAAGCCGATGGCGCGCACGCTCGCGGACTGCCGCGCGATGATGGCCGCCCATGAGCAGGCAGGGACCACGCTCGGAATCGGCTTTGTGCGGCGATTCGACCCGAACTGGGGTATCGTGCGCAGACTCGTGCATGAGGGCAGGGCGGGACATCCGTGCATGTGGCGGCGGATCATCGTCGGCGCAGCGCCGGGGCCGCCCAACTACGGCGAGTGGTACTCGCAATCGAAGTTCAGCGATGGGCCGCTGACTGAGAGCGCCTCGCATGATGTGGACTTTCTGCTCTACACCTTCGGCGATGTGGCCAATGTCACGGCCCACATGGAGCACGTCGGGCCGAACGGCGATGTGCTGGACAACTGCATCGTGATACTGCAATTCGTCAACGGCGACAGGGCGCTGTTGCAGTGGTCATGGTGCCTGCCGCGGGGGGCAACGGCGGGCTTCCGCGGGATGGATGTCATCGGCCCGGAGGGCTGCATTCACGAGCCCCGACAGGATGGGGAGCAGTGGGTCGTGGATGTGTCGCTCCCCGACGGCGTCGAGACCATCCCGTTTGAGAACGAGCGCAACGCCGAGACGTGGTCGATGGGGCAGATGAACGACTTCATCGCCGCGATCCGCGAAGGCCGGCCCACGCGCTCTACCGGCGAAGACGGCTACAGGGCGCAGGAGGTCTACCTGGCCGCGGTCAGGAGCATGGAGGAAGGCCGCAGGATCGACCTGCCGCTTGAGTAGAGCGCAACAATGCCCCGATGTCGGGACGCCGGGTCCGTGTTGACGTTGCCCCCCTCGCGCAGGGCAGGGTCTCGGCCTGCTCCCAGGTGGTGGATTCGCGACTCCGCTGCGCAGCAAATCGCGAAAGATATCAAGAAAGGAGGATGTTGTCGCCGAGGCGCGAAATCAGGACACCGTAGGGCATGCGGTGTAACTGGTGTGAAAGGAGATCGACCGATGGCGAAGCCGAAGCGCACTGTCTACCATGTCAGCCCACATCCCGATGGAGGGTGGAAGGTCCAGAAGGAGAAGGCCCCGCGCGCAATCGCAAGGCATGACAAGAAGAACGATGCAGTCGCGCGCGCCAAGTCCACTGCGCAGAAGAACCTGCCCAGCCAGGTCATCGTCCACAAGGCCGACGGAGAGATCCAGACCGAGTTCACCTACGGCGACGACCCGAAGAAGACGAAAGGGTAGCCCCCACAGCCGGGGCGCCCACCGCAACCTGTGCGGTCAGCCACCACATACACGGGCAAAGGCGTCGGCGACCTCCTTTGCCCATGCGATTATCTCATCCCAATCGCGGTAGTCGTGTCTACCCGTCGTCGGGCCGCCCTGTGAGCGGACAATCGCCTTCATCACCAACCGCATCGGCAGGTTGTAGGCTGGGAAGTTGAGGACGCCGGCGAAGTTGCCGATACTGACCGGCTGCAGGCCGGGCGCATCCGACAATACCTTCGGGATGACTCCGGATGCGATATCGGCCTTGCCCTTCTCTGTTGAGGCGGCGCCGCTGGTGACGAACACCGCTACCGGCTTGGCGGCGAGCAGTTCGGCGTTCCTGCGCATGAACTTTCTGAACGGGCCCATACCCTTCATCGCCCAGATGGGCGTTCCGAGCACGAATGCGTCGTAGCCCGAGATGTCATCCGCCTGCCTGCACTGCACCACATCGACCTCCGCTCCCGACTCCCGGATCGTCTCTGCTATCCTCTCTGCCGTCTCTTTCGTCGAACCGTGTCCTGTCTCATACGCGACGACGACCTTCATCCGTTTCACTCCCTCTTCTCTGTGCGGCGAATCGGCATGACCTGTGACGAGTCGCTGTCGGTTTCGCTGCGGGCCGGCTGCAGTCCTGCCGGGAGGGGTTCATCCGCGGACAGCGGCGGCCTCGCGCGGCAGCTGCGGGAACTCGTATCTGGATGCGAACGTCCAACTACACAAGGTAGTCTGTTGCACTGCCTCGGACGGTCAACAACCATGGAGGTGAGGGCATTGCGTACATGGAGTATTCTCTGGAGTATCACCGTGCTGCTTGCGGCATCGAGTTGCCTGCTCGCAGACGGGATGCTGATACCGGGCCCACCGACAAGCATCATCCCCGACGAGCCGTACTTCACAGTCAAGTACCACCACGTTACCACCGAGATCAACGACCAGGTCGCCAACACCTACGTGGATCAGGTCTTCGTCAACGACGGACGCCGGGAGATGGAGGCGACCTACATATTCCCGCTGCCGAAGGGCGCCGTGGTGCAGAAGTTCACCCTCCACGCCGACGGCAAGGAACTCCAGGCGGAGTTGATGGACAAGGACAAGGCGCAGCGGATCTATGAGGATATCGTTCGCCGCAGAAAGGACCCGGCGCTTCTGACCTATGCGGGAGAGGGCCTCTACCAGGCGAAGATCTACCCGATCCCTGCCGGCGGCGAGCGGCGCATCGAGATCCGCTACACCGAGCTGCTCCACTATGACACCGGCCTGGTGGGGTACCTGTATCCGCTGAGCCCGGAGAAGTTCTCCAACCGCCCGATTGAGAGCGTGGCGTGGGTGTGCGACATTCACGNNAGCGTCTACTCGCCGAGCCATACTATCGCGGTGACGAAGAAGTCCGATACGCACGTGCGCTGCTCGTATGAGGAGAAGAATGTAAAGCCCGACAGTGACATTCTGCTCTACTACAATGTCGCCAGCGACCCTATCGGGCTGAGTGTCATCACCTTCAAGGAGAGAAAAGAAGATGGCTTCTTCCTTCTCCTGGCGGCCCCGACAATCGAACAAGAGCAAGGCGAGATCGTCCCGAAGAACATCTGCTTTGTCCTGGACACCTCCGGCAGCATGAGCGGGGAGAAGATTCAGCAGGCCAAGGATGCCCTGACCTTCTGCGTCAACAGCCTGAACTCTCAGGACCGCTTCAACATCATCGCCTTCAGCGACAGCGTCAAGACGTTCTCGGACAAGCAGGTGCGGGCGAGCGCGGAGAATGTGAAGAAAGCCCGGGAGTTCATCAGCGACTTCGAGGCCCGCGGGGGCACCGACATTGACAGTGCGTTGCGCGAGGCGCTCAAGCAGCGGATCGGCAACGATGTCAACTACATCTGCTTCCTGACCGACGGCGAACCGACGGTGGGAGTGACCGATAACGAGCAGATTGTAAAGAACGTTGCCGGGGAAGCCGAAAAGGTAAGCGGAACCACGCGATTGTTCGTGTTCGGCGTGGGGTATGATGTCAACACGAACCTCCTTGACAAACTGGCGCAGGGCAACGGCGGACTCACCGCGTATGTGCGGCCGAGCGAGGACATCGAGGTCAAGGTCTCGAGCTTCTTCGCCAAGATCGCCCAGCCGCTGTTGACCGATGTGACGCTCGAGTACGGGCGGCTCGATGTCTATGATGCTTTCCCGCGGGAGTTGCCCGACCTCTTCCACGGCTCGCAGATCGAGGTGATGGGCCGATACAAGAGCAACTCGGCGGGGCGGTGCAACGTAGTAATGACAGGGAAGGCCGGTCGCGGCTCGCAGACCTTCGAACTCGGCTACGACTTCCCAGAGCAGCGTGAGGGCACCGAGTACATTGCGATGCTGTGGGCATCCCGGAAGATCGGCTACCTGCTCGACCAGATTCGCCTCCATGGTGAGAAGAAGGAACTCGTCGACGAGGTCGTCAAGCTCAGCATGGAGTACGGCATTCTGACCGAGTACACGGCATTCCTTGCCGATGAGGGCGGTGCAGTGACGGCGGACGAGGCCAGGGATCGCGCAGCCGGCAAGGTGTCCANNCCCCGGAGCCGCGATGGGCGCAGGAGCCGTCTCGCGAGCACAAAATGCTCAGGTGATGCAGCAACAAACCGGCGTCCAGTCTGTCAATGCTTATGTAGATGCCGATGGCAACTGGCAGCGGTTCGGGAACATTCAGAACGCAGCGCAGCGGGGATTTGTCAATCGTGGCGGCCGCTGGGAAGACACACGGTACCAGCGCGACCAGCAGGTAGCGCTCAGGGTCAAGGCCTACTCTGAAGCACACTTCCAGCTCAGCCGCAGCTTCCCTGCGCTCAACAGTCAACTTGCCGTCGGCGACAACGCCTTGCTGATCCTCAATGGACAACTCATCGAGATCGGCGACGACGGCAAGGAAACCTTGACAGATGAAGACCTCAAGATGCTGGAGGCNNGCGGACCGGCCTGCTCAGGGCCACAATCCGGCGACCGGCGTACTGCTGGCGCTTGCAGGGTTGTTCGGCTTCGAGCTGTAGTGGCGAAACTAGGGAGGCTCTCTGAGCCGTGCCGCTACCCAGTGTATACAGGAACGGCCCCCGATCAGTGGATCGGGGGCCGTTTCGTGTGTGGAGAAAGGGCACACGAAGGCGTTCGGGGAGGGGCCGCATCCCGCNNTCGTGCGGCCCCTCCCCGCACATTGCCCGGCGTCCCTTCGACCGGCCCCCCTCGCCGCGGGGCTCTACCCGCCCACGCTCGCGATCCACTCGCGCATGCGGCGGACACCCTCGATGGTCGCCTCGCGCGGGGTGTACTCGCTGCCCTCGTACTCGAAGTTGATGCACCCGGTGTAGCCGTGCTCGGCCATCGCCCGAATGCAGCCGACCTGGTCGACATCGCCGTCGCCGACGAGGACGGCGCGTCGGTACTTGCCATCCATGCCGATGCGCGCGCCGGGGGCGTCCGGCTCGCAGGCCTTCCAGTCCTTGAAGTGCGCGTGCACGATGTACTCGGCGCTGTTTCTGAAGCCATCGGGAGCCAACTCGCCGCCGGTTGTCACGTTCCCGTTGTCGAACGTGACCCGCAATTGCGGTATCTCGGCCACCGCCGCGTTCACATCGGATGACACGATGAACGGGCTCAGGTGGTGGGGGAAGTTCTCGATTGTGACCGTTACCCCGGCGCCGTCGGCGTAGTCGATGACCTCCTGCAGGCCGGCGATCACATTGCGGCGCGACTCGTCACGAGTCAGACCGTCCTTGCCTGAGACCGGCAGCATGACGATCTTCGCGCCGAGTGTGACGGCTGCGTCTACGCCCTGCTTGAACGCCTCGCGCGCGGGAGCCCGCTCCTCGGCAGTCGGGAAGTTGAAGTCGGCAAAGAACGTATGCGCGACATTCTCGAGCCCGTAGTCGTCGGTGATGGTGCGGATCTCTTCCGGCGTATACTGATATGTGCGCACCCAGTCGATGGCATCGAGGCCCAACTCGCGGGTGAACTCGCACAGCGCCACGGCATCGAACTGCTCGCCCTCGGCCAGACCGCGGGCCATCGTATAGGTCATCATCGATATTCTCATTGTGGACCATCCTTTGTGGCTTCATTGCTGTACGGGCATGACTGCCCGCGGGGCCTGGATGCCCGCGCAGGCTCACTTCTGTGCGTCCCAGTCCACTTCATCAAGCGCGTCGAGGTTCTCCATGACCTTGCGGAAGCCTGTGGCGGTCAGCTCGGCGACGTCGGGACCGTTGGGCGAGCGCAGCGGCATTGTCATGCCGGTGTGGGAGTTCGCGTGCTTCTCGGCAACCGGGAATTGCTCGGGCGAGTAATCGACCTCCGCGGCATGCGGGCACGCCCACGGGCAGCCCTCACCGTAGCCGTTCTTGGCCTGGAACACCGTCATGCGCGGGAGTATCCAGCTCTGCCAGACGCCCGTGCCGACGCCCTCGGCCTGCAGCGCTTTGAGCATCTTGTTGCGGTATGCGGCCGGGTCTTCGGCCTGCCCGAGGGCCGCCATGTCAAAGCGGATCGTGTAGTTGTAGAAGTTGTGTCCGTGTCGCTCGGGCTCGGTGGGCAGGATCAGGTACGGCACGTCCTGGAGGCACTCGGTCAGCCGCCGGGCATTGACCTTCTGCTGCTCGAGGTAGGAGTCGAGCTTGCTCAACTGCGCGCGCCCGAAAGCCGCGGCCAGGTCGCTGTTGCGGTACATCCAGCCCAGCGCGTAGGCGTGGTAGTCGCGCGTTTCGGCGGGAGTCCGCGTCTCGCCGAATGACCACAACTGCCGCGCCCTGAAGAGCATGTCCTCGTCATCGGTGACGAACATACCGCCCTCGCCGCAGGTGAGGCATTTGTTCTGGTTGAGGCTGAATGCTGCGCAATCGCCCATCGTGCCGACCTTCTTGCCGTCGAAGGTTGCGCCATGCGCCTGGCAGGCNNCGTTTTCCTCTGTATCTTGCGCCATGAGCCTGGCAGGCGTCCTCGATGACCTTCAGGTTGTGGCGCCGGGCAATGTCGAGCACCTTCTCCATGTTGACGGCGAGCCCGTGCAGATGCACGACGATGATCGCCTTCG
>DPJP01000024.1 GCA_003542955.1 Armatimonadota bacterium
AATCCTGGTTCGCGAGCCGATCCCACAGACGCCCGACCCCGCGGAGCTCAACCTCGAGCGCAACTCTGACGAGTCGGGCTTCTCCGGGCGGCCCAGCAGCTTTCTGCAGGCGCTCGAGCATGTGTACAAGGCGGGCGAGGAGCGGTGGGCGCGGAAGTTCGTCGAGGCCGTCACACCGTTCGCCACGGGCGAGATACCGCTGTCGTTCTGGCTGATGTCGGCGGTGGACTTCTGGACGGAGCGGCTGGTCATCGCCTGGGACCGCGTCGAGCAACTGCCCTGGTTCACCGACGAGGAGCGCCTGCTCATCGTCAACTTCATCGCCTCCTGCACGGAGTACAGCCACGACTCGATCACGTATCAGAAGTGGCGGTTGGTTGATGAGGACTACCAGGTCTTCAACCATCACACCTTCCCCTCCAGAAGCCTGTACTTCGGTGCGAACTACCTGCGGCGGCACGGTTACGCCCTGCCTGAGTTGGAGGGGTGGATCGACAAGGCGCTGGCGGTATTCGCGCGGGCCTCGCGGGCGGGGCGCTCATTCGACGAGGGAGGCGCAGGCTACAGCTGGCTGGTCGGCAACCATCTGCTCGATGTCTCGCTGTCGGAGGGTGACACGAGTTACGTCGAGAGCGAGAAGATCGTCCACTACGCGGACCTGGCGGCCTGCATTCTGAACAACCGCCGGCAACTGGTGCCGTTCGGTGACTGCGGCGGGTACCACTCATCGCCGGCCGGCGCGGCCAACGTTCTGCTGCGGGCCGCGGAGTGGCACAACGACGGCTCCTACAAGTGGTTGGCGGAGCAGACCAGCCCCGGCGGTCGCTGTGATGACATCTTCACCCGCGACCTGGTCTCGGAGGAGCCGCGGAAACACGTGGGGCTCTTTGTTCTGTCGATGGACCCGATCATCCACCACTGGGCGGGTGAGCCGCACTTCCCCAACTACCCGGCGCCGCCGCTGGCGCCCAACGTGCCGCCCGAGCAGGGCTTCGACAAGCTGTCGCTGCGCGGCGGCTGGGGGGAAGACGACGACTACCTGCTGCTCCAGGGGTTCGGCGAGGGCCAGCACGGTCACCCGGATGCCAACNNCAGCCAGTACCAGGTGCGCGGACGGCTGTTTTTGGCCGAGAGCGACTACATCCTGCGCTGGCCCAAGCAGCACAACATGATCATGGTGATCAAGGACGGGCAGCACGCCCCGATTCCGGTTACCGCACGCCTGGACGAGACTGTCGAGTTCGCGGGCGGCGCCCTCACACAGACATCGCTGCTCGGGTATAACGGGTGTGACTGGACGCGCACGCTGCTGTGGCTCAAGGACGACTGCGTTCTGGTGGTGGATGACATCGTGGCGAACGAGCCCGGTGAGTACGAACTGCGCTGCTACTGGCGCACCCTCGGCGACGTTGAGCAGACCGAACGCGGGATGCACGCGGATCACGACGGCGAGCACTTCCACGTGGTCGAACTGACCGACTCCGAGCGCCGACTCGACACCGAGCCGATTCCCCTCAACACGACTGACTACCCCAAGTACGACTTCGGCGCGGCGGTCCCGTACATCCTCCGGGAGAAGCGGGTACACACGCTGCGGGCCGGCCAGCACGTCTGCTTCGCCAACCTGCTGCTGCCGACGGGGAACACGCCCGAGAAGAGACGCAGCACCGAGCTTGGCCTCGATAATGCCATCACGGTTGCCGGCTCCGGCCCGGTGATCCGCGTTGATGCGGAGTCCGTCGAGGTGGACGGCTGCCTGCATCACGTGTTCGCCGAGGGCCTCAGGCCGCTCGGGCTGGCGGACCAGCAGTGGCCGGCCTTCCCCTCGAGCCCGACGGCTGCCGCGGCGACGGTGGACTGGAGCGTCACCCTCCCGGCGCGGGCGACCTGCGGGACGCCCATCGGCGATGGCGCGATGCTCGTGGGCTGCGAGGACGGCAGTGTGTTGACCGTCTCCGGAACCGGAGAGACCACAGTCATCGACAAGGCGGAGGACCGCATCGGCGCAGTGCTTGCCGGCCGCATCCACGGCGCTGCCGATGTCACGCTCATGGCAGGCTCCTACGATGAGACGCTGCGCTTCTACGACGCTGAGGGCAAGGCAGGCATGACCGTCAATCTGCCCCGCAACGGCCACATGCCGGCCTGGGGCTGCGCGCTGGCGCTCGGTGACATCGATGGAGACGGCAAGCTGTGGCCGATCGTCGGCACCGGCGCATGGCGTGTCCATGCGGTGTGCCCCGACGGCGCGTTGCGTTGGACGTTCGAGACAGCCGCGCACACGATCACCGCGCTCGACACGGGCGACATCAACGGCGACGGCCGTGACGAGACGGTCGTCGGGACTGTCTACTACTGCGTGCCCGCCATCACCGGCGACGGCGGCAGGCTGTGGGAGGACGAGGACTACAACGACTACTGGATGGCGGGTCCGAACTTCCCCTTGGTGTTCGCCGCCGACGTGGACGGCGATGGGCTCCTGGAGACGCTCACGGCAGGGACCGATACACTGGTGCACTGTATCGACAATCTCGGTGAGAAGAAGTGGACNNCATCGGCGACGACCCGGCCGGGCTGGCAGTCGTCGACGCCGGCATCGCCGCCGCTTCGCTGACCGGCGACCTGCACCTGATTGACGGCGCCGGGCGAGGCGTGTGGCGCATCGGCCTTGGCACACCGTGTACCGCGATGGTCGCGGCGGACGGGGGATTCTACGTGGCCACGGAGGAGGCGAAGGTCTACTTCGTGCAGACTGATGGGGGTATCGCGTCGGTAGCCGCGCTGGACGCGCCCGCGCGAGTGCTCTCCGCCATCGACGGCGGAGGCGTGCTGGCCGGATGTGAGGACGGGAGTGTGTCGCGTCTGCACCGCTGAGCACCACAGCTACATAGTGCGGAGATGATGCGTGCCCCGATCGTCATGGTCGGGGCACAATAATTGAACAGCCGGTGTCAGGCANNGGCGAAGTCCTCCCATCGATGTAGGCCTATCTCGACGGCAGGGGACAGTGACCATGGTCCGCCGACGGTATCAAGCGTCACTCTGCACGGTGCTGCTGCTGATCCTCGTTGCGAGCGGAGTGGGACATTGCCAGGAGGGGCTCAGGCGCGGGACATTCATCGTCGGCGACCTGCTCGTCTCGTGGAGCGCGGGAGTCGGCACCTCGATCTCCTATCGCGGTATTCCCGTCTTCACGAAGAACGCCGGAGAGATCGTCCTCCACAACAGGTGGACGGACATCTACCATCACCGGGGATACGGGCAGGAGACGGCGACCCTGACGCGCGGCCCGGCCGAGTCCACGCTCCGTATCACCAACCGCACTGAGCACTTCGCGTATGAGAAACAGATCACCGGTCGCGCGGACGGGACGATCCACATCGAGTACAGCTACGAGGTGCTCAAGCCCGATGCCGCCGAGCTGCAGGTGCTGTGGGGGGTGGGCAAGCAGTGGATCGATCACTCGACGTACACGGCGGTGGTCGACGGCACGGAGCGCGCGGGCGAACTCGCCTGTCCCGAGACGGGACGCCTCCACCCATGGTCGAAGGCAACCAGACAGGTCTTCGCCACACAGTATGGCGCCCTCAGCATCGACTCGGATATCGGGCTGGCACTCTATGCCGAGCCGGACGCGGGCAGGCTGTGGTGGTCGGAGGCGCTGAAGCGGGGGGAGCGGTACACCCACACAGTCGATGTCCGCATCGTGCCGGGCCCGGCAGCCGAGAAAGGCGTGGCCGTCAGCGCCCTCGAATGGCCGGATGTCGTTCGTGATGGGGACGCGCGGTTGAGGCTGTCGCTGTCGCGTGGGAAGAACGGGCCCGAGCGCATCCGAGCACACATCGAGCCGGCTTTCGGCGGTCACGCGGGCGTCGGGGAGCCGGTCGAGGTCGCACTGGGCGAAGCCGCGACGGAGATCACCTGCTCGACGCGCGTTGAGCGACGCGGCACCCACGGCCTCGCCGTGGTCATCGCGGATGCGGCCGGTGGCGCCGAGCTGCTCCGGTTGAGCCCGCTCTACGTCGAGGCGGCGCCGATCCTGCGCGCTCTCCCGAGGTTGAGCCTCTACACCGGCCAGGAACACGCCGAGATTGTGGCCGATATCGCCGATGACGTGCCGCTCGAGGGGTTGACGGTTGCCGTCCGCACACCGGCGGGGGCAGGCGGGCGGACGGCGGCAACAGCCAGGCGTGTACTGGTTCCGCTGGACATCACCGCGCTGCCTGACGGTGCGACGACGATCGAGTGCCGACTCGAGCGCGGAGAGGAGCTGCTCGGCAGTGTCGTGACAACGCTCCGCAAGGCGCCGCCGAAGCCCAACGCCGTCGTGATTGATCAGATCAGCCGCGGGCTGATCGTTGACGGGCTGCCGTTCATCCCCTTCGGTTACTACACGTACTACCCGCTGAAAGAGGGCGTGATGGATGAAGAGGTCGTGCGCGGCTTCAATCTCTTCAGCCCCTACCACGGCGGCCCGCACGACACCGAGGCGCTCGAGCCGATCCGTGCCTACCTCGACCGCTGCGCGCAGATCGGGATGAAGGTGAACTACCACCTCAGATGGCCGATCCGCACGGGGCTCGATGAAGAGCACCGGGCGCAATTGCGCGGGGAGATCGAGGCGTTCAGGGACCACCCGGCCCTGCTGAGCTGGTACATCGCCGATGAACCCGCGGTGGATAAGGCACCGGTGCTCGAGGACGTCTATGGCATCCTCAAGGACCTCGACCCGTACCACCCCGTGGCGATCGTCTTCTGTCGTGGCGCGGAGGATGCGCTCAACTTCAGCGCCGCGACCGATATCGTCATGGCCGATCCCTACCCCATCCCCCGCGGCTCCGTGACCAGTGTGAGCAATACCGCGGACGCGTTCAACGAGGCATTCGACCTCCGTAAGCCACTGTGGATCGTGCCTCAGGCCTTCGGCGGCGGGGAGTGGTGGGAGCGCGAGCCGACGGCGGGAGAGCAGCGGGTGATGACCTACCTGGCGCTGATCCACGGCGCACGGGCGATCCAGTACTTCATCCGCTCACCGCGCACGAGCTTCCCCAAGTCGCCGATCATGTGGGCCGAATGCGGCGCGATGGCGCTCGAGGCGGCGGAACTGACGCCGGCGCTGACCTCCGTCGAGGTTGCTCCGGCGGTCACCTCATCGATCCCGTCGGTGCACGCCACCGCACTGCTCGATCGCGGCGTCATCACCATCCTCGCGGTCAACACGGAGAACCGCCCCCAGGTACCGCGCTTTGAGCTGGACGGGGTGGACTTCACGGGCCGGGCCACGGTGCTCTTCGAGAACCGTCAGGTTGAGATGACCGGGGGCGCCATCGAGGAGCCGATAGACGCATTCGGCTCGAGGGCGTATGAGATCGAGATCGGCCCACTGCCTTCCGACGATCTCTCGATCTCAGAGGGCAACCTCGTCATCAACCCGAGTTGGGAGGACAACCCCAGCGTCGGCACGCCCTCCGGCAACTACGCCGGTGTTGGCCCGGGAGCGAGCATGTTCGTCGATGCGCGGGTGGCCAGGCACGGACGGCACTCGGTGCGGCTGACGGCGCCGACAGATGATGCCACCGTCCGGATGGGGCAGTTCCCCGTCAAGCTGACCGCGGGGCGACAGTATCGCGTGTCGACCTGGGCGAAGGCCAAGACGGACGGCGTGCTGCTGAAGCTGTCGATGGGCGACCTCGTCAATGAGCAGGTCGCGCTGACGACCGAGTGGCGCGAACTTGGCTACACCATCAGCCCGGAGAAGGATATCCCGCGGGCGACGCTGGGCATTGGCCTCGGGAGCGCGGGGGTGGCATGGGTGGACCTGTGCCAGATCGTCGCGATAGACGGGTAGGGGAATCTGTGGAAGGGCCAGAGCTGGTTTCCACGCAGCCGACGTTCAGGTTTCGGCGAGCATCAGAGGAGAGAATCGACAATGCAGCACAGCGGCATCCGTGTCGGTTGGGCCTCCACGGACCTGACACCAGAGCAGCCGTGCCTGGTGTCGGGCCAGTTCTACGCACGGATATCGGGGGGCGTGCTCGACCCGGTCACAGCCACAGCCCTGGCTCTCGAGCAGGGCGACGAGGGCGATGGCTGTCGACGGGTCGTCATGGTCAGCTGCGATTACGTCTCGATCCCCGACGGGCTGCGCGATGATGTGCGCGACCACCTGCGCACGATGCTGCCTGAGCTTGACCCGCAGTGTGTGTTCATCAGCGCCACGCACACCCATACCGGCCCCGAGGTGCGCGTCGAGGCGGATGCGCTGCAGACGGCCGGCGGCAGTATCCTCGAGCGATATGGCGTCGAACTCGATGTCATGGACCCGGCCGAGTATGCGGCTGTGGCCGCGAAACGCATTGCGCAGACGGTCGTGGAGGCCTGGGAGAGCCGCAAGCCGGGGGGCATCAGCTTCGGGCTGGGCCATGCCACAGTCGGCTATAACCGCCGCATCTCCTACTACAACGGCGAGAGCCGCATGTACGGCGAGATGAACGATCCGGAGTTCAGCCATATCGAGGGCGGCACCGACACGAGTGTCAACATGCTCTTCACCTGGGACGAGGCGCGTAACCTGACGGGTATCGTGCCGAATGTCGCCTGCCCCGCGCAGATCAGCATGCACGAGTTCGCCTTCAGCGCCGACTACTGGCATGAGACACGAGTTGAGCTGCGCAAGCGCCTCGGCGAGGAGCTGTTCGTACTGCCGCAGTGCAGCCCCGCGGGCGATCAGAACCCGGGCCACCAGCGCATCACGATCGGGTGGGAGGCGCAGCAACGGATGTGGGAGCTGCTCGGACGCACGCAGCGGGAGGATCTGGGTGTCCGCATCGCCGACGCCGTCGAAAGCGTGCTGCCGTGCATGAGTGCGGCCATCGACACGGACCCGGTGCTTGGCCATGTGTGCGGTACGGTGCTCCTGCCGCGACGCAGGCTCACGCAGAAGGATGTGGATGATGCCGAGGTGGAGGCCGCGACACTGCGCGAGAAGTATGAGGAACTGAAGGCGGAGCTGGAGGCCAATCCCGAGTTGCGCGAGGACCCTCGCTGGTATGTCGGCATCACGGCGGCATACCGGCGAATGCAGTGGAACAGGAAGGTCAGGGCGCGCTTTGAGATGGAGGCTCAAAGCCCGGAGCTTCCGGTCGAGGCCCATGTGGTCCGACTGGGGGATGTTGCGTTCGCGACCAGTCCCTTCGAGTACTATCTCGACTACGGGCTGCAGATCAAGGCCCGCAGCAGGGCAATCCAGACATTCCTGGTGCAGTTGACCGGCACGGGCACCTATCTGCCGACGCAGCGGGCGATCTCGGGCGGCAGCTACGGGGCAGTGGCGGCAAGCACGCCCATCGGGCCCGAGGGCGGCAGGAAGCTGGTCGACTGGACCGTCGAGACGATCAACGGGCTGTGGGAGTGACGGGGCCGGGCACTCGGGGAATGGCACCCATCCGGCCGTCCGCGAATGCCTCGGACCACGCCCACGGCATCCGGATGGGTCCCTGTCCCCGAGTCCGGCTCCGCAATGGGCACTGGGGACAGCGACCTCTCGCGATGCACGTGGGTGGTTTCAGGCTCGGCCCGAGGGCGCGAGAGGTAGCAGTCCCCGGGGACTGGCACCCATTGCGGCGACCCGCTACGCCTGGAGCGATCCGTGTGCAACGCAATGGGNNGCGCGGGACTACGGCGGGACCTTCGGGTAGCAGTCCCCGGAGACGCACGAGAGCCGGCGCCACATGATTGCTGTCGAGTGCGACACGTGCCGTCGTCAATACACGAACAGAGGAGACAGAGAATGGGCAGTGCCAACGCCGCATTACGCATTGGGTGGGCGAGCGTGGATGTCACGCCGGAGCGGCCTGTGCTGGTCCGGGGTCAGTTCTACGCACGGGTGTCGGAGGGTGTTGCGGACCGGCTGACCGTGACTGCACTCGCGATCGAGTCGGTGCGAGATGGGGAGCCTGGGGGGCATGTTGTTCTGGTGGGCTGCGACTACGTGAGGGTCCCGGAGTGTCTGCGCGACTCGGTTCGGCAGCAAGTCAGTGAGCGGGCCCCGGAGATCGACCCATCGGGGATCATCCTCAACGCCACGCACACACACACGGGTCCCCAGCTTCGCACTCCAGGCGAGGCGGACAAGGACACCGCGGGCAACCTGGGGCGTGACGTCGGCGTCGACTTCGGCACGCGGATTATGGACCCGACCGAATACACCGCGTGGGCGACAGAGCGCATTGCCGGCGCGGTGGTCGAGGCCTGGGAGAAGCGCGAGCCGGGCGGCATCGGCTTCGGCCTTGGGTTCGCCACCGTTGGCTACAACCGGCGCATCTGTTACTACACCGGCGAGAGCCGCATGTACGGCAACCCCGATGATCCGGAGTTCAGCCATATCG
>DPJP01000099.1:0-3761 GCA_003542955.1 Armatimonadota bacterium
GGCTGGAAGCCCGACCTACCCCCATCGTAGGGGATGTGGGAAATGTCCCGCGGCCTCCTCGGGCGCTTCACGGCAGCGGCCGCGCGCAGGGAGACGACAGCCTGACGGCGAAGAAAGGTTGCCACTACCGACCTCGGGGAGCGATACCATGTCATCGACCCGATTGCTGCTGCTCGCAGCCGTTGCGATGCTGCTGTGTACCGATGGCGTCTGGGCCCAGCCCTACTCGCGCGACGAGCGCACGCTGCTGCTGGACCACCTCGATGAGACCTTCACCCCCGACGGGAAGACTTGCACGCGCCCGGCGGTGATTCAGGGCACGGGCGATTTCACCGGCGGCAGGCCTCGCGCGGGCACCGAGTTCGTCCAGGGCAAGTTCGGGAACGCGCTGCAGTTCCACGGCCTGACCGACATGCAGTACCCGTCGGCAGGCAACATCAATCTCGCCGCCGGGCAAGTCGAGTTCTGGGTGGCGCTCGATTTCGACGCCGAGGAGCAGATCAAGAACCCCGGCCTGCTCAGCAACCAGCTCTTCTTCACCGTCGTGGGGCCGGCCCGCACGCGGATGTGCATCTACTCNNGCTGTCGCAGACCTGCGTCGCGGTCTTCGACGCGGGCGGGCATCTCGTCTGCTACAGCGGCGCCCGGGCCTTCTGGAAGAAGGGCGAGTGGCACCACCTGCAGGTACGCTGGGGGCGGGCGCTTGAACTCTGGTGCGATGGGCAGATGGCCGCCTCGCAGGACTGGCAGGGCCTCTTCGGCCCGCTGGGAGTCAAGCCCGACGATGTGCGCATCGTCTGCGGCAGCGTGATCGGCTGGANNCTGGAGCGGCGTCGAAAGCGAGTTCGCCATCGACGAGTTGCGCATTCTCGGCCCCGGAGGTGACCAGGTGCCGGACTATCCCGTGATGACCGTGTGCCGCATCAAGCCGCCGACCATCGACGGTGTCATCGAGGAGACCGAATGGGCGGGGGCTGCCCGCACGACCGGCTTCATCGCCCTCAACGAGTACACGCTTGCGGAGGAGCAGACGATCCTCCATGCGGGCTTTGACGACGAGGCGCTCTACCTTGCCTACGAGTGTCTCAACCCGAGCGGACGCGAGTATGTCGCGCGCCTGCGAGATCACGATTCAGGCGTCTACATGGAGGACTCCGTCGACTTCATCTGCCGCCCCGACCCCGACGGCTTTCCCTACTACCACTTCATCTGCAACGCCATCGGCACCGTCTATGACGCCACAACCGACCCGACGCGCCAGACCCGCGTCGACCTGGACTACAACCCCGCCTGCGTCTTCAGGACCTCGCAGACGCCCGAACGCTGGATGATGGAGTGTCGGATACCCTTCTCCGAGCTTGGCGGCCGCGGCACGCCGGTCGATGGTGAGCGGTGGCGTGTGAACTTCTGTCGCGACGGGGAGTCGCTGAACCTCTACTCATCCTGGGCCTACGCGGCAGGCAACTTCCACACCGTCGCCAACTTCGGCGAGATCGTCTTCAGCAATTCCGACCGCGCCGTCCAGGCCGGCCCCCTCGGCGATCTGGCGATGGGTCGGGTTGACGCAAAGCTGGCGCTCACGGGCTTCCTGTTCGACCCGATCGTGGTGGTGACAGCCAAGCTCGTTGGCGGAGATGCCAAGACCATAGCCGAGCAGGAGAACCGGCTGGCAGACTACCGTGCCGTCGCGTTCAAGGCACCGCCGCTGGTCACGGGCGCCTACAACCTGACACTGCGCGCGGCCACAGCCGATACCACCATGTATTACCAGCGTCTGCCCTTCAGTGTGATGAAGGCGTACGACATCTCTGNNTCTGTCGAGGGCTACCCGTATGAGGGCAAGCTCTGGGTGACATCCAACGTGGCCGGGCTGACCGCCCCGCCGGAGGGCCTCATCGCCCGGTCTCGATTGATGCGGGGCGAGGACGTCGTCGCCGAGTGCCGCGCCGACGGCTTCACGCAGGGGCTCGGTTCGGCAAGCATCCCGATCGACGAGCTGCCCCCGGGCACCTACATGGTCAAGTCCGAGGCGCTCGGCCCGGATGGGGTCGTGCTGGCATCCGCGGAGGCCGAGTACGAGCAGTTCGCCAGACCCACCTGGTGGAAGAGCCGTGCGGGGCTGGACAACACCGTCCCCTCCCCCTGGGAGCCGGTACGCTGCGACGGACAGACGATCTCCGTCTGGGGCCGGGAATACCAGTGCGGGGAGGGCTCTCTGCCCCGGCAGGTTGTCAACCAGGGCGAGCAGATGCTGGCCGCGCCGATCAGCCTCAAGCTCTCCACCGGCGGACAGACAGCCGACATAGCCGCCCTGCGGGCCCTCGACGCCGCCGCGCCTGATGACGCATCCATCCGCCACTCCCGCGGCAGCGTTGACAAGCTCGACATCCGCCTGACGTGCACAACCGAGTTCGATGGCATGCAGCGGTATGACCTCACCCTCACCCCGCGCGAGGCGACCGAGGTCTCCAACCTGCTGCTGGAGATCCCCATCAAGTCCGAGTACGCCACGTTCCTGTGCCCCTCGAATGGCAAGAGCTCCCCGGCGCTCGAGGTCCCCGGCGAGGGCTGGCAGAGTGCCTTCATCCCGCAGGTGTGGGTCGGCAATGATGACATCGGCTTCGCGTGGATCGCCGAGAGTGATGAGTTCTGGCGGCCCCATGATGACGCGGCGCTGGAGGTCCAGCCCGAGGGCGACCGGACGTCCATCCGCTGCAATGTGATCCGTCAGCCGCTCAAGCTGGACAAACCGGTCACCATCACATTCGCGCTGATGGCCACGCCGGTCAAGGACGCCCATGCCGGCGACCCGTTCTGGGTGCGCTTCGGCTCCGGCGTCGGCTCGCCGATGTGCCAGGAGCTGTGCCGCTACCCCGCGGCGGGCAACATCGACCTCAAGCAGGGCACGCTCGAGCTGTGGTTCACCCCGCTCGAGGCTCTCGGCGGAACCTGGCGGCAGGTTGCGAGCATCAACGGCGCGACGGGACGCCTGGACCTGTACTACCTCCCGGCCGCGGAGCAGCAGCTCGCCGTGCTGCTGACCAACGGGCAGCAGAAGCTCAGCTCCGCCGCCAGAGGCTTCGAGCTCCAGCCTGACGAGTTCGCTCACGTGGCCGTCACATGGGGCGAGCAGATCGAGCTGTTCCTCAACGGGAAGCGCTACTTCACCTTCGACGGCTCACTGCCACCAGACTGGGCCGAGGACCCCGCGAAGTTCGGCCTTCGCCTGGGCTGCCCCACCGACTACACCGGCTACACGAAGATCGCCGTCGATGAATTCCGCGTGTCGAATGTGATCCGCTACCAGGGCGAGAGCTATACCGTGCCCACCGAGCCCTTCAAGCCGGATGCGCAGACGCTGCTGCTGGATCACTTCGAGGATGACTTCCGGCCCGATGGTGAGGATGCCGAGACGCGCGCGGAGGTCATCTCCGGGCAGTCGAACGAACTGGGCGGCATACCGAGCCTGGGCTGTGAGTTCGTCGAGCAGGGGCGCTTCGGGCGCGGCCTGCGCATCGCGATGCTCGACACGATGACGCGGGAGCAGGCGATGGAGCGCTGGGGCTTCAACGCGAAGCTGCACTGGTTCTGGGCGGAGCCCGATGGCACGAAGTACGGCTGGCCATCTCCCCTGTTCACAGAGCCGGAGATACCAAACCTGCGGGAGACCATCAAGGAGGACACCGCGTTGGGCATCCGGCCCTCGACCTACATGGGCTACCCAGCGATAGGCTCACCTTCGCCGCTCAGCGAGCAGTTCG
>DPJP01000099.1:3779-4731 GCA_003542955.1 Armatimonadota bacterium
CCGGCCGATGTCGACCCAGCCCTCCGAGCCGCCCAAGGGGCACTACTTCTGGGATGTCTGCGCCCACAGCGGCTATGCCGACTACATGGCCGCCGGGGCGCAGTGGATGCTTGATGACCTCGGCTTCTACGGCCTGTATACCGACGGTTGCGCGCAGGCATACCCGTGTAAGAACACCCACCACGGCTGCGGCTGGGTCGATGAGGCCGGGCAGGTGCACTCGACATGGCCCGTCTTCGCCACCCGCGAGATGCTCAAGCGGATGTACAAGCTCATCCACGCGAAGCACGAGGACGGCTACCTGGTCAACCATGTGTCGTTCAATACGCTCATCCCGACGATGTCGTTCAGTGACATCGTCTACAGCGGCGAGCATGAGCAGTATGATAACCTGCTGCGCTTCCGCGTCCGCTGGCAGGGGAAGCAGTGGGGCTACTGGTCGGTGCTGCTCGGCGGCGACGCGCACATCTACGAGCCGCTGCACATGACCTGGTGTCTCTTGCATGGGGTCTCGGTGTGGCCGCAGGGCTGGACCGACCGCAATGACGCATCGAGGAAGACATCCAACCTCTGGCAGACCTATGACCGCTTCGGCTACAGGGATGCGCAGTGGATACCGTACTTCCGCGCCGAGAAGCTGATCAGCAACGCCGATGCCGAGCAGGTGAAGACCAGCCTCTACCTGATCCAGGGCGAGCGCGCGCTGCTGGTGGTTGCCAACCTGACGCCCGAACTCGTCCAGGCGAAGGTGAACGTGGACCTCGGAGCGATGGGCCTCAAGGGCACCGTGGTGCGCAACGCGCTGACCGACCAGGCCCTGCCGCTTGCCGACGGGGCAATCTCACTCCGCCTGCGCCCGAGCACCTTCACGCTGGTGTGGGTGGAGTAGCTGCCGGGGAACGGCCTCACGCGCGGGGAGGGGCCGCACGCGTGGGGAGGGGCCGCACGAAGG
>DPJP01000170.1 GCA_003542955.1 Armatimonadota bacterium
TCTGCGAGGAGGACCTCGACCCGGACGAGCGTGCGCGCGAGCCCCTGGCCCTCCCGGTGATGCTCAACGGACAGATCACCCCCGGCGACAGTGACTGCTTTCGCCTGCAGGCCCGCAAGGGGCAGCGGCTGGTGATGCGGGCCCATGCCCGCGCGCTGGTGCCATACCNNCCGGCGACGTGGATCGGTTTCGCTTCAAAGCTCGAACCGGGCAGCGCCTGGTTATCCACGCACGGGCCAGACACCTCATCCCATACCTCGCCGACGCCGTCCCGGGGTGGTTCCAGGCGGTGCTGACACTCCGCGATGAGAGCGGGCGCGAGGTCGCCGCGGTTGACGACTACCGCTTCGACCCGGACCCCGTGCTGATGTACGAGGTTCCAGCGGACGGCGCATACGAACTCGAAGTGCGTGACTCGATCTATCGCGGTCGCGACGATTTCGTCTATCGCGTTTCGGTTGGCGAGCTTCCCTTCGTCACGGAGGTGTTTCCGCTCGGCGGGGAGGCCGGCGTACCGACGACGGCCTCGATCGCGGGCTGGAATCTCCCCACAGGTACACTCCTGCTTGATACGGCCTCCGGCGGGCGGACACTGCGATGGACCAGGCCGCCGGACCCGCTCGGCGTCTGCAACCCGGTGCCCTACGCTGTTGACACGCTGCCGGAGGCTTCTGAAGTCGAGCCGAATGACGCGCCCGACACCGCGCAGGCCGTCTTGCCGCCGCTCATCGTGAACGGGCGCATCGGGCAGGTTGGGGATGTCGACACATTCAGCTTCACCGGCCGAGCGGGGGATGACGTGGTCGCAGAGGTCCATGCCCGGCGCCTGAACTCTCCGGTCGATTCGCTGTTGCGGCTGATCGGCCCTGACGGGGCCGTGCTGGCGTCCAATGATGACCACGAGGACCCGGAGCAGGGCCTCATGACGCACCATGCCGATTCCTACCTGCAGGTGCGTCTGCCGGAGGACGGTCATCACCGGATCGTGCTGTCCGATGTGCAGTCCCACGGCGGCAATGAGTACGCCTACCGCCTGCGAATCGGCCCTCCGCGCCCTGACTTCGCCCTCCGCGTCACGCCCTCGAGCGCCGGCCTGCGTCCGGGACGCACGGCCACGGTCACCGTACACGCGTACCGCAAGGAGGGCTTCGCCGGCGACATCGCGCTTTCGCTTGTCGACGCGCCTGAGGGCTACTCGATGCGGCCCGAGACTATCCC
Organism: Armatimonadota bacterium; assembly: GCA_003542955.1. GTDB lineage: Bacteria > Armatimonadota > Zipacnadia > Zipacnadales > UBA11051 > UBA11051. The sequence continues at coordinate 1,219 of DPJP01000170.1, forward strand.
TGCAGATGAGGATACGCAGGATGTTGCCCTCACGTGCTCGCGTGATGCCCTGGCAAGCACTTTTGCACTGCAGATGCAGGGGCAGGCGCGGATTGGCGCCGAGACGGTCAGCAGGCCCGTCGTGCCCGCCGAGGACATGATGCAGGCCTTCCTCTGGCGCCATATCGTGCCCCAGCAGGAGCTGCTGGTGGCGGTACCCGGCTCGAAGCCGGTGCCGGCGGTGTGGCGTCCGCTGGTCTCGGGTCTGCGGGTCGTGAACGCGGGCACCATCGAGGTCCCGCTCGACGGCTCGGCACAGGTCCGGATCGAGACGCCGCCGACGCTGCCAGACTACCCGGAGGTGAAGCCGGCGAGCCTGCGGTTCGAGCTGGCCGCCGCGCCGCGGGGGGTGAGCCTTGCCGGCAGTTCATTCGGGCCCGCCGGCATCAGCATCTCTCTGAAGGCCGACCTCAACATTGCGCGCGAGGGTTCCAGCGGCAACGCCATCATCGGTGTGTTCGCCCCGGCGCAGGGCGGCCGGAACGGAACAGACGCCGCGTACGCGCCGATGGTATCGCTCGGCGTTCTGCCGGCGATCCCACTCCGCATCGTGCAGTAGACGGCACCCGGAGCCACAGGAGATCATGTCATGCACACGTCAGCGGTCAGAGATGGGATGACACGCTCCCTTGTCGCACTCAGTTTGTTGCTCGCCCTGGCGGCCTGCGCCGGCGCACAGCAGGCGCTGACGGCAACGGTGGAGCCATCCGGCACCATCAGGGTCGTGTCTGGGGCCGTGGAGTTGGCGATGGTTGAACTCAATGCTCATGCCACGGGCTGGCAGCACGTTCCGCAGGCACAGGCCACCGCACGGGTCAGTGACCTGCCCGATGGGACCGGAAAGCGCATCGAGGGCACGCTGCCCGTCGACGCCGCCGGCGGCGTGCTACAGTTCACCCAGACTGTCAGGTCGACGCCGGAAGGTCTGCAGTTCGAGTACAACGTGAACGTTAGCCAGGCCGTCAAGGTCAACGGTCTGCAGCTCTCCGTATGTCTGCCGACAGCCCGCTACGGAGGCAAGGAGTTGTTCATCGGGCAGCCGGACCGGGACCCGCAGATACGCAGCTTCCCCGAGCAGCTCAATGAGCAGAACTTCCAGGTCTGGTCGGGCGAGGGGGAGAGGGTCGAGGTGGCGCGGGGCATGCCGGAGGCAGTGGCCGTGCGTCTGCGCGCGGCGACCGATATCCTCGTTCAGGACCTGAGACGGTGGCAGCACGAGACCTACGAGATACGCTTCCCGGCCATCATGGAGGATGGCGGTCGCGAGCTGACTCCCGACGACCGCTTCCACCTGGATTTCATAGTGACGTTCGCCGCACCCGTCAGGATGGCCGGGCCATAGTGGCGCGTGCCCGCAGGGGCCGGGGAGCGGCAGGGGGCTACGAACCGAGTGCGGAATAGCCCGTCGCGTGTCGTCTGCCCGCCACATCCATGGGCAGCTCCAGGCCCCGTGCCGGATGAGCGCGGGGCCATCGTCTGCCCAGATCCGCGGCTGCACCGGGAGGTCATTACTTGATCGGCACACCGCCACCACAACCCCCGCAGCAAGCCCCTCGGGCCAGAGCGATCCACCTGGTGGGAGGCGTCCTCATCCTGATCGCGGTGGCGGCCGCGCTCGTGTTGGCGAACCATCTTGTTACCCGTGCGCCATCTACCGGTACTACGTCTGCGCCCGCGGCTACCGGGCCGGCGCCTCCACCGCCGCCGCCCATCACCAGCCCGCAGTGGGGCGGGACACTGAGCCGCAACATGGTCTCGGAGGAGAAGGGCCTCCCGTCTTCGTTCAGTCTCGGTGAGACAGGTGAGGACGGCGCCGAGAGCCCGCCCGTCAACCTGAAGTGGAAGGCGAGGCTCGGTACTCAGACGTACGGGACACCGACTGTGGCCAACGGGCGCGTTCTGGTCGGCACCAACAACGGAGCGCCCCGCAACCCGGCCCTGGCGGGTGACCGCCTGGTGTTGATGTGCTTTGACGAGGCCGACGGCGCGTTCCTGTGGCAACTGGCGACGCCCAGCCCGGTGCATCACGGCAAGTTCAGCCTCTGCGGCGATCTCGGTATCTGCACCTCCGCGGCGCTGGACGAGAGCCGGGCCTACGTGGTCACCAGTCGCGCCCATGTCATCTCCACCACCCTGGACCCGCTGGGATCGGCCCTGCAGCCGATCTACGCCGATGAGGCGGAGTATCTCGCCAAGCCCGCGCGCGAACGGTTCTCGGTGGGGAAGGATGGTCCCATCGTCGACCGCCGCCCCGGCACGCCCGTGAAGCTGACCCCGACCGACGCCAACATGGTGTGGGTCTACGATATGATGACCGGCGTGGGTAGTTGGCCGCATGACGCCTCCAGCGCTTCGCCGCTGCTTCTGGATGACTACCTCTACGTGGGCACCGGCAATGCCGAGGAGGTCGACGAGATACACAAGCCCTCGCCCAACGGCCCCAGTTTGATCGTGCTGGACAAGCGAACGGGCGAGTTGATCGCCAGGGATGAGGCCGGGATCGTGCCGCGGGTGCACCACGGCCAGTGGTCTTCGCCGTCATGCGGGGAGGTCAACGGGCGCACGCTGATCTTCTACGGAGGGGGCGACGGTTTCTGCTACGCTTTCGACGCGGAGCCGATCCCCGGCGCGGACGGCAAGCCCGGCACGCTGGATACGGTCTGGCGGTGTGACGCGAACTCGCCGGAGTTGCGGCAGGCACGGTACCTCAAACCCAACGGCCCCAGTGAGATCATCGCCACGCCGGTGTTTGACAACAACCGCATCTATGTCGCCGTCGGCCAGGACCCCCACCACGGCCTTGGCAAGGGCTGCCTCACCTGCATCGATGCCACCGGCACCGGCGACATCTCCAAGACCGGTGTCATCTGGCGCTACACCGACATCAACCGCTCCGTCTCGACGGCCTCGGTCGCCGACGGGCTCGTGTATGTCACCGATCTGGCCGGGGTGCTGCACTGCGTGGATACCGAGACTGGGGAGGCCGCCTGGACTCAGAAGCTCGATTCGCGCGTGTGGGGCTCGACGCTGTGCGCGGATGGGAAGGTGTACGTGGGTACGCAGGGCGGGAAGCTGTGGATCATGAAGGCGGGCCGGGAGAAGGAAGTGCTGGCGACGGTCCGATTGCGCGGGGCCATGTACTCGACGCCCGTCGCAGCGGGGGGAGTGCTCTACATCGCCACGGCCAAGTACCTGTATGCCGTGGCGAAGGGCGCCGGGGGCGACACCGGCAGCAGCCCGCTCACCTCTGAGATGTAGCGCCGAACTGGTGGGCTGCCCCCCGGCTCTCCAGGGGCGTTGCGGACGGTCCCCGGTCGCGCCGTGGTCAGTTGCACCCCGCGCCGCGCCGCCCGGCGCCTCCTGCAGTGAACGCCGCCACCACAAACAAAGCCGACCGTGAGACCGGTCAAACCGGATGCCTCACGGTCGGTTCGCAATGCGTCTGGACTGGTGCAGCGGGTCTCAGGGCAGCACTGCCCCGGTGCCCGCGTCGATGTCGGGACTACTCCCTCTGCATCGTCAGGAGGCAGTCGCCGGACGCCGGGCACAGCACGTTGGGCTTGAGCCACTTGGCGTGGCCATCCAGGAAGCCGCAGTTCTGGCCCCCATTGTGGCGCGTGGCTGCCGCGTCGGTGCGAACCCACCCGTGGTCGTTGTTCTCACCCACGTAGAACCGACCCGTGAATTCGGCCACGACGATGACCGCGGAGGCGTCCTCGGCCATGCCCATGGACTGACCCGAGGGGTTGGTGCCGACGCCCGCGCTCCAGTGCGCGTAGTTGAACGCGTAGCCGGAGTTCTGGAGCCCATCCAGGATTACGGTGTTGTCGAATGGAGTTGTCATCCGCGCACTGGGGCACTGGAAGACCTGCACGTTCTTTACGTAGGGGACGACCATGACGCGCCAGCTCATGTCGTTAGCGTCTCCCCAGCCGGGATCCGCGCTATGCGCGCCCCGGGGAAGGGTCTCATCGTAGTCCTGAGCATACATTGCCATGCTCAACCCCAACTGCTTGACATTGCTCAGGCAGTTTGTCTGCCTGGCCTTTTCCCGCGCTCTGGCGAAGACCGGGAAAAGGATCGCCGCGAGTATGGCGATGATCGCGATGACGACTAGAAGCTCGATCAGTGTGAAGCCACGTCGCATTGGACGACACCCTCTCTACAGTGTGCTGACACTGCATAGTATTGTACCACGAATGGCTGTCCGAGCAAACACCGTCCTCAGTCTTTCCCCCTGCACCTGCGTCATGGCCTAGGGGCTTGATGGCTCTCGAATCCCGGCAGCCGCCGGGCCACGGCGGCCCGCGCGTCTCCGGGGCAGAGCGATACGGATACCGAGCTGCGTACGCTACGGCTTGCTGAGCCGTTCGAGCATGCCCAGCGCCTGGAGCCGCAGACGATCCATCACCTCGCGGTCCTTCGGTACCATCCACGGCTGCCTGTTCGGCCCCATGATATCCAGGGCCCTGTTGGGGGCCGTGGCCAGCAGCGTACGGGCCGCGGCGATGGCCTCGCCCGATACGCCCGCGGCCTCGAGTTCTTCGACCCTCGCCTGCAGCATCATGAAGTACTCATAGTCCTCGGCGCCCTCCCGAATCGCCTCCATCTGCTTGGCGTCGGTGACCGTTGTCGGGCTCAGGAAGAGTGGCGAGTAGACGGTGCGCGCCTGGTTGTAGGCGTTCCATGAGAAGCCCGACTCATCGCCGAAGGCCCAGTAGCAGGAGCCCTTGCCGCCGTAGCCGAGATTGAGCCAGAACTGGCCACGGTAGTAGGCGGCCGGATCGAGCAACTTGGACGGGCCCGAGCAGGAGTAGAACCACAGCTCCCTCCCCGCATCCCGTTGCGCCACGTAGAAGTCACGGTAGGCCGGCTTCTCGCCCAGGAAGCGCGGTGCATGCGGGCAGAGCACATCGCTGAGTTCGTAGAACTCCGGGTCCACCTTGTCCGGCTCCGCATGCACGGGGTCATTCCAGATGAACAGCTCCGGCTGGGCAGCACGCAGTGCCCTGGCCCAGGCGATGATCCTCTGGTCCTGCTCGTCGCGACTGGGTTCATCGACAAGCAAAATCATGATTTGGTTCGGAGCGATCCCCTGCTCCGCCGCGTGCTCGACCCAGGCGGTGGCCCATTGTCCGACCTTCTTGTTGAACAGCTCGGTCCCCATCTGCTCGCCCGCGAAGGTGTCGCGGACGTTGGGAAACAGGCCCCAACAACGCGCTCCCTGCCAGCGGTCGACCCATTGATCCCATGCGGTGAAGTCCGGCGGGGCGGTCATGTTGCCCTCGGCATCGTACTCGCCGGGCGTCGGCATGACTTGTGGATTGCTCCAGGGCATATTGACTCCATGCTCGCGCAGGTTGGCGATGAACTCGGTCATGTTCTCGGCGGTCACCTGGTACCCGCCCTTGTTGTTGGTCTCGTCCCAGCCGCCGATGGCGATGCTGAATTCCGGCGGCATGACCAGATCGGCCACGTGCAGCCGCAGCGGCACCACGATGTCGGCCCCCGCGTTCCCGGAGCGGATTTCGACCTGTGCGCGGGCGTCCCCGGCCGCCACCCCCCGCGTGTCGAAATGCAGCCACACCTGGCGCGTTGTGCCTGCGGGGATCGTGATCTGCAGGCCCTGCTCCGCAGGCTGACCGGGCAGGATCGCCGAGGATATCGGGATGCGCTCGCGGGTGTCGGTGCAGAGCACCTCGCGCAGCTTCAGCGCGGGAGTGTAGGCTCCCAGGCCGGTGGCGGTCACGGTTGCGGTGACCGGCTTGTCCATTGGGTTGGTGAGGTTGATGACGTCGGCGCGGTGCTCATCGCGCATCATGCGCACGCTCAGTGTGGGCGGCTCGGCCGGCGGCTGCGTGGGGCAGTCAAGGGGCTGGAGGGTATCATAGCGGTGCCCCGCCCATGCCGTCAGGCCGCCGAAGCCCTGCGCCCGCAGCACGGGGGCCTGGAGCGCGTAGACGCGCGCGTGCAGCTCGTTGAGTGGGAGGATGGTCTGGAAGTCATCCGGCACATGGTCCCAGACGTCGATCTCCTCGCGAAGTGCCTCGGCACGGGTCTGAAGCTCCCGGCGTTCGGCATCATCGACCGCTGCGTCGCCGAGGCGCTTGAGTATGTCGTCGAGGTCAGTGTAGAGCCGTGCCTGCACCGAGAGCAGCACCTGCTGCACGCGATGGTACTCTGCCGGGGCGAGCGGCGTCGGCCGCCCCTTTGGCGCCGCGTTCAGCCACGCATCCTGTCCGCGGTAGACCTCGATCTCGTCGACTACCAGGTACGGCGGGCAGTCCACGATGAGTGCGAGGTAACGCCCGCGGGCCTGCAGCTCGTCGGTGGCGAAGCGATGGAGACGGTACGGTGTCAGCGGCGGAGCGCCGCGCCGGTTCGACAGTGTGATCAGGTCGCCCAGCGCGGTCCACTGCTGCCCGTCATCGCTGACCATGATCAGCGCGCTCATGGGCCAGTTGACGCCTGCAACCCCGGCGGCGGTGCTGTAGGAGACGCCTGCGATCGGCTCGATCTGGCCCAGGTCGAACGTGATGACCACGGCTCCGCTCCGCACCCAGCCCACCGTGGTCTTCTGGACCCAGAAGTAGCCGGTCGTGTACTCGCCGTCAGTCAGCAGCTTTCGGTCAGGGTCCAGCGAGCAGTCCCCGTAGTTGGGGGCCGGCTCGAGTGTATAGGGCTTGTTCAGGGCGATGTTGGGGCCGGGCGGGGTGAAAGGCTCAGGGTTGAAGTCTGCCGGCGCCTGTGCCATGCACATCGTCAGTCCTCCACACAGCATCAGTATCGGCAGGCAGTATCTCACTGGTGACATGTGCAATGCTCCGATCAAGTACCTGGCGCCGGCAGCGCCTGTTTCCCCCCGTATGCTCACGTCCGCATAGTCGACTGAGCGGTGAGGTCGGCAGCGTGCGGCGCCTGTTGCTGGTCTCACTATGCGCCCCCGCATCCCCGTGCACCTCCTGCGCGATCCCCGCGCGGCTGAGTCTGCCCTGACGTCTGGCGCGGTGGCACTCGCGGTTCTTGCGTGTTTTGGCCGCCGTGTGGAGGGCAAACGGACTCGCAACGGGAAAGGGGCAGGCGTCGGTCGGCAATCTGCCGGACGCCGGCCGTCCCGGACACAAGTAGAGCAGCAGGAGCACCTGCTGCCCGGGAGGCGGTTCAATTGCGATATTGCTTCATTGGATGTGTGGCACTGCTGCTTGGTTGCCTCTGCGTCGTGTGCGGAGCAGCCGACCCGGCAATGCCCGTACCCGGCGCGGAGCTGGTCAACGGGGGCTTCGATGCCGGGCTTGACGCATCGGGCAGGGCGGAGGGCTGGGGTCAGTACATCTCGAAGTTCGGCACTGCGCGGCTGTCGACCGACACCGAGGTCAAGCAGGCCGGCACCGCGTCTCTGAGGATCGAGGCCGGCGAGAAGTCGGCCTGTACCGTCAGCCAGTACTTGAGTGTGAGCGACGCAGGACCGTTCACATTCTCCTGCCTCGCACGGACTACCGCGCCGGCGACCAACGGCATACAGGTGTCCGTCGAGTGGTTCAGGATCATCGACTGGCCACGTCGCGTGCAGATGGTCGGGCGCGCGTTCTCCTCGGCAGTGCTCTACGGCGACGACACCTGGCAGCGCCTGGGCGCCGTGGCGATGAAGCCCGACGACGCGGACCTCGCGCTGGTGGCGATCACCGTCGGCGATGCGCAGGCGCCTGCGGGCGCTTACTGGATAGATGATGCCGACTTCAGCCCCGGCGCGCGACCCGCGCCGCTGTTGGGGAACCCAGGCTTTGAGCTGGACACCAACAACGACGGCATACCCGACAACTGGGGCCGGAGCTACTACGGCGACGGATTCGAGATCGTGCGGGATAGCGAAGTCAAGCACGGCGGAGCAGCCTCGGTGCGACTGACCGGGCAGCCGGGCCACGGGAACAGGTCCGTGCTGTCGACGCAGTCGCCATACTTCGTGCCCCCGCAGCGGATGCGGGTCTCGTTCTGGTACAGGGGCAGTGGGGCGTCGGACAACCTCGTGGATTTCCTCCCCGGCGAAGGGGACCTCGCCGCGAACGGCACGGTCTACTTCGAGCGCCACCAGGTGAAGCTGGAGTTGCCCAAAGACGACTGGACGCAGTTCCTCGAGGAGTACGACGTGCCGCAGGATGCGCGCGACTTCGGGCGCATGCGCGTAGACTTCCTGATGTACCAGCGGGGCGAGGGAACGCTGTGGCTGGATGACTTCCGGCTGGAGGTCATCGAGTAGGTGAAGGCCGCGGCGCGCGTGGATACGTTGATATATAGCGGTACTCCATAGTACACATTCGGCGGTCGCCGACCACGCAGGCTCACGCGCTATCGAGCCCTGCGGACACAGTCCGAGGTCGGCGCAATCGCCGAGGGAGGTCATACTGATGCTGAGAATGCTCGTCATCACAAGCCTGCTGCTCACCGGGGGCCTGGTCATGGCACAGAACGACGGTTTCACCGATCACGGAATCTGCGCGGCGGTCGCCGAGAGCCGCGGCGTCGTCGTTACCCACACTGCATCCGGCAAGAACCTCGCCATCACCTGCGCCACCGATTGCTCGCCGCGCGGGTACATCCTTGTCACCGACGTGGATAGCGGCGAGACGCAGCAACTGTTCTACCCCGAGGGTGTCGCCAACTCCGACCCGTTCGCCTCGCTCTTGAGCCGCAACGGGCGCTTCTACACCGGCGCCGGGCCGGCGTTTCTCGAATACGACCCGGATAGCGGCGAGTGGCTGTTTGGCAAGGTCATCAACCCGAAGGCCTCCTGCTATGTCGGCTCCGCCATCGCCGACGGCCCCGGTGAGTTGATCTGGAAGGGAACCTACCCTGACTGCCGCCTCTACTCCTACGACCCGCAGACGCAGGAGGTCGTCGACTACGGGCAGATGGACGAGCAGGAGCACTACTTCAGCTACCTGGTCTTCGACAGCGCCGGATGGGCATACGCGGGCATCGGCACGGCCCGGCAGAACATCGTGGCCTTCAACCCGCAGACGCGCGAGCGCAAGCAGATGGTCGATGAGGCCGAGCGGGTCGTCGGCACCGCCCTTGTCTACACGGGCGTGGACGGCAAAGTGTACGGAAAGGCCGGCAACCAGTGGTACCGGCTGTTCGCCGGTGAGCGCGAGGCGATCGCGGAGGCCGAGAAGGCCGCCGCCGCGCCGACGGGCTCGATCGGCTGGGGCCAGAGCTCCGGCACACTGCCTGATGGGCGCCGGATCAGCGTCAATCTGCCCGACTCCCGGCTCGAGGTCACAGACCCCGCGGCCGGGGGAACCCGCCGCATCGAACTCAAGTACGAGGGCGGAGGCGTGGCGCTCACATCAATGGCCCAGGGACCAGATGGCAATGTCTACGCCTCGACCTGCCATCCCATGCATCTGGCCGTCTACGACCCGGCGGCGGAGACGCTCGAGGACTGGGGGCCGGTCTACCGCGTCGGCGGAGGCAACTTCTGCCACATGTCGACCCAGGGGCAGTACCTCATCGCCGCTTCATACTCCCACGGCATCTTCCACGTCTATGACTCGACGCGGCCCTTCAACGGCGGCTACGGCAAAGACCCCAACCCCTACGAGATCGCCGAGTGGCACGAGGATATCTGCCGGCCGCGCGCAACACTCGCCCACCCTGACGGCCATACCGTCTTCATGGCCGGCTATGCGGGCTACGGGTATGTCGGGGGCGGTCTGGGCATCTATGACTTCGAGACGAAGCAGGCGACCCTCACCACGCATGAGGACCTGATCCCGTACCACAGCACCATCGCCCTGGCGGCATTGGCCGACGGTACGGTGGTCGGTGGGACGACGGTGGGGGCGCCCGGCGGCGGACACGTTGTCGCAACTGAGGCAGTCCTTTATCTCTTCGACCTGGCCACCAGGAAAGTGACCTTCCAGATGAGTCCTGTGCCCGGTGACACCAGCATCGTGGCGCTGACGGTTGCTCCGAACGGTCTGGTCTACGGGTTGGCTTCAGGGCCTGCGCTGTTCGTGTTCGATCCGGCCAAGCGCGAAGTCATCCACACGCAGAAGCTCGCCGACTGGGGCGGTGTGCCGCGTGACGCCCTGTTCGTGGGCCCCAACGGTGACGTGTACGCCCAGTTCTCAAAGGCCATTGTGCGCTTCGACCCGGCAACATACGCGCCTTCGGTCGTCGCCACACCTCCTGTCACCATCAACGTGGGCGGCCCGCTGGTTGACGGCCGCATCTACTTCGGCTCCAGCTCGCATATATGGAGCTACAAGCTGGGGGAGTAGGGCTTAGAGTCCAGGAGGCGGCAGCCAGGGGACGCTGAGATGCGGGGAGGGGCTGCATCCCGCAGGCGCGGGACTACCCACATATCAGGGCAGCGAGCGAGGTCGGCCCACATCCTCCAAATGCCAACCGGGAGAATGGCGCAATGCATAACCGATTGTGGTACCAGACACCCGCATCCGACTGGAGCGAGGGCATGCCCATCGGCACCGGACGGCTTGCCGCCATGGTGCTCGGGACCTGCCCGCGCGAGCGCCTCGCGCTCAATCACGAATGGCTGTGGGAGGGCATTCACCGCTTCCGGGATGTCGAGGAGCCGGCCGAGCACCTGCCCGAGGTCCGGGAGGCGCTGCTGGCAGGCGACTACGAGCGCGGGACCGAGCTGGGCAACCGCTACTTCGGTGGCGTCGGGGGCATCAGCGGCATTCCGGGGCGCGTCGATTCCTTCCAGACGGCAGGTGATCTCTACATCGAGTTCGATCACCGCCCCTGGCATGAGTACATCCGCGACCTCGACCTCTCAACCGGCCTCGCCACGGTCGGCTACAGCGCGCTGCGCAGGGATCGCGGCCGCTACCTGCGCGAGTACGTGGCGCACCTGACGGAGGACCTGCTCCTCGCGCGCTTCACCTGTAGCGGCGAGCCCTTCAGTTGCACGCTGTGGCTGGATCGGCTCCATGACCCCAAGTGCGAGATGCATCGCGAGGCCACGGAGACCGGTCTGCGGCTGCACGGAGATATCCGGGATGGCATCTGTTTCGAGGTGCAGGCGGAGGTGCATGTCACCGGCGGGGGTGTGAAGGTCCTCGAGGGCCGCAAGCTGGCGGTCACTGATGCCACGGAGGTGCTCGTCGCCATCAACGTCGGCACCTCGGCACAGGGCGAGGACCCGGCGGCCGAGTGCGCCGAGCGGCGGCTCACCACCACCGACTGGGATGCCCTCCTGCAGAGCCATCAGGCAGAGCACTCACGCCACTATGGCGGCTTCACGCTTGAACTGCCCTTCGAGGAGCCCGAGCTGCCGACGAACGAGCGCATGCGCCGGCTGCATGCGGGTGAGTCCGACCCCGGACTGGCGCTTCTCTACTTCAACTACGGGCGCTACCTGCTGTGCGCCTCCTCGGCGACCGCCTCACTGCCCGCGACGCTGCAGGGGCGCTGGTGCCAGGAGCTTGAGCCGCCGTGGAATTGCGACCTGCATCAGGATGTCAACATCCAGATGGCCTACTGGGGCGCGGAGCCCGGCGGGCTGCAGGCTTACCACGAGGCGCTGTTTCAGCACATCGAGCGCCAGGCGCCGCACGGACGGGAGGCGGCGCGGAAGCTCTATGGCTGTGAGGGAGTCTGGCTGCCGATCCAGACCGATCCCTGGGGACGCTGCACACCGGAGTCGGAGGGCTGGGCGGTGTGGATCGGCGCGGCGCCGTGGCTCGCGCAGCATCTCTGGTGGCACTACGAGTTCAGCCTCGATGTCGACTTCCTTCGCGAGCGGGCCTACCCGTTTCTCAGGGAGGTCGCCGCGTTCTATGAGGACTACATCATCGAGGATGAAGCGGGCAATCTGCTGATCGTCCCCTCGCAGTCGCCGGAGAACCGCTTCACCCTCAGCGGCGGAAAGCACCCGGTCAGCCTCTGTGTGAATGCCGCGATGGATGTCCAGCTCGCCTATGATACGCTCTTCCATGCCGCCGAGGCGGCCGAGCTACTCGGTATCGATGCGGAGCGCGCCGCGCGCTGGCGCGAGCTGCTGTCGCGTCTGCCACAGATGCAGATCGGCTCGCGCGGGCAACTGCTCGAGTGGAATGAGGAGTTCGAGGAGGTCGAGCCCGGCCACCGGCACCTCTCGCACCTGTACGGGCTCTATCCCGGCGACCAGATATGCCCGCACCGCACGCCGGACCTGTTCGCCGCCGCGATGCGATCCCTGGAGCTGCGGCTGGAGGCCAGTGGTGGGCATACGGGCTGGAGCCGCGCCTGGACGGCCTGCTGCTTCGCCCGTGCGGGCCGCGGTGATGAGGCGCTCTCCCACGTCGAGCACCTGGTCACCGACTTCGCGACCGACAGCCTGCTCGATCTGCACCCGCCCCGCATCTTCCAGATTGACGGCAACCTCGGCGGTATGGCGGCAGTCATCGAGATGCTGATCCAGAGCTACCATGAAGAGATTCGTCTGCTGCCGGCCTTGCCCTCCGCCTGGCCGGAGGGGAAAGCGAGTGGCCTCCGTGCCCGCGGCGGCTTCAGCATCGATGTGACCTGGGCCGACGGCGCACTGACGGAGGCGACCGTCTACGCCACGCATAGCCGTCCGTGCCGCATCTGGGACCCGGAGGGCCGTCTCATTGCCTCCGACGAGTCCGGCGCCGCCATTGCGACACGCCGTGACGGCGACTTCCTGGCCTTCGACGCCACGGCAGGGGAGACGGTAGTGTTGCGGGTGGGGTGAGAGCGGAGGCAGCCAGCCGCAATAGCACAATAATGGACCATCGGAGTCGCAGGCTTTCCGGCCTGCGACCGTACCGACTGCTTCCCCGAGGAGGAAGCACCATGCCAGTTCGCTGAGGTGGGAGCACCTGCGTCCGCCTGTTGTCGGTCGGGCGGAGTTCGGAGGGGGACATCCTGTTGCTGGAGTGGCACGCGGAGTGACCGGCCCGCCGGCGGCGTACGGGCAAGAGCGGGCGGACCGGCCTCCGGCACGACTGCATCCGAGGAGGGAACTCATGGGCCATTGCGTGAGCACTTTGTTGGGCCTGTTGCTCCTGATTGCAGGCTGCCGTCTGGCGGCAGCCGAGATGCCGAACACCCTCACCAATCCCGGCTTCGAGGAGCGGAACGCCGCCGGGGACATCATCGGGTGGAGCATCAGCAGCGAAGCAGCGCTGTCGGCCGAGAGCCCACACGGCGGCGCGTGGTGCCTGGCGACGACACGTACCGACCGGGATGCCTATCACCTGACGACCATTCCCGTAACGGTCCGGCCTGGCTGGCCGCACGAGATCTCCGCCTGGATTCGCACGCGTGGCATCACCCAGGGGCAGGCGGGTGGGGCCACTCTCTGTATGGAGTGGACCAAGAGCGGCAGGTACTACGAGGGGTGCTATCCCACGGGCATCTGGGGCGACAGTGACTGGACGCTGGTCAAGGCCATCGCCATCGTGCCCGAGGACGCCGATCCGCAGGTGAGGCTGGTGTGTTACCTGCGCCGGGAGTCGGTGGGCACAGCATGGTTTGACGACCTCAGCGTGCGGTTGGTCGACGACTGGCCCGCGGTGACCTCGCTGTACACGTCCGCCTATCGCGACTGGGCCACGGGCGGGCCACTGTGTGTCGGGGCCCGGCTTGAGTTGCCATGGGCGGGGCTCAGCCCGGAGACCGCGCGCCTTGCGCTCCGCGTGCGCAATGCCGATGGCGAGGTCGTCTCGAGCGTGGCCCCTACGCTCGTCGAAAACAGGCGCGCGGAGTTCGTTGTGGATTCCGGGGCACTGCCGGTTGGGGACTATACTCTCATCTGCGCCGCCCGCGACGCGTCGCACCGCATCCGCGGGATGGCCACAGGGAGCTTCCGCCGCCTCGCGGAAATGCCGGCGTGCCGGGCATACATTGATGACCACCAACGGTTGATTGTCGATGGTCGGCCCTTCTTCCCGCTTGGCACCTACTGGAATACGCACTACCATCGCGAGGACCACACACCCGAGCAGCGGGCGGCCATCTACCGCAAGTACCCGAACTCCCGCGACAGGAAGCTGCTCGACCTGTACGCGGAGTCGCCCTTCAACTGCCTGATGCCCTATGATTCCTGGAACTGGCGCCAGGCCGACCTCGACTACGTGCATGCGAAGGGCCTGAGTGTCATCTTCAGCGTCAAGGACAGCTTCTACGGCATCTGCAACGCCTATCAACTCAAGAGCCCGGCCGACGAGCGGCCTGCCATCGCGCGGGAGGTCGAGCGGGTGGGTGCACACCCGGCGATCATCGCCTGGTACATCAATGACGAGGTCTCCCCCGATGACCCCCGCCTCCGCGAGCACCAGCGGTGGATGGAGGAACTCGACCCCGGCCGGCCGACGTGGGCCGTCTCCTACTACCGGCACGCCGACTACCTCGGCACCTGTGACGCCTATGGCATGGACTGCTACCCGATACCCTCAGGCCCGGCCGGCGCGGTGCTGCATCAGGCACGCGCGGCGGCCCGGACCGTCCATGGCGGTCGAGCGCTGTGGCATGTGCCGCAGATCAGCGATACCGGCACCTACGGCAAGGACATCACCAGGTCCAGGCCGCCGACTCTCGAGGAAATGCGGGCCATGGCGTGGATGTGCATCGCCTCCGGGGCCAACGGGCTCGTCTTCTACTCCTTCTTCGATCTGATTCGCGCCGAGGACGCGACGCCCTTCGAGACGCGATGGGCCGACATCACGCGGATGGCCGGGGAGATCAGGGCCCTCGAGCCGGTACTGCTCTCCATCGAGCCGGCCCTTGAGCCTGTCACGGCCCCGGCACGCACAGACCTAGTGGCATGGCGCGTGTACGGCTACCAGGGGGACACGTATCTCGCAACGGTGAACGCCGACAATGAGCCGCGGCAGGTCGAGTTCCGCTTCCCGCGCCCCTTCAGCGAGGTCGAGGCTCTTCTCGGTCGGGGCCCACAGGCCCCGGATGGGGATAGCCTGAGCCTGTCCTATAGCCCGCTTGAGGTCAAGGTGCTCAAGCTGACGCCCCGCAGGTGATCGCGATGTCGCGCCTAACGCGCGTGCTTCGCGCAACAGGCATGGCCCGGTGATGCAGCACCCAGGCCAGGCAACCCACGAGTGGGTCCGGGGGCACATCCGCTTGCGTCCGGGCTGATGGCAGCAGCAGCTCCTATCCCCCGGAATGCGTCTCCCCGGCTTCATGCGACCCCACCAAGCAGGCCAAGGCCCCAGTGATTGCGAAACAACGGCTTAACCACCAACACTGAAGCGACGCCGTCTGCATGTCGACTGGATGGCGTCACACCGAGGTCCCGCCTGTGAACAGAACCGCGTTCTCCATACTGCTCATTCTGATGGCCGCCGTAGCCGCACGCGCTCAGAGTAGCGTTGTGGTCGACTACAGGGAATCGATCTCGCCCGAGATGGTTGTCCTCCCGGTCGAGGTGCCGCCCTTCTCGATCGAGCACCAGGTGCGCCTGAGCCTCGAGGCGCGTATCGACTGGCCGGAGCTGTCCGGCTCGAATCCCTGGATCAGCGTCTACGTCAACGGCAACCAGCTCGGGCTCGACGAGCTGCTGAATAAGACCAACGACTTCACCCTCCGTAGCGGCGTCGACCTGAGCTGGTACGACGCCGGACGCTGGCGCATCCTGTACTCGCCTGACTTCGAGGCCGCCATCACCGACAAGCAGACCCAATACGGCACCGCCCCGGAGGACGAGCCGTACCGCTTCGTGTTCGACATCACGCGACATGTGAAGCCCGGCGCCAATGAGGTGAAGATCGAGCACCACAAGGTGCTTCAGGACCCCGACACGCTGGTCCTGCGCAACATCGGCATCGAGGTCGGTACGTTCATCGAGCCTCCTGGCGCGGATGCCGTCGAACCCGCTCCGACGGGTCCCCTGCCGACGATCGTCGCCGCGGCGCCGCCGCCCGTCCCGATGACTGTCACCGCCCATGACGCCACCATCGACGTGCGCATCGGCGCTCAGAGCCTGAGGGTGTCCACCCGCATGAGTCTGCCCGACGGGCAGTGGCGGGAGGGGGAGACGACGGGCGACACGCAATGGTCGGCCGGGCCGTGTCGCGTATCGCGGGAGGTGAGCGTGCGGGGCGATCACATCCATGTAGCCGACACCTTCACCAACACAACCGATACGCTGATTGGTGTGATGTTCGAGCACTATGTGCCCATGGTCGGGGAGCCGGAAGCGATCTACCTCGCGGGCCGCAAGTCCCAGTTCGAGGCCGCGAACGCCTGGGAGCCCGCGCATCCGAGTAGCTTCGCGCAGTTTGAGCAGCTCGGGGTCGGACTGGTCGCCGAGGACGATGTCTTCCGCGTCCATGCCCGGAGTCTCCATGGCGCCGAAAGCTTCGGCCTGGCCGAGGACCGCCTGGGCCTGGCGCCGAAGAGCAGCATCACGCTCGAGTGGTCGATCTACCCCTGCCTCGAAGGGGACTACTGGAGCTTCGTCAACGCCGTGCGCCGCAACTGGGGCGTCAACTACGAGATCCCCGGGGCGTTCATCTTTGCCCACAAGTGGCCCACCGGGCTCACGGGCGAGCAATACGCCAAGTGGATGCACGATCGGGGCCTGAAGTACATCTGCGGGGGGATTGCCCAGTACCCCGACGGTCTGTACGCGCACGGCACCGGCATACTCTTCGCGCCGGAGTTCGTTGCCAGGGAGCGTGACTGGTCGCGGAAGATGGCCGCCGCCGACCCCGACCTCGTGCCGATCGCATACTTCCATGCACAGTGCTGCACCGAGCCCGACAGCCGCACGAAGTATGCCGACTCGCGGCTGCTCGACGAAACGGGCAGGCAGATCGACTACCCACACGGGATGGTGCTGCCGCTATTTGTGCCCACTGAGGGCAACAGCTACGGCAAGGCCATCTGGAAGTACGTGGATTGCCTGATCGACGACATCGGCGCGAAAGGCATCTACTGGGATGAGATGAGTTACAGCGTCCGGCAGACTGCGCATGGGCTGCCATGGGACGGCTGTACGGTCCACATCGACCGGCAGACGCATGATGTCATCGAGCAGGTCACGAGTGTCCCGCTGGCAATGCAGTCGCTTGCGGAGAGGATCGTCGACTACATCCGCGGCAAGGGCCTCTTCTTCATGGCCAACAGCCAGGCCCATACGCGTACGATGATGCGCAAGCAGATTGTGCGCTTTGTCGAGGGTGGCACCTTCTCGGCCATGGACGGCACGCACCTGGGCTGCCCGCTGGGACTCGGCAACCACTGCACCGAGGACACGCACCGGGAGAGCGCCCGCCACGTTCGCGAGCACCTCAAGCGTGGTGCGCTCTACTATGGGCACTACTACTCCCGCGAGCCCGCGCCGTGGAACTTCACCTCGGTCATGTTCCCCATTACGCCCGAGCAGATCGGCCCCGGGTATGTACTGGGGGCCGAGCGCATCCATACGACCGTCTCGGGCCGCTTCGGCTTTCCTGACGGAGCGGCGGCGGAGGTCTATGTCGTCAACGCGGAGGGTGAGCGGGTCAGGTCGGGGATGGTGAAGATGGTGCGTGAGGGGCGCAAGCGCCTCTACGAGATCCGCATGCCCGGCGATCACTTCGCGGTTCTGGTGCGGCGGGAGAGGTAGACGTGTCGGCGGCCGCCCATGGCATGCACGTTATCCAGACCATCTTTGCACTGCGAGGTAGGTGCACTGGGGCGAGAGATGTGGCGATCAACCATCGTGGGTTCGCTCACTGGGTAACGTCTGAAGGCCGAACACCGCAGGGCTCTGCCCTATACGCGCTAACTTTGGGCATTCGGCGAGGCGTTTGGTCGTTGTGGAGGGGCTAACATGAAAAA
>DPJP01000325.1 GCA_003542955.1 Armatimonadota bacterium
TTCACTTCTGCGCGTAGTCGGCTGGAATCCGCTCAAAGGCCGAGCTAAACTGAATTCTGAATGCCTGACCCCGGCCGCTCGGCAAAGGCCCCCAACTCGCCGGAAAATGGACATTGCTGCCGCGACCCACATCAGGAGTTCTGAAGTCAGCGCGTATGCCCGTGTGCCCTGCCGCCTTGAGTGGCGCGGAATGTTCAGGGAGTGCAGGGAGGTGTACTGCAGGCCGCGAAGGAAATGGGGAGTGTCGCGATTCCAAGCACACGTGGATTGCAAGCGATTGTTCCGCCCCGCGCGTGCCGGCTGACTGAAGAGGAGAGCGCCTGATGAATAGACCCATGGTCGTCCTGATACTGGTGCTGGCAGGTTTGGTGCTGAGTGCCACGGCGTGGGCTCAGAATGACTGGTTCGTACCGACAGACCCGTTCAGCTCAGAGGTTGAGCTTGACCACAACGTGAGGAGCGAGTTCGTGACACCGCACACCGACTGGGGCAGCCCGTGGGCGCAGGGGCGTGCGCGGGTGCTGTTTTTCGTGAACGGTCGGGGGACTGCGGCGCGCGAAGTGATCGAGTTGGGGCAGCGCTTCGACATCGACGCGCAGATGGTGTTCTGGGGGCGGCTGGTTGATACGTCGCGGGATGACTGGCACGGTGGCGAGGAGGGCCTGCAGCGAATCGACCGGCTGCTGGGCGAAGAGTGGGATGCCTTCGTGTTCCTCGGTATCAAGCTGGAGAACCTGAGTTCTGAGCGGCAATTCCGGCTGCTCGAGGCGGTGGCGAACGGCGCCGGGCTGGTGATCTCAGGGCACAACGACCCCCGTGTGCTCAAGGACTCGAATCGCATCGACCCGGTGCCGCCATGCCTGGCGACGGGACCGGTTGGCGAGGCATTCAAGCTGCGGGAGGGGCGCGGCGTGCGCCTCCCGGCACAGCCCTCGATCGCCTACGCCCCCGGCTGGGAGGTCGAGTACGACTACTGGGCGGCGCGGCTGGGTCGCGCGGTGCTGTGGGCGGCAGGCAAGGAGCCGCAGATGCAACTCAGCCTCGAGCAGCGGGAGCCGGAGGTGCAGCGTGCAGCCCTCCCGAGCACCGAGGCAACCGTCCGCTGGACGGCGCCGGAGGTCTGCAGGAACCTGCGGCTGGATGTGAAGCTGCGGCGCAATGATGGTTGGGAGATGGCGCTGCCGGCGATCAAGGCCGGACAACTCGAAGGATCCGCGGAAGTCGAGGTGCCGGTGGTACGGGCAGGCGCCTACCACATCGATGTCATCGCACGCAGCGACCGCGGCGTCGAGGACTTCGGCAGCGTTGCGCTCAATGTCATCAGCCCCCGTGGGGTGGGTGTGCTCGAGCTGGACCAGGACTGGGGCGAGATCGGCTCATATCTGCGGGGCAAGGTGAGCCTGTCCGGCGAGCCCGGCGGGGCGGATGAGCGCCTGCTAGTGAGCCTGCTCGACCACCGTGGACGCGAACTCATGCGCGACATCGCCGGCCCGGTGCAGGGCGAGGGACGCTTCCGCTTCCGGATCGAGCCGTGGTTGCCGATGCTGGTGACGGTGCGGGCGAGCCTGGTTCAGGGCGCCGACGAGGTGTCTTCGGCGTGGGCATTCGCCAGAGTCACCAGGCGGAACCGGGATCAGTTCAACTTCCTGATCTGGGACCTGCCGACGGGGACGCTTGGGCCGTACGCGGAGGAGAGCCTGGCCCGCAGCGGGGTAACGCTGCAGTTGGGGAGCGGAACGCCCCCGCCCTATGTGGCTGCCAACAACATCGCCTGGGTGCCTTACACGACCCACATCTACGCGAAGAAGGGCGAGGGCGGGGTGATGGACCCGCATTGCTGGAATGACGAGGCTCAGATTCAGGCCTACGTCGACGAGATAGCCGACAAGCAGGTGGCGGCGCGCCGCCACGGCGTCTTCGTCTACTCGCTGGGTGATGAGATCGCCGTGCGGGGCTCGTGCCTGAGCCCGCACTGCCTGGCGGCCTATCAGCGCTACCTGCAGCAGGAGTACGGAGACATCGCGGCGCTCAACGCCTCGTGGGGCACGCAGTACGCCGGCTTCGAGCAGGTTGAGCTCTCCGCGCCCGATGATGATGCGGAGAATACGGCACTGCAGGCGGGCAGCTTCCCGCGATGGTTCGACCGGCAGGCGTATCAGTCGTACAACTTCTGCAAGCTGTGCGAGCGGTTCGGCGAGAGCTTCCGTCGCATCGACCCGCAGGCGCTGTGCGGCTTCGAGGGCGCGGGGCGGTTCAAGGACGGGGACGACCTGGATGGGTTCATCCGCTCGAACACGTTCTGGTCACCGTACCCGGGGACCGCGGACGAGGTCGTGCGCTCGATCGCTCCGCGGGACTTCCCGCGCTCGAACTGGATGGGCTACACGAAGGATGCCGACACGCTGCTTCTGCAGTACTGGCGGATGCTGACGCGGGGCAGCGATGCGGTGTGGTGGTGGCGATGGGAGGTCATCGGGCGCTTCCACGGTTGGCTGTCGCCCACATTCGACCCGTACCCGGCGGTGCAGGAGATTCTGCGGGATACGCAGACCGTCCGCGAGGGGCTGGGTGACCTGCTGCTGGCCTCGGAGATGCTCGATGACGGCGTCGGCATGATGTTCTCACACGCCTCGGCATACGCATGCAAGGTGCAGCATTCGCCCTCCTACGGCAGCTACGAGGGAGAGCATAACGCCTGGCATAGCGCGATCCGCGAGCTGGGGCTGAACTTCCGCTACTTCACCGACCGGCAGATGCGGCTGGGAGAGGCGGAACTGGAGCGCTTCAAGGTCATCATCCTGGCCAACACCCAGGCGATTGGGCCGATCGAGGCCGACATGCTGCGCGAGTACGTGCGCGCCGGCGGCGTGCTCATAGCCGACGTGCGCCCCGGCATCTATGACGGGCACCTGAAACCGCTGCAGAGCGGCGTGTTGGACGATGTGTTCGGCGTCAAGCGCGTGGAGTTCGTCGATGCGGTCAACACCGCGGCGCAGATCAATGGAGCCCTCGGCGCCGTCGATGTGGACCTGACGCTCGAGACGGTGCGCGTGGATGCGGGCATCGAGGCCGCCGGCGCTCAGAGCCTGGGCGCGGCCGGCGAGACGCCCGTCATGCTGGTGAACAGCTTCGGGCAGGGCAAGGCAGTGCTGTTGAACATGGCGATGGGCTCGTACCCGGGGCTGAGTTCTGACACGACGCCGGAGGCGGCCGCGGAGGCCGTGCGGGGGCTGTTCGCGCTTGCCGACGTCAGGCCGGCGGTGGTGTTGCGCAACGGCGACGGACAGCGGCTGCGCAATGTGGAGGTCACGCGCTGGCGCAACGGCGACATCGAGCTGGTGTCGGTGTTCCGGCAGAGGGGTGTGGCTGAGGAGGCGCAGTTGGAGCTGCACGGCGGGCAGCGGCTCTTCGATATCAAGGACCGCCGCGACCTCGGGCACAAGCGCAGCTACCAGGTGCAGATCACGCCGTACCGTGCACGCTTCTACGCCGCCTCGGTCCAGCCCATCGCCGGTGTGACGGTGACGGCGGACAAGTCGACTGTGGCGCCCGGTGAGATGGCGCAGGTGCGGGTGTCATTCCCGAAGGCGGACGGGACGCGAGCTGCCTACCTGCGGGTCAAGCAGCCCAACGGGCAGTCGGCGGAGTGGCTCGAGCAGGTTGTCGTCGCCGGCTCGGAACCGGTGAGCGTTCAGTTGCCGATGGCCTACAACGACCCTGAGGGGACCTGGACCATCAGTGCCGATGAGCTCTGCAGCGATCGCAGCGGAGGGTGTCGGCTCAACGTGAAGCAGGTGAGGTAATATGAGAACGAGGACTGTGCTGGTGGGCCTGGCCGTGCTCGCGGCTGCGTGGGCGCAGGCCGCGGACAGCTTCCCGATCGGCGTGTACCCCGTCCCGCGGGTTGACGCTGCGCTGGAACTCGACGGGAAGCTCGATGACGCCTCGTGGCAGGCGGCGCCACTGGTCTCCGGCTTCACGCTCTTCGAGACCGACACGCTCTGCGAGGTCCAGACGGCCTTCAGGGTGCTGTATGATGATGAGTACCTCTACTTCGGCATCCACTGCGACGAGCCGAAGATGGCGCAACTGCTGCCGACGCGCGTGCCGCTGGATGAGCACGGGATTTTCCGGACGGAGACCATCGAGCTNNTGAGGACTTCTGGTCGGTTGAGCTGGCTGTGCCGTGGCGGAAGCTCGGCGGCGAGGTCGCGCCCGGCCGGGTGCTGGGGTTCAACCTCAATCGAGATCGGCACCTGAGCGGCAACGGTGAGTGGATGACGTGGGCACGAGTTCAGGGGGGATTCCACGACCCGGACCGCTTCTCGCACCTGGTGCTCTCGGGCACGCCGGAGATGATCGGCGCGCTGGGCGATGAGCTGCGTAAGGGCAACCGTACCGGGCCGATACACGTCTACAGCCCGGAGGGCTTCTCGCAGCAATCCTACAGCGGACTGGCGGCGGCCACTCTGGACGGCATCGAGCGGCTGCTCAGAGACCTGGAGGGAGAGCGCGAACGCGAGAAGGACGCCGCGGCGGCTGCGGAGCTTGGCCGGCGCCTCGCGGAACACCGCGCACAACTGGCGGAGTTCCGACGCAGAGCCGGCGAACAGATGGACGCTGCCGAGTGGAGCCGGCTGGATGTGGAGATGCAGCGGATGACGCCGGTGCTGCGAGAGGTGATCTGGGACGCGCGCCTGAGTGCGATACTCGAGAGCTTCTGAAGGGAATGGCGAGAGGGCACCTGTCCGGCCTCACCCCCGACCCCTCTCCGTGGCCGGAGAGG
>DPJP01000027.1 GCA_003542955.1 Armatimonadota bacterium
TCGGCGACGGCGTTGGCGCCGCGCTCGAGGGCCCGGCGGGCCTCCTCATTGAAGAGTATCTGCTTTGCAGCCATGAGCGTAAGTCTTCCTTTCTCGAGCACTCAGACACGGGGGCGATGCGGTTCGCGGCCGCCCGGTGGCGCTCAGACAATCTTCGCGTAAATCTGGCTGGTCTCGAGGATCTTGTAGTCCTCGCCGTCCTCGGTGATCTCGGTGCCGCCGTACTTGGCGAAGATGACGGTATCGCCCTCGGCGACGTCAGGGGCGACAATCTCGCCGCTGTCGAGCCTGCGGCCCTCGCCGACCGCAACCACTTTTCCACGCTGAGGCTTCTCCTGTGCCGTCTCGGGCAGAAGAACGCCGCCCTCAGTCTGGGCAGCCTCGTCCACCTTGATCATGACTCTGTCGCCCAAGATCTTCAGTGCCACGTCTCGCACCTCCTAATGCTAACTTGAGCCGTTGGCTTCAATAAGCTGTGCATCGGCTTTCTCCCACGTACCACGGGGCCATAATAGCGCAAACCGACGCAAGAATCAAGAGGTGCTTAGCACTCTATGCGATAGAGTGCTAAGCACCCTCGGGGACCCTTCCGGACGCCGCCGGGGCGGCCCCGAACGGCGCTCAACCCATCGCCGGGGCGTTTATGACCACTTGAGTATCTCGATCTGCGAGTCGACGGTCATCTCCACCGTGCGGGCGTCGATACGCGTGACACGGTCAGAGTCGGCCATGCCGTCGGCCATGTCGGAGCGGTAGAGCTCCAGGCGGACGGAGATCGGCTTCGGCAACACCCAGGGCTGCGTCGAGCCGATGTGCGCCATCGCCTGGCGGGCCCCCTCGCGGATCATCTCTCGGGCCGTCTTCGGGTGGATGCAGGTTGCTGCCTGTCGGCCATGTGCCGTCTTCACGGAGACTTTGACCGGTGTGTTGTAGAGCCGTCCGGCCTCATCGCACGCGGCCTGGTCGCCGGTGACCAATACGACCGGCACGCCGTAGTGGCCGGCCCAGGCGGTGCACTGGCCGATCTCGCCGCACTTCTGCCCGTTGAGATAGTAGTTGAACCAACTCATCGAGGACTGCGTGTGGTCCAGGAAGCCGTTGAGGGTGCCGGCCATCGCGTGCATGCCGACGAGGAACATCGCGTCGAACGACTCATCGAGAGAGGGGCACATGTTCACACCGCTGACGGGGCGCTCGTAGAGGGCCCTGGGGTCGGCGTCCTCGAGGATGAGGTGGCGGCCGCCGCCGTGGCCGTCGTTGACGAGAACCTCGGTCGCGCCGCCCGTGAAGGCCCCGGCGACGGCGGCATTGATGTCCTCGGTGAGGCAGCGACGTCCGTACTGGTAGTGGTCGCCGCCTTCATCCGGGCGCACCATCTCCTGGCGGCTGATGCCGCTTATGCCCTCCATGTCGGTGAGTATGTATACTTTCATAGCCGGCCTCCGTGCGAGGTGTTGGTGAGTGCCTTCCGCGGCGGAGCGGGTGGCGCAATGGAGGCACGCCCCGGTTCCGCGTCGAAATCATTCCGCGCGGCCGTCGAAGGGCCTTCCTCCCGGGTGGGACGCCGCCCGGAACCATGGAGACAGGTGGAGTGAGAGCGTGATTACGGGGATCATCCAGGCGCGGATGGGCGCAACAAGACTGCCCGGCAAGACGCTCAAGCCGATTGAAGGGGTATCGCTGCTCGGGTGGACGATTCGCGCGCTGCAGGCCTGTTCGTTGCTGGACGGGGTGGTCGTTGCGACGACGACCTCGGCCGACGACGACCCGGTGGTCGAGGAGGCGCAGGCGCATGGCGCGCAGGTGTATCGTGGCGATCCGGAGGACGTCCTGGCGCGGTATCTCGGCGCCGGGCGAGAAATGGGGCTCGACATCATCGTCCGCGTGAGCGGGGACTCACCGCTCTTCTCGCCGTGGGTCTGCGAGGGTGTCATAGAGGCCTACCTGACCGCGGATTTCGACTATGTCTCGAACGCAACCGACGAGACCTTCCCCTATGGCACGCAGGCGGAGGTTTTCAGCCTGGCTGCCCTGGAGAGAAGCTGGGAGTTGGCGGACCTGCGCACCGACCACGAGCACGTGACGCCGGCTCTGCGGCGACACCCCGACGTCTTCAGCGTGCTGTCGGTCATCGCGCCGGAGCCGGTCCGGCGGGGTCTGTACCGCCTGTGCATCGATACGCCACGCGATTATGATGTCGTCTGCGCGCTCTTCGAGGGCATCGAGCATGCGCCCGGTGTCGCACCGGACCTGCTGGATGTGGTCGCCCTGCTTGATTCGCGCCCGGACTTGACCGAGCACATGGTGCCCAACAGCCAGCGCTACTCGATCAAGCGGGAGAGGGATGACGCGCTGCCGCAGGTGGAGATGAGCATGCGGTTCCGGGATGCCTATCTGCAGGGGGAGGCCGGAAGCTCTGATGGTTGAGCGCGTGCTCAGAATCGCCTGAATCCAGGCACCATCAAGCGGGCCACCGGGGGACAGTGGCCCGCTCTATGTTTGGGAAGTGGGTCAGGCGTTAGCTGGTGCGGCGGCGCTTGAGGTAGAGGCCGCCCAGACCGAGAGCGAACAGAGCGAGTGTGGCGGGCTCGGGAGCCTTGCCAAACTGCTTGTCGACCTGATCATCGGGCGAGATGTTGTTGTCGTCGAGATGGACCGTCCAGCCGAAGGTTGACGGGCTCCCGATCAGCGTCCCCGGAACTGCCCACTCGACACCGACACCGCCGACGGCATTGCCGCGGCTGATGTTGAGTCCGGCGGGCGCACTGGCCGAGAACTGCCAGGCGGCGCCATTCCATGTGTAGAAGGAGTAGTTGTCGCCCAGGCCGAGCGAGCTGCCGTACTGCAGCGGGCTGTTCGTGGTGAGATCGAAGCGGATCAGGTACTCGAGACCGCCGCTCTCGCCATTCCAGCCGCCGCCGGTGGTGCCGTCGTTGTCGGCATCGATCATCAGCTCGATAAGGCGCCCGCCGCCGGGAGCTGCCAACGGCGCCCATGTCTCGACGCTGAAGAACACGATGCCGGCCGTGGCATCCCACAGACTGCTCGTGTACTTGATGTCGAACTCGTTGGAAACGCCGGGATCATCGGGGTCTAGACCGACGATGACGTCGGGCTGCGACCAATCGGAGAGATCACCGTCAACGGTGATGAGGTCTGCCTGCACGATCGAGAGCGAGACAACGAGGACGAGAACGACCATTCCCACTTTGATNNCCCCCGGGTGTGCCGGTGGCACACCCAAAACTGAAGCGTCTTCTACGACTGGATAACGACTCGCATGTCGCCCCCTGAATGACGACTGGCAGCACCATAACATGCCCGCGCAGGCGTGTCAAGACATCTTGCGATATTTTTTGCTGTCTTAATGAATAATTCACCAAGCCACAAGCTTCATTGAGAGAGCACCGTGCCGGCATCCTCGATGCTTTTTGCGAGGGCAGCGACAAAGCGGGCCCCGTCTGAGCCGTCCACCGAGCGGTGGTCAATGGTCAGGGAGAGCCACATCGTGTTCCGCACGACAACCTGCCCATCCACAACGACCGGGCTGGGCATGATCGAGCCGATAGCGAGGATGCCCGTCTGCGGTGGAGAGATGATCGCGTCGAAGACATCGATGCCCACTGGGCCGATGTTGGAGATGGTGAACCCCGCGCCCATCTGCAGGCTCGCGCGCAGTCGGCCGACGCGCGCCAGCTCGATCATCTCCCTGGTCTCTGCCGCTATCTCCCCGAGCGATTTCGCGTCTGCGGCGCGTACGGTGGGCAGGAGCACGCCCTGCTCCGTTGATACGGCGAAGCCGACGTTGATCTCCCCAAGCAGTTTCAGGCCGGCCGGGTCCCACCAGGCATTGAGGCGCGGGAAGTCCCGGAGCGTGAGGGCGACGAGCTTGATGAGGATGTCGTTGTGACTGGGAACGCTCCCGCTGTTGGCATCCTTCAGCTGCTTTCTGAAGGCCAGCAACTCATCTGCGAGCACCTGCTTCTGGACGCGGAACTGGGGGATCTCGTTGACGCTTTGCAGCGTCCGGTCACCGATGGCGCGACGTATCGGTGTGTGCTCGGCAAGCTCGAACTCGATATCATCCGGTCGCTTTCGGGGCGCCATTGGTCTTCACATTCCTTCTATTGGGCGCTGAACGGCCTGTGCGCGCGCAAGCTATGTTGAGCATGTTGAGCGTTGAGTTTCTTGAGCGAATGCCACGGGCAGCGGCTACATACTCGTCTTCCGCAGCGCTCGGCCGTGATGCTCCGGGGTCGTGTTGCCGTCTTTCACCGCGAACTTGCCGTTGACGATGACGTGCGGGATTCCCTCGGGATACTGGTGCGCGTTGAGGAACTCCGCGGTATCTCGGACGGTCGCCGGATCAAACACCACGAGGTCGGCCACCAGGCCCTCCCGGAGCACTCCGCGGTCGGTGAAGCCAAAGTGCTCCGCGGGCATCCCGCTCATCTTATAGATGGCCTCGGGCAGCGTGAGCACTCCCTCCTCGCGCGTGTACTTGCACAGGATGCGCGGGAAGGTGCCGTAGCTGCGCGGGTGCGTCTGCAGCGACTTGTCGGCCTCCTGGTGGCTNNTGTCGGAGCCCACGCCGACGAGGGGATGTGCCAGGATTCGCTTGAGGTTGTCCTCCGACATCGCCAGGCCGATGGCCGATATTCCGCCCATCTGCTCGAGCCGGATACCGACCTCGAGCAGGTCCACACCCCATTGCTCGGCGAGTTGCGCGGGCGTCTTGCCCTCGACTTCGGGTCGCGGCTCACGCATCGAGCAGAACAGCAGCTTGTCCGGTCCGCCGCGCTGCGCGTGCATCTTCTCAAGCTCCTCCATCACAATGTCGATGACATCGGCGTCGCGGAGGTTGCCCCATTCGCCGCGTGCGGCTTTGATGGTGTAGGCGATACGCGGGAGGGCATTGGTGGAGCCGCCGTGCCACCCGATGTAGGGGTAGCGGTCGGCGCGCAGGCGCAGGCCGCGGTCGGCGGCTTCCTCCATCAGCGCGAAGACGGCGTTGAGCTTCACCCAGTTGTCCGGGTTCATGGTCTTCAGGTGCGATATCTGAATCGCGATGTCGGCATGCTGTGCCAGCTCGATGATCTCGGCAATCGCCTGCAGCAGGTGGCGGTCCTCGGAGCGGATGTGGGAGGCGTAGATGCCGTCGCGGGCGCCGGCGGGCTCGGCGAAGGCGAAGACCTCCTCATTGGTCTCGAAGTCCCTGGCATAGCCGACGGTGACACCGAAGGCGCCCTCATCCATCCCGCGCTCGACCTCGGCCTGCATCAACTTGAAGTCGCCGGGGTCAAGGAAGCCGGGCTGCCGGTCCGAAAAGAGCGCGTTGCGGACCGTGTGATGCCCGACGAGCATCGCGTAGTTCTGCTTCATGCCGTGCGTGTCAACCTTGTCGAGGTGCTCTCCGACCGGCCAGCCGGAGCTGCCGCAGTTGCCGGCGACGACGGTCGTGATCCCCTGGCGGACGAGGTTATCCTCGTGGAGGATGTCCTTGTTGACGTTGTTGTGGCAGTGGGTGTGGACGTCGATGAAGCCGGGGCTGACGACCAGACCGGTGGCGTCGATGACATGCGCCGCCGTGGCGTCATCAAGCGCGCCGATCGCATCGATCTTGCCGTACTTGACGCCGACGTTGGCGCAGTAACCCGGCGCGCCGGTACCGTCGACGATGGTGGCATTGTTGATGAGGATGTCGAAATCCATGAGGGTTCCTCCGAGGCCAGGTGCTGAGCGGACCGTGTGCGAGAGGGTTGTTCGCCGCCGGGGCGGAGTGTCCTCCGGGATTGTGCGCCCGGGGGACGCATGGCGGCTGGGTTGTAGCGGCTTGTCGGGGCGGGAGCCGCCGAGCTATGAGCCGGCCTGGGCGGTATCCTCGTCGGCCGGCGCGCCTGACGGGGTGCGAGAGTCGGGCACGCGGATCATCGAGGCGAAGATGCCCATGAGTACGGCAACGCACGCGGCGCCGGCGAAGACCCAGCGGTGCCCGTACGTGCCGCCGCGGTCCCACATCCATCCACCCAACGCGGGTACCGACATCCCGACGGCGTGATCCAGACTTACACCGAGGCTGAGTGAGGCGGGGAGGTCGTCGGGGTTCTCGACGATCTTCGACAGGTATGTCGAGCGGGCCATCTCCACCGAGAAGAGCAGTTCGTCGAGTATGTAGCACGCGAGCGTCAGCCACAGGCCCGGGCCGGTGATTCCCCATCTGTAGGCGAATCCGTACACCATGCAGATCAGCAGGATCAGCACGGAGTTGGCCATCAGCAGCCTGCGCTCGCCGAAGCGATCGATCAGCTTGCCGACGGTGGGAATGATGAACAGGCTTGAACCGGCAGCGACGATCCAGAGCTTGGCGAACGTCGATGGGGGCTGGTTGAAGATGCGAATGAGCACCCATGGGGCAAAGGTCAGGAATGCCTGCTTGCGGGCGCCGAACAGCAGCGAGAGCACATAGTAGAGCCAGTACTGACGGCGGATGATCAGTCGCGGGCGCTTCGTCTGGCTCCCGATCTCGCGGATCCGCAGGAGCAGGATCGTTGCCACCAGAGCGAACAGACCGCCGATGCCGAAGACGAGCCAGTATGGCGGTGTGGGCAGGCCTGTGGTGACTGAGGTTCGCCATGACGGGACTGAGACCAGCTCTGTGAGTACCCACACCATGCCGGCGCCCGCGACGCCGCCCACCGCGCCCGCGGCACGCACCTGTCCGAGCTTCCGGCCGCGGTGCGCAACCGTCCCCAGGCTCATCCCGATGGACTCGCTAACCGGCATGATCAGGTGGCCGCCGACCGACCAGGCGAACATGAACAGGATCATCAGCGGCCAGCCGATCGCGCGGTTGTCGATGTAACCGACCCCGGCCAGACCCCAGAGCCCCGCCACGGAGCACAGCAGTGCCACGCCGCCGACGCGGGTCTCCGGGAGAAAGGCGAGCAGGCCTGCCATGAGCGTTACCAGCAGGCCGGGCAACTCGCGGGGGAACTCGAGCAGGCCGCGGGTCTGGGCGGATATATCGTACGTGTCGGCGAGGAAGTTGTTGAAGGTGGTGTGGAACGCCCCGCCCTGCGCGCCGCAGAAGAGGAGCGCGAGCAGGAAGAAAGTTACCTGGGGGCCGAGCCGGGCGATGCGCCTGCGCAATTGGGAGAGACTGATCTGGGATTCACTCATTGGGGGGCCTTTCCGCAGGCCATTATAGTCCGGCGATAGCGGGTGGTCAACGCAGCCGGATGACAGGCGCCGGACGACTCCGCGCGGAGTTGGCAACCCCTGCAGGATATGGAAACCCGCCGTTGAAGGAGTTGGTACCATTCAACCCTGCAGGGAGGTGCGTTCAGATGCCGACGGCCAGAGATGTGATGAGCAGCCCCGTCATCATGATCGACGGGATGGCGACTGTGAGCGAGGCGGTCGAGGTCATGAAGAAGGAGGGAGTGCGGGCGCTGATCGTCGAGCGGCGCGGGCTCGAGGACGCCTACGGGATCGTCACCCAGCGAGATATCGCCTACGCCGTGCTCGCCCAGGGCGAGGACCCCGACGAAGTGAAGGTCCACGAAATCCAGTCCAAGCCGCTGGTGGTGGTGAATCCCGACCTGGATGTGAAGTATGTGGC
Source organism: Armatimonadota bacterium (assembly GCA_003542955.1). Taxonomy (GTDB): domain Bacteria; phylum Armatimonadota; class Zipacnadia; order Zipacnadales; family UBA11051; genus UBA11051. Next base: position 7,622 of record DPJP01000027.1, read on the forward strand.
CCGCTTGATGAGCAACTTCGGTCTCTCCCGCGCCCCGGTCATCTTCGACGGGAAGGTCCAGGGCATCGTGTCGGTCAGCGACCTGGTGAACAAAGCTCTGTAGCAGGCCGCGCCCACTCGCGGCTCATACCACAGCACCACCTGCAGCCGTATCTGAGTCGAACCAGATGTCAACCTACCGAACCGACGAACGGCTCCCTGTGACGGGGAGCCGTTTTCTTGTTGGGCTGCTTGGCCGCCAGACCATCAGCAGATCCGCGGCAGCAGTTCGCCGGCGGGCAACTCCAGCACACGCGTGGTGCCGATGGCCGTCGTGACGCGCACGAGGCCCGTGGCACCGGCGCCGCGTTCGGCTGTTCGTGCATCGGTCGCCTCGCCGATGATAGCGGCATCCGCGCCGAGTGGGTGTTCGCGCATCGCCTCGAGGACGGCGTCGGCGGCATCGGGCGCCACCATGGCGACGAGTTTGCCCTCGTTGGCAACCGCGTACGGCGAGAGCCCGAGTATCTCACACACGCCGCCGACCTCCGGGCGCACCGGGATCGCCCGCGAGTCAACCGATATCCCCACTCCCGATGATGATGCGATCTCGTTGAGCCCCGCTGCCAGGCCGCCGCGAGTCAGGTCACGCAGGGTGTGGATGCCCTCGCCGCCGGCGGCAAGCATCGGCTCAACGAGCGAGTAGAGCGCTGCCGTGTCGCTCCGCAGATCGGCGGTCACCTGGAGGTCCTCGCGCGCGATCATCACGGCGACGCCATGGTCGCCCATCGTGCCGTTGACAAGAACGAGATCACCCGGACGCGCGGCGGCCACCGAGGGGGCGTGCGGACCGCAGGTGCCGATGCCGGAGGTGTTGATGAAGATACCGTCTGCCTGCCCGCGGCCGACGACCTTCGTGTCACCGGCGACGATGGAGACGTCAGCATCATGCGCCGCCTCTCCCAGGGAGGCCACGATGCGGCGGAGTGTATCTAGAGGGAGGCCCTCCTCGATGATCATCCCGACAGAGAGGTAGAGCGGCCTGGCGCCACGCATGGCCAAATCGTTGACGGTGCCGTGGACTGCCAGGTGTCCGATGTTGCCGCCCGGGAACTCGAGCGGCTGCACGGTGAAGGAGTCGGTGGTGAAGGCGATGCGGCCCGGGGGGAGATCAAGCACCGCGGCGTCCTCGAGGGCGTCGGGATTCTGGCCGGGGAGCACGGAGAGCAGCTCATCTCTGATGAGTTGCTGCATGGCGGCGCCGCCGCTGCCGTGGCCGAGGCCGATTGTCTGGTCGGTTGGTTGATGATGCATAGGGTGTCTCTTTCCGGCCATGGGTGGTGTCCTACCCGCCGTAGCGATATGCCGCCGCGCAGGAGCCCTCCGAGGAGACCATGCACGGGCCGATGGGTGACTGCGGGGTGCATGCGGAGCCGAAGGCCGGGCAGTCGGTTGGGAGAGCCTTGCCCTGCAGAACCTCGCCACAGATGCATGGGCCGCGGTCGATCTCGATGGGCGGGGCGAGGTCAAAGCGCGTGCGGGCATCGAGGTGTGAGTACTCGGCGCGCAGAGCCAGGCCGCTATCGGGCAGCATGCCGAGGCCCCGCCAGTCGACATCGGCGACGGCGAAGACGCTCTCGACCTGCGCACGGGCCTTCGGATTGCCCTCCGCCTGGACGGCGCGCGGGTAGCAGTTGTCCACGCGGGGCTCGCCGCTGACGATCTGGTTCACGAGCGAGTTGACCCCCAGGAGGATATCGAGGGGGGTGAAGCCTGCGATTGCACACGGAATCCCGTGGTCGCGGGGGATGAACTCATAGGCATTCGCGCCGATGATGGTGCTGACATGCCCCGGACACAGGAGCGCGTCGATGCGGCAATCCGGATCGGCGATGAGCACCTCGAGCGCGGGCGGCACGAGCTTGTGGCACGCGTAGACGCTGAAGTTGCGCAGGCCCGTGGAGGCGGCGTCAGAGACAGTCACGGCGATGGCCGGCGTGGTGGTCTCGAAGCCGACGCCGATCAGGACGACCTCGCGGTCGGGGTACTCGCGGGCGAGGTCGAGCGATTGCATCGGCGAGTACATGACCCTGACCTCCACGCCCGCGGCACGGGCGTCGGCGAGGCTGCCGCGCGGACCGATAACGCGCACCATGTCACCGAAGGTGGCGATGATCGCGCCCTGTTGCGCGATCTGGACGATGGCATCGAGGTCGGAATCGGCGGTTACACACACGGGACAGCCGGGGCCCGATATCAGCCGAATGCTCTCGGGGAGCAGTTGCCTGATGCCGTAGCGGCCGATGGCATGCGAGTGCGTGCCGCAGACCTCCATGATCGTCATCGGCGGCGGGTCCGCCGCGGCGATCTGATCGGCCAGCTCCCTGCAGTGGGCGGCGATGCTCACCAGGACGCTCCCCCAAGCTCGGCCCAGAGCGCGCGGACCTCTTCGGCCTCCTGCTTGTCGACCTTGTTGATGGCGAAACCCGCATGCACGAGCAGGTAGTCGCCGACCTCCACGTCTTCGCTGAGGAGGTCGATGCGCGCGGGCACGACACTGCCGCTGACTTCGACCCTGGCGGTGTTGCCCTCTATCTCGATGACTTCACCCGGAATTGCTACACACATGGCTGGTTGCTCCGGTGCTGGTGTTGATTGTGCACTGCTCTATGGACGTCACACGTGGCATGAAGGTTTGCGTGCGGGGACTGGCACCCATCCGG
>DPJP01000101.1 GCA_003542955.1 Armatimonadota bacterium
AGCCACTTCTCGAAGAAGTCGAGGGCCTTCCTTCCGCTGAACTCGTGCACCCCCGGGAAGCGGTCGAGTTCGCACTTCTCCGGCACTCCCGCCGCTGTGTAGGCCTTCTTCACACGCCGGTAGGCCTTCATCGCGTCATCGACCAGAAAGCATGTGTCATACTCTCCGATCTCGGCAAGCATCGGCCGCGGGGCGATAAGGGATGCCACGTCAGGGATGTCGCCGTACTTGGCCAGCGCGGGCATGTACTGCGCCCCGCAGAAGTTGCCCATCTGGTCGAACGCTCCCTGCAGCGTGCTCAGGTAGCAGATGATCACGCAGGCCTTAATGCGGTCATCCAGCGCCGAGGTGTAGGTCGTCATCGTCCCGCCGAACGAGCAGCCGATCATCCCGAGCCGCGAGCCATCGACCTCCGGGCGGCTCTGCAGATAGTCCAGCGTGCGTCTGGCATCCCACACCTGCAGGCCGAGGTACTGGAAGCCGAAGTAGCCGTTGGCCATGTAGGCGACATTGCAGCCATCGCGACTTGGGCGGCGCACGAACTCATCGCGGTCGATCCGCTCCCCGAAGCCGCGCCAGTCCGGGGCGATGGTCACATAGCCATGCTGCGTGAGGCGCACCGCGGCGCCGTGCATATACGTCTCCGCCGGGTTGCCCTCGGGGTCGAGGTCCAGGCAGGTGTTCTTGCCGTGCCCATGCCCGTGAGCGACGAGTATGCCCGGCGCCTGTTCTCCCTTCTTCAACCCCTTCGGCGTCAGCACCCATGCCGGGACGGAGTTGTACGGGTCGGTGTCGTAGACGACAGTCTCGCGGATGTACTCGCCCATGTCCGTGCGCTCGAGCACCTCCGGGCGCAGCGGCACCGCCTCGGGCTCCGGACCCAACTCCTTGACGATCGCGCGCTTGAAGGCGCGCCGCCACGTTCTCCACTCGTCCTTCGTTCTGGCATTGCAGGGCAGCAGCGGCTTCTGGGCCTTCAGTCGCGCACGACAGGCTTCTTCCTGACTGAATATGCGCTTGCGTGGAGCCATCTGGCGTTCCTCCCCGGCACGATATCCACGGCACAGCACTCGCCGGATGGTTCGCCGTCGGCCGGGCCGATTCCGCCATCGGCGCAAAATGACTCTCCGCTGGTTGTTTCCGTTCGCAGGCCGACGGTGCACGCAGCGGGAACACTACCGGCGTCCAGGCAGCGGAGCGACGCGGGGACATGGGATGCCGGCTTGTCCGGCAGCCGACAACTGCAGACTGGGGCGCACACGGCGGATCACCGTCATCTCGGCTGGTGGAGAACGTTGCTTGCCGTTCTCCCCTCTCCGCCCCGCGCCGCCGTGTGGCGCGGCCCGGAGAGGGGCCGGGGGTGAGGCGGGATGGCCAGGAGGGAGAACACGAACATGCCCAACATGACGGTCTACTTCAGCGACTACACAATCGCCGACGAACTCGACATCGAGCATTCGGTGCTCGGCCCCGCGGGATTTGAGATCATCCGCGCCGATTGCAGCACCGAGCAGCAGGTGCTCGACACCATCGCCGGCGTCGACCCGGCGGCGATGGTCGCCCAGTGGGCGCCGATCACCGCGGCAGTACTGGAACTGTGCCCCAACCTCAAGGTCATCTCCCGCAACGGTATCGGGGTGGATAACATCGACCTGGACTACTGCCGGGAGCATGGCATCGCGGTGCTCAACTCGCCCTCCTACTGCATCCCGGAGGTCGCCGATCACGCCCTGGCGCTGGCGCTGGCGCTGCTGCGCAAGCTGGTCGTCACCACCGATCTGGTCCGCGCGGGCGAGTGGGGCCTCGGCGGCCTGGCGCCGATGCGCAGGCTGTGTGAGTTGACATACGGCGTGGTCGGGATGGGCGCCATCGGCCGCGCAGTGGCGCGGCGGGCGCGCCCGTTCTTCAAGCATGTCATCGGCCACGACCCGTATGCCCCTGCAGTGGATGTGGACGGCCGGCCAGTTGAAATGGTATCCTTCGGACAACTCCTGGGGCGCTCTGATATCGTTGACCTCCACGTGCCGGGCACCGACGAGACCAGGCACATGCTCAACGCCGAGGCCTTCTCGCTGATGAAGCCCACCGCGTATGTCATCAACACCTCGCGCGGGATGATCATCGACACCGACGCACTCGTTGAGGCGCTACGGGCAGGGCGGGTCGCGGGCGCGGGCCTTGATGTGCACGAGCAGGAGCCGCTGCCGATGGATCACCCGCTCCGTGACTTCCCGCAGGTGATCATTACCCCGCATACGGCCTTCTACTCGGCGGAGGCCGTTACCCAGTTGCGGGAGGAGACCGTGCTGAATATCGTCAGGTTCATGGCCGGCGAGCCACCGATCAATCGTGTCGTGTAGAGCTCAGGACTATCCAGCGGGAGGCACGCAGCATGCACAGGCGCGGCGTCAACTTCATCACTATCGATCTGAGTGGAATGGGGATTGGCCTCCTTGTGGCCTGTTTCGTCCTATCGGCCACCGGCGCGCAGGCGCAGACCCGCAACGCCATCTTCAACGGAACCTTCACGGAGGGAACGACAGGTTTCGGCGTGCTTGGGCCCGGCTATCAGAACGCTGCTCTCACCGCCGACAAGTCGCAGCTCGCACAGGTCCTCGTCACCGAGATGATCGTGTCCTCGCCGGGCATGGAGAGGACCTTCTCGGTCTACAGCACCTACCTGCTGCGCGTGCAGAAGGGCCAGTCATACACGATGGTGTTGCGGATGGCGGGGGAGGGGCAGTTCTCCTTCGGCGCCTTCGAGTACGATGCGGGCGGACACCATATCGGCAACAACTACTCGGAGCGGTACGTGCTCTCGCCTGAACTGAAGGACTACACCTTCACCTACACCCCCTCCGAGAACGCAGTCGGCATCCGCCCCTCGATCGTGTTTCTGGAGAGGACCGACGCGACGCCCATGGACGTTCGCGCGCGCATCAGGAGCTTCGAGCTGCGGGCGCCGGTCGACGAGTTCGCACGGATGTGTGAGAGTTGGCCCGAGTACGCGAAGGACGACAGTTTCACCAGCTACCCCGGCTTCTCACCCGAGGAACTCGCCGAGCTGGAGCAGATTGCCGCCGTGGACACCGTGCTGCCCCCGTATGAGCCGATCCGCATGGGGGAGGAGGGCGATTTCGCCCTGACGACCTCCCGTATACGGTTCGGGCAGCGCATCTTCCCCGACAGCGTCTCGATCCTGGGGCAGGAGGTGCTCGCACGGCCGATGGAGTTCACAGTCGAGTATGCCGATGGCACGCACACGAGCCTGCAGCCCTCGCGGCTCTCGATCGACTGTGCCGACCAGCGCGCGGTCCTGCGGCAGCGGTTCCGTGACGGCGAGCGGGAGGTGCGCATCGGCCTGCAAATGGAATACGACGCGTTCTTGATCTACACCGTGACTATCCCGCCGACGCCCGGCGCGACGCTCACCGGCGCGAGCCTGACCATCCCCGTACGGTCCGAGAGGGCACGCTATATCGACTACCACAGGTTCGACATTCCCCGGGCAGGCGGCCACGGCGACTGGGTGTTCGGGTACGGACCGATCCCCGCGGTGGGGGAGAAGGTCGAGACCAGCCACACCGTCGGCAGTGAGCACATGGGCGGAGCGATCAAGAACGACTGGGCGCCCGCGGTGCCCGCCGATGATGGGCTCATCTGGGAGTGGAGCAAGGGCTTCCTGCACACGGTCTGGGTCGGCGACGAGAAGCGGGGCGTCAGCCTCATCAGCATGAGCCGGCAGGGCTACTCAGCGGCGGAGGGCGAGCCAACCGTGCGGCTGGCCCGCAACGGAGACGAGGTGAGCCTCACGTACCGCTTCATCTCTCAACCCGTCTCAGTGGACGCAGGCCGTGAGTTCCAGTTCGCTCTGCAGATGATGCCCCCCAAGCCCGTCAGGGCGGACTGGTTCCACGCGCGCTACAACCCCGTGTTCCCGGGCTACCAGGAGATCGTCGATCAGGCGCTGGATGTGTTCGAGACGCAGACCGCGCCGGATGCCGCCGCGCAGGGCCCCACACCCTCCTACGGCACCGCCTATGACATGATCCGAAAGAGCGCCGTGCCCGGTCGGTGGGAGTCCAGAGAGCACCGGGCGCATCGCGATGTCGGCTTCCTCTGGTACACGCTCTGGGCCCGGGGCTCGCGTGGCGCCGGGCTGCCGGTCGGCGGCTGCAGCACTCCCCTGGTCGGTCACCCCGAGCGGCTGAACAGAGTCCTGAACTGCTGCTCGGCCATCGGGCACCGGGCGCTGCCGTACTTCGCGGGGACCCACATCGCCTCCGAGGACCCGGCCGGTTACTACTACGTCGAGCGGACCAACGAATGGACCGCCCTCCCGCGCATCCCAAGACCGCCCTACTTGCGCCCCACTTGCCCCAACAGCCTGTTCTCCGCCTACATCGCGCGCGGCATCGGCCGGCTCATTGATGAGTACGGCATCGAGGGCGTCTACTTCGACAACTGCGGCGCGAATATGTGCACCAACACCGGCCACGGGTGCGGCTATGTCGATGAGGAGGGCATCGTACAGCCCACACTGCCGATCCTGGGCTTCCGCAGGCTCTTCATGATGGTGCGCAACGAGTTCGTCAAGCGTGGCAAGGACCCCTACATCCTGATCCATGCGGGCATGAACCCCGGCGTCGTCTCATTCATCGACGCGGAGCTTGATGGCGAGGGCACCTATGGCTCCGATCATACGCAGATGATAACGCTCGGCGAGTGGCGCGCGCGCCTCATCGGTCCGCACCAGTTCGGCGTTCAGCAGAACTATCTGCCCTCCTTCGGCTACGGGATGGGTCCCGACGTCGACAGGGCTGAGCAGGAGGTCATCGGCACGCCCCGGCTGCTGGCGATGAGCCTGCTGCATGGGACGCACATCTGGCAGCAGTATGCGGATGCTCCCGCGGTCTACGCGACCTGGGGGGTGCTCGATGAACTCGATGAGCCGGATGTGGCCTTCATCCCCTACTGGGACTGGCCGGAACTCAACCATGCGCTCAACGCCGACGGCGTCTACGCGACCGGCTATAACGGCACCACGCGGCTGATCCTGGTGCTGACCAACCTCTCGGATACGCAGCGGGAGGTAGAGTTCCCGCTGTCTGAGATCAGGGCACACCTGCCCGCGGCAGGGCGCGTTGCGGACAATCTGCACGGGTCGCCCGTCAGCATCGAGGGCGGTCTCGTCAGGTGCACTATCGAGCCGAAGAACCTCAGGCTGCTCAGCTTCACGGAATAACGGAGATGCCCATGGACACCCGATCAGCATGGTTGCCACGCTCCACCATCGGCCTCGCGATTGCGTGCCTGGCATCGGTTTCGTGTGTCGTCGCGCAAGAGGCCGGTCCGCAGCAGGGCAAGCCGTTCACTACGTCCATCGGCATGGAGTTGGCCTGGGTGCCTGCGGGCTACTGGGTCGGCAGACATGAAGTGACCCAGCAGCAGTATGCCGCCGTCATGGGGCGCAATCCCAGCCGCTGGGTTGATCCCGCCCGGCCCGTCGAGAATGTCGACTGGATCGCTGCCGCGGAGTTCTGCAGGCGCCTGACCGAGAAGGACACCGCGGCCGGTACGCTCGGCGCCGGATGGGCCTTCAGCCTGCCGACGGAGAAGCAGTGGGAGTACTTCGCAGGCAACGCGCGACTGGAGGACATGGTGCACGCGAGGTGGAATGGGTTGCTTCCTGCCGGCACCATGCCAGTCGGGTCGCTGGGGCCCAATGAACATGGCCTGTATNNNGTGGGACCTCGTCCACCCGGATGACCTCGAGGTCTCCTACCGGCCTGTGAGCGCCGCAGTGGGCCGAAGCGGCAATATCGGCCTCCGAGTTGTGTTGCAGCAGCACACGCAGTGATGTAGGTCCGCCTGTCGGCGGGCGGGCGGTAACCGACGGCAGCCGCCGTCGACATGGTTCGCACGATGTCGCACAAGCTCCTGAAAGGATGTCGGTAATGGGTGAGCAATTGGCAATTCTCGGTGGCAGCAAAGTCATGACAATGTCGAGCCCGGATTTCAGTACCTGGCCGCTTGTGACTGAGGAGGACGAAAAGGCCATCCTGGAGGTGCTGCATGCCCGCAGCATGTCCGGTACGGATGTGACATTCGAACTCGAGAAGGAGTACGCGGAGTGGGAGGGCAGCAAGTACGCCCTGGCCTGCAACAACGGCACATCGGCGATCCACTGCGCGATGTACGGGCTTGGCATTGGCCGTGGTGATGAGGTCATCACACCGACGTGGACATTCTGGGCGACCCACACGCAACTGCTCAACCTGGGCGCGACGCCCGTCTTCTGTGACATTGACGGCCGCACGCTCTGCCCGGACCCCGCAGACGTCGAGCGCCGCATCACCGACCGCACGAAGGCGATCATCGTCG
>DPJP01000251.1:0-165 GCA_003542955.1 Armatimonadota bacterium
GCAGTCACCGACACCAGATGCGGCACCAGGGGCCCCGCGCGAGCGGGGCCCCGTTTCTTCTCCCGTGCACGCGAGCAGTTCGCGTACCCTACCGGCCGGTGTCCCGCCCCCAGACCTCCATCTCAACCAGCGTCATGGGCTGGGCGGGCTCGCGGGCGGCGAGGT
>DPJP01000251.1:181-4325 GCA_003542955.1 Armatimonadota bacterium
GAGGGTGATGCGTATGTAGCGGCAGGGCCCGGTCTGGTCGAGCGGAATGTGGAGGTCGTAGACGTCTACTCCCGCCTGTTGACCATCTGCCGAGCCCAACGCACGCCATGTTGTGCCGTCGGTGCCACCCTCGACCGTGACCACGGACAGCGTGTCGCAGAACCATAGCGATAGCTTTACCGGCGTGTAGGCCTGCTTCAGGTCCACGGTGATCGTCACAGGTTCAGGCGTCGCCCAGCCCGACATCCAGCGGGCTGCGGGCAGGTCGTATGGGGCCCCGCGCGTCGTGCCCGTCTTCCGAGCATAGATCGCCTCCCGCCTGTCCGTCAGGTGGCCCATGCTGCAGGCGATGACGCCGTCAACGGCGTCCACATCGGGCATCGCGTCGGGGGCCGCGGAGTAGCTGTACGTGGCGCCGACGTCACGGTTGCCGCCGAAGTGGGGCTTCTCCTCCTGCCAGATAACGCGGTTGTTGGTCAGGCACACGCCCACATCCTCAGGCTCTTGCCAGATGACGCTGTCGGGCAATGTGAAGCGCCAGATGTCCAACCCCGTCGGCTGACCGAGCATCCCGGCCAGCTCGGTGAAGAACGTGCGCCACTGCTCCTGCTCGACTGCGGCGAAGCTGAACGGGTTGAAGCCGAACAGGATTGCAGTCCCCTCCCCGTACTTGTTTGACACGATGGCCGGATTGCCGTCGGCGTATGTGACGAGGACCGGCACTGGGCCTGACGATTGGAGCGAGTAGGCCTCCCCGATAACGGTCAGTTCGCCACCGAGATTGCGCGGCGACGTGGTGATGGTCACCGGAGCGGCGAGCGCCTCGCCCGTCCGCACGCCGAACAGCTCTTCGCGCCTGCCACTGGTACCCGCGCCGTGGATGTCGGTCTCGAAGGCGTGGGGATCGCCGCAGACGAGTGTTCCGCCTTCGCGGACAAAGGCCATCAGCTTCTGGACAATCTCGGGCCGCTGGTAGCGCGCGGTCGGCAGGTAGATGATGTCGAAGCGCGCCCGCAGAGACGGCCACTCGATGACCTGGGCGCAGTCGATGAACTTGAACCACGACCGCGCCACAGGCCCGAGCATCGTGTAGCAGCTCTCGGTTTGCTCACCATAGGGGCGCTTCGCGTCATACGGCTGGGCGGCAAGCGTGTCATCATTGAACAGGATGGCGGTGCGGTCGTAGTCGGGGTACTTCGGTACCGGCATGGTCTTGAGCAGGTCGACGATGTTGAGCAGCGTGTGCCATCGGCGTGGGGAGCCCACGGCCGTGACCTTCGTATCGAGCACCCACTTTCTGCCGCCCTGGATGTCGGAGAGGAACAGGTGCAGGCCGGTGCCGCCGTTGCGGAAGACCTGGCTGATCTCCTCGACGGTCTCTTCGGGCGTGGTGTTGAGCATGTAGTTCTCGATGTGCACGCACGGCCAGACTTCCTTGCCGGTCAGGTCGGCCAGCACCTTGGTGACGCAGCCGACCTGGGCGCGCCAACGGCCGCGCGGTCCCGACTGCTGGGTGAAGATGTCGAACAGCTCCGCCTGCGAACTCTGCTCGTAGGAGTAGACCCCACCTTCATCCGTCGACACAATCGGCATGCCCGGGGCGTACTCGCGGACGATATCATGGATGCGCTGGTTGCGCTCCCGCAGCTTCGCATGACAGAAGCGGCGGTAGGCGATCCACTTGTACGGGTCCGGGTCACGCTCGAGGATGCCGGCAGGGATGCCGAACTGCCCATTGCCGAAGTCGCGCTTGACCTCCGCGTCGGCCTCGTGGATGTATGCGTAGTCGCCGGGCTTGCGCATCAGCTCCGCGCCCTGGGGAATAGTGTACTCGGCGACCTCGTCACCGGCGTAGATGCCCCACACGAGCGGATGCGGGCCCGTGAACACGGCTTCGATTTCCGCCGCCGTCGCGTCGATGGCGCGCGGATCGAGTATCCACGGAACGCCCTCGGGGAGCCGCCCCGGCGTCGGGAGGTTCTTCACCTGCCACCTCACCCACGGATCGTCGGGGTTGAGGTGGCGTATGGTTCCGTGGCCGACGAAGTGCAGGTCGTGCTCGCCATGCAGTTGATAGACCTCATCGAGGACATAGCGTATTCCGAAGCGCCTGGCGGTCTCCCTGAGCAGACCCGCGTCGTTGAGGTGCCCCCAGATGAGCACGCCCTCCGTGCGCAGGCCGGGCGGCCGGTCGGTGAGCAGCGGCTCATACAGCGGGTCCTCGGTGACCCACACCCGCGGCCCACGCGGCATCGGCCTCACGGCCTGGCGGGTACTCTCATGGACGCTGTTGCCGTTGACGGCCACGGTGAAGCTGAACCCCGGCCGACCCTCCGGCGGAACCGGATAGGGCAGCGCCACCTGTGCCGCGCCCCCTGCAGGGACGGCGGCCGTGGCCTGTGCAACCACCACGCCTTCGGAGCCGATCCGCACGACTGCTGACGCCTCGGCGGCCGCATGGTTGCTCAGGTCGATGCGGAACACGTTCCCCGGCTCACCCTCGGCATCGGCGCTGAGCGCACCGCGGGTGAGTACCCTCAGCACCACGGCTCCGGGCGCCGGGGCGAAGACGATCTCGCCGGTGTTGACCGGGTCGCTGAATCCGCTGTGGGCGGGGTGCCAGGCGGTGAACTCGGGCACATCACCCGCGCGACGCTCGCGGCAGAAGTTGATCCCCCAGGTTTCGCCCGGGTTCGGGGGGCCTGCCACGCCCGCGAACGGCACCCGCATCTCGCAGACCCAGGAGGCATCGCCGACGCTGCACCGTGCAGTGGCGCCGCCGTTCCAGCCGGCATCAGTACCCGTCGGCCCCTGCTCGGCATCCCAGATGACTCCGCGGGAGTTCACGGCCCAGTGATAGATCATGGTCTTGCCGTTAGCGGGGTCGAGCGTCAGTTCCACGCAGTCATCGCTGTAGACGGGGCCGTCGGTGCCGGAGGTCTCCGTCACCATCGTGGACGGTGTCGGCTCCGCACAGATGAAGGCGAGGTAGAGGTTCTCTGCGTCGTGGCAGATGCGCACCTGCGTCGGTGCCGGCTCCGTATCGAGGGCATTGATAGCGCTGAAGCCCCCAACCGTGGCGGCCCGCTCCCAGGCGGCATCGGAGAGATCTCCATCGAGCAGCGGCGGCGTGTCAATGGTGGGCACGATGATCGGCAGCGGCCCCTGCGGGGCGCACCACGCGGCTCCGGCGACGATGCATAGCAGCAGTCCAACTGCACTCGGGCAAAGGGTCCGCATCTCGGTTCCTCCCCGGCCGGCGTCATCTGTGCCGGATTGATACGTCCGGAAGGCTGTTCGCCGGGCCGGAAGCGGGAACCTGTCGGCGCGCTGCGCCGAGCCGGCCACGGACAGCTCCCTCACGCCCGACAGGAGAATGGCGCCGCAGTGCCGAACCATATCTCTGCCTGTCTGGTAGTGGCTGCCGGACTCTGTTGTCCCGGCGGGGCGGTGGCGGGGGTGCTTGCTCGAAGCGGTTACATCATCTCGGAGTTGCAAAAGGGACGGCGGGCATGAGCAAGGTGTGCAAGTTCTGCGGCATGCAGAGCGACGACGACAACCAGTGCACGTGGTGCAAGAAACAGATTCGGGGGCCCCAAAGCGCGCAACCGAAGGCGCCTCCGGCCGCTGCCGGGGCCGCCGGGTCCGCCACGCCGGCCCCCCCAACTACATCGCGGCGACGCGATCGCGCATCGGCGAAGGCCGAGGGGAAGCCGATGGCCATGTACTACGGCATTGGCGCCGGCGTACTGGTCCTCGTACTCGGCATAGTCATGGCAATCGGCTACTCGCAGGCCACCTCCGCCCCACCTGCTCCCGGGCAGCTCCAGAGCGTGGAGGCCTACACGAAGGAGTTCACGCTTCAGGTCCCGGCGAACTGGAAGTACAGCACGGCCGGGTCGAAGGGTAGCTTCGCCCAGTTCGTGCTCAATGCCACCCCCCTGGCAATGGTGAAGATGAAGGGCAGCGGTGCCAGTGGCGCGCTGGGTGATGTCTCGGCCGCCACGTCGCGCATGATCGAAGGCACGCCTTCCCTCGAGATGAGCCCCGAGGGCAAGATGCACGCGCTCTTCGGGGACATCATGAAGAAGGAGGACCCGAGCTTCGTCGATGAGCAGATGCAGCCTGCCATGCTCTTTGGCGC
>DPJP01000251.1:4370-13029 GCA_003542955.1 Armatimonadota bacterium
GGCAGGGGAGTGGGATGTGGGGCGTGGGATGTGGGGCGTGGGAACGGCAGCGGCGCAGACCGGATCGAGCGTGAAGCACGCGACGTCACAGGGGGCCACGCAATACGCGTGGCCCCCTCTCCATGACGCCGGGTGTGCGAGTATTCGTGCTACTGCTGCTCCACCATTCCAAACACATGCTCGGGTGACAATGACACCGTCGGCGGCAGGCCATCTCCCACCTTCAGAGAGCAATCCTCGAGCACGCCGACATCGGCCTTCACCAGGGCAGCCGACCACGTCTTGCCGGCATGCTCACCGGCCGGAACAGTGAGCGATACCGTCGTCGTTGAGGGGGTCGTCTGCTCGCTGGCAACCAGGTTGCCGTCGGGATCATAGACGTTGAGCCGCACCGTCTCGCCACCGGAGCCCGTTGCCGACAGCTTGAACTGCCTGCTGCTCTGTGGCACAGCGAAGTAGAGCCGTTGCGCGCCGTGGATGAACGATGTCCCGGAGCGCGCGTAGAGGGAGAGCGGCACATTGGACTTGTCCACGGAGAATGCGCAGGAGCCGGCCGAAGCGCCGAGCAGGTAGATGCCATCGGCGGCCGGCGTGAATGTGACCACGCCGGACTGGTCGTTCTCGATCTGCCCCTCCGCCACGGCATTCATCCCGCTGTCTTTGACAAACCAGACCAGCATCGAGGTGTACTTGGCGACGGGGTGGTTCCGGAGCGAGACCTCGACCGTCTGCCCCGCCTTTGCGGCCAGTACCATCAGGTTGTCGCGACGCATGGTCACAGTCGGGTACTCGACGACCTGGTCACTGCTCTGCAGCGGCATGATCGAGGGGCCGCCGGCCACCTGGTCGAAGACATCAAGGCCCCAGTCCTCCGGCGTCTCGCGGGGCTCGTACTGCGCCTGCCAGTTGCGCGCGTCTATCTGGGTGTTCGCCCAGGTGAACCACTTCCAGTAATCGGCGTGGGTCGTCGTGTACTCGGGGCCCTCGTAGAATATCCAGTAGCCGTCTGTGACATCGGATATGGCGACGGCATTCTTCCCGGAGAACTCCGCATCGGCGCCCTGAACGGCAGGGTCGATGCCGCCCGCGTAGATGTACGCAATGCCGGCATCGTCGGCGATCTTGCGGTTCCGCAGAAGCGTATCGCGGTTGCCCACGATGGCATCGGCATGTGGACAGAAGCGCGACGGCCGGCCGTAGACGTAGGGGTCGGCGAGGATGATCGGCGCCTGTTTCGTCGACCACTCGTAGTAGATGGCCTGCACCATGAAAGGCGTTCCGGGAGCCGGGTAGACACAGAACTGGAAGGTCGGGTCCTGCTCGTCGACGGCCTCGCGCAGCGCCCGGCAGCGTTCTCGCCAGTGATTGACCTGGAACTGCTCGAACTCCTCATGCAGGCCCTGCTCGTCGAGCCACGGCTTGCGCTTGTCACGATCCAGTTGCGGAAGCTCGATGCCTCTGGATTCGGCGAACTTGCCCATGATGACATCGTCGTATGAGAGGGCGTAGAGGTTGCCGTGGCCGCCCGAGGAGTAGTTCTCGTAGTCCAGGAATACGCCCATCAGCGCACGGTTGCCCTTGCTCATCCTGGCATACTCGACGATGTACTGGGTAGTCCATGCCCAGAATTCGTCAGAGTTGACGCTCCAGAGCGGCTGTTCGCTGCCGCTTGCCCAGAGCACGCGCTTGCCGTCGGCCTCCGGTCCGCTCGGCGCTGTCAGCGACCCGCGCATCCAGGGCATGTAGTAGATGCCATAGCGGCGCGCCCAGTTTGCGACCCGGCGAACGTCGCGGAGGTCCTCGTGGCCGACGCGCGGGCTGTAGACGTTGAAGCCCGCCTCCGCGGCAGCCTTCACCATCCACTCCTCCGTCTTCCACCCGGCGTGCTTCTGCATGACCTTATCCACGACGATCTTCAGCTTGACCGTGCGGCCGAGGTCCTCGCGCCTGATTGTGTCGGCGGCGCGGGCTGCGACACCCACCGCGCACAGCGCGGCGAGTAGAACTGAGATGCGCAGGTAGCAGGTTCTCATGGGCAGGTCCTCCTGTAGCGTCTCATATCCGGCAATCGGCAAGTGGAAAGTGCTGGCTGCAGCCGTAGACATCGGTGTCGCCCGGCGCCCCGGAGCTTGCGCCCGGCCGCGGCATGCTCACCTTGATCGTGAGCACACGCTCGAAGGGCATCACGCGGACGGCCGGGGCCTCCACACCGTACAGCTCCGCGATGCCCTCCGACGACAGCGCTTCGGAGGCCAGCGCACGCGCGAAGTCATCTCTCGTCGCGAAGACGAGGTCAATCGTCAGCGTGAACGGCCCGGCGTTTTTGGAGCGGATCACCCGCGCGAGATCATAGAGGCGCATGCTCAAAACTCCTCGATCCGGACCGGGAACAGGGCCAGCGGGTCGTCTACCTGCATCAGGTGATAGACCGCGAACTCATACACGGGTCCTGCCCGCAGGTCAGAGGGCGAGAATGGGAATGCAAAGTTGCCGGCAGTTGTCTTCCGCCCTGTGAAGGGCTGATGCAGCGCAGTCGACCGCGCCAGGCTGACGATAGTGTCGGCTGCCTGCTGGGTGGGCGCAACGACGTCGATAACGATACCGAGTTCGTGCGGGGGCCCGGGCGAGCGGTGACGGCCACCCGCGACCGCATCGAGCCCATAGCGCAGGAAGCGGAGGCTGTAGCCTCCATCGACGACGTCAGGGGGCAGGTTCGCCCGCACGCGTTCACTAACGCCCTGCTCGATTCCGTCGATGCTTGCGATGACACCGGGGTCGGTCGTGCCGGCGATGGAGATCGAGCGGTAGCCGCGCAACGCCGCACCCTCGAGCTTGAGCGTGTGACACTCGGCTGCGTGCAGGCGCGTCCCGGACACCCGCACGCCACGCTCGCCGACCTGCTCGAACTCACATGCGGAGAGGTCCACCGTGCCCTCCGGCTCGTGGAAGCAGTTGGGGTCGGGCTGCTCGTAGAGCGAGTGGGCCGCGACGGTGTCGGGCAGGCAGCACTTCTCCGGGTTGGCGGGTTCGACGATAAAGTGGTCCTCCCGGAGCGTCACCGTCAGTGCGTCGTTGGCCCCCCCGGGGAGCGCGCAGAGCGTACCGCACTCGGCGATCTTGGCCGCATGCAGGGCCAGAGCGGGATCAAAGCCCTCCATGATGGGCAGTGCGGCGAAGATCGCAGTATCGCATGCGCGGCCCGCGACGATGATGTCCGCGTCGGTGCGGAGCGCTTCGATAAGCGGCCCGGTGCCCATCTGCGCGACGATGCGCGAGCAGTCGGCGACTGCGTCGGGCGTCAGTTCGGGTGCGGGGCCGCACGGCGTGATGCGGCCCTGCTCGAGCGCCTCAAGCACCGTGTGGGGCGGCACTTCGGCTTCGATGACGGCGGCCCGGATGCTCCTGCCTGTCTCCTCGGCGATCTGCGACAGCACGTCGAGAAACTCGGCCACATGTGGCGCACCGCCGCTGCCGCCCGCGCTCCCGACAATGAGCGGAATCTCGGCGTCGAGCCCCGCGCACAGCGCAGGCTGCAGGTCGCGTTTCACCTGCTCGGGCTTGACGAAATTCACGCCGGCGCCCAGGTAGTACGGGCCGGGGTCCGTGGACCCGGCGTCAACGCCGATGAACGCCGGCTGCGTCGCCATCGCCCGAGACAGGCTCTGCAGCGGGTAGCCGTAGCCGAGCATCCCACAGAGTGAGACGTAACGGACCTCCGAGGTGCTCAGGAGCACACACTCCCTCCGACGTCTGTGTGCTGGTAGTCTTCAGGGATGCCCAACCGCCGGCGAAGCTGTGGCATACGGTCTTCCAGATTGCGGTTGAGGTCCTCGAAGTAGCTGTTGCCGTGGGCGTCGATGGCCACAAAGAACGGCCCGAAGCGCTCGACCTCGAAGACCCACGTGGCCTCGGTCTTCCCCAGCTCCTCCAGAAAGTGCACGCCGACGACGCGTGTGACCTGCGGGGCGAGCTGATTCCCACAGATGCCGATCTTCGAGAGATAGATACCGCCGACCTCGGCAAGCGCCTCGACCGTGCGCGGGCCCATCGTCGTCTTGCCGATGAGTGTACGCAGGCCGAGCTTACGCACCACGTCGGCGCCGTAGCGCTCGAAGCGGATCGACGAGGTGGGCTCGATGCTGACGATCCTCCACTCATCACCCTCCTGCCGCATCACAGGGCCGACGTGGAAGAAGCAGTTGACCTCCGAGAAGTCCAGCGGCGGGATGATGCCATCCTCGATGGCGCGGATGTGGAAGCGGCTGCGGCCGGTGAATACAGGGCCGGTGACGGTGACCATCTGCCCAATCCGCAGGCCGCGGGCCTGGTCTTCTGAAAGCGGCAGATTCAGGTGCGTGATCTCGGTGTCCATGGCTGGTCAGTTCGCTTTCTCTCGGTTATGCTCCTGCGACCGGGAAAGAGCCTCATCGCGCATCCGTGGGGGCCGCGTGAGTGAGTGTCGTGGATCCGTGGGGAGGGGCCGCACGAGGACGCGCCGGAGACGTATGCGGCGCGGGCGAGGTCGGCCCACGTGTGTGATCCTGCAACTGCAGGATGCGCCCTCCCCCGTCTCGCGGCGGCGGCCGGCCCCGGCTTCATCTACCTATCCATCTCCCCCGTCAACGTGTACTCGCCCTCCGCGTCCATGATTGCCCGCCAGCGCCTGCCGACAAGGCACTGGGCATTGACGGCCACCGGCAGCGCAGCGGTGTGCGCAACGGCAACCTCGATATTGATGGCCATGGCCGCGTTGACTCCGGCTGACCCCATCGGCCCGATGCCCGCCTCGCGCATGGTGTCCATCAGCCTGGTCTCGAGTGCGGCGATGTCGGGCCGCGGATTCCGGCGTCCCACGGGGCGCAGCAGAGCGGCCTTCTTGGCGATTTGCATGCAGAGGTCGGCGGTGCCCCCGATGCCGACGCCGATGATGGCGGGCGGACAGATCTTGCCCGCATAGCAGCCGGCGACAATCGAGTCGATGACGAAGCTGCAGATGCCGGCCTCGCCGTCGGAGGGGAACAGCATCCGGTAGAAAGTGCCGAATATCTCCGAACCGCCCCCCTTGGGGCAGGCGACGATCTCGAGCCCGTCCCCCTCAGCGACGAAGCTGAGGTCGACCTTCGGCATGCCGGGGCCGACGTTGTCGCCGGGATTGGCCCGCGTGAGGGGGTCAACCATGGTGGGCCGGAGGTAGGCATCGGCGGTACAGCGGGCCGTCGCCTCCTCGGCGGCCTGCTGCAGGCCCCTGAAGCCTCCTGCGAGACACGTCTCCGGGCCGGCGGTGACGAAATAGAGCGGGTAGCCGGTATCCCCGCAGATGAGCCCCTGACCCTCGGAGGCAAGCCGGAAGTTCTCGAAGCTGACCGCCAGATGCTGACGCGCAAGGGGATCGGTCTCCTCGGCGAGGGCGGTACGCAGTGCGGCAGCAACGTCGGGGGGCAGGGCGATCGCGGCGGTGCGCATGGCATCGTACATCGCCGCGACGACAGCATCATGGGAAATCATGGCATCGCTCCGGACCAGATGAATGCGTGCGGTGGAGTATTCACGTCCGCGGCCCCGATGGCCTGCATTCAGTTGGCCGGACGCAACGTGGGTGGGCAGACGGCAGCACCTGGTGGTGTCGGCGCGACGCCTCGCTCGACGTCAACCATCCGCGGGCTTGTCTGGTCCAGTGGATGCGACGGGCTGCTCGGTAGTGACGACGGAGCGCAGGTGCACATCGCGTTGCGGGAATGGAATCTCGACGCCTGCATTCTGTAATGCGTACCACACGGATCGATACATGTCGGAGAGCACTATGATGCGATACTCGGGGTCGGGAATCCATGCCAGTAGCTGAAGGTCGACGGAGCTGTCACCAAAGCCCACGATGCGTGCATCCGGCGCGGGATCATCAAGCACCATCGAGTGTTCGGCTGCCGTGTCCTTGAGGACCCCCAGGACGAGATCGATGTCGCTGCTGTATGATACGCCGACATCAACCGTCAGTCGTATCTTCAAGTCGCGGTGGCTGAGGTTGGTCACTCGGTTGCTGATGAAGTCGGCATTCGGCACTACAATGTGAACGTTCTCGGCAGTCCGGATTGTGGTGCTGCGCAGGCTAATGCCGGTTACCTGCCCTCTCACGCCCTCAATATCGACATAATCGCCGACTGCCAGGGGCCGTTCAATGAGCAGGATCAGCCCCGCGACGAAGTTGCGCACGATGTCCTGCAGGCCAAAACCGATCCCGATGCCGGCCATGCCCGCGAAGACTGTGAGCGTATTGAGCGGGAAGCCGCCGACGAGCATGGCCCACAGCGCGCCGGCAAGCAGGATCACGTAGAATGTCAGGCTCGACAGCGCATAGCGCACTCCATCGCCGTAGGCGCGCGCCAACCCCGCCGAGGCGAGCAGCCAGGAGCGGACCAGGCGCGCGAGAACGTAGACCACGGCGAGGGCGAGCAGTGCCCGCAGGATGCCGTACACCGTCACGCTGCTATCGCCCACGGTCAGCAACGGGCGCTGGAGGAGGTCTCGCAGCGCCACCCAGTGGTAGACGTGAAGCTCCCAGATGCGTATCTGCAGCAGGATGACGGCCGCCCAGATGCCGAGGGTACCCCATCGCCCGGCTCGGTCATTCTCAGGCCAACGAGCGTAGACGAACGAGTGCACAAGCAGCCCACCAACCGCGACGGGGACATTCAGCCAGACGATCCGCATGATGTAGTGGGCGAGGTTGACATATCCCGTGGCCTCCAGCCCCGCGACAGCCAGGACACCGGCGCAGGCGAGGGGGAACAGCACAGCGGCGGCACGCCGCAGCATGCCGACGGCCGAACCCTCCCATTGCGGGACGAATGCCCCCGTGCCGCCGCCCCTGTAGACGCTGAACAGCGCGATCACCGCGAGCCCCGCAACATGCGCAACAGACAGCAGCAGCAGCACCTCGGTGCGCCCATAGCCCACAACAGCCAGACTCCAACGGGCCGACAGGAGAACAGCCGAGTAGAGCAGGAGGCGCCGGAACAGCATGAAAACATTGACGGTGGCCTCCGGCCCCAGGTGGAGGACGCGGAACCGTGGGTTCGTCGGGGCAAGCAGTTCACGCAGCACCGAAAGCAGCGCAACATAGCCCATCCAGCAGGCGGCGAACGTCACCGCCGCATAGAGCCAGGCCTCCGGGATGCCGGCCAGCAACAGCAGCACGGGAAGAGCGGTACACACAAGCACCGCCCGCAGCACCGGCGTGGCCAGTTGCCTGAAGCGCCCCGCCCATTCAGTTGTCGTCGGTTTGTCGCTCACCAAAGTGCATCTCCGCAAGCCGGTACGCCCAGTCCGGCGCCCGCCGCCACACGTAGACCGAGATCCAGACTAACAGAACCGCCGCGAGCGCGCGCAACACCATCGCGGCACCTGTCGACGGCGGTGTACCCTCCATCCGGTACGTCTCCATCATGGCTTCAGGCAGCTCCCCCAGGCGGCCGAGGTCCGCCAACAGCCCGCTGAGCGTGGTCAATGACAGCGGACCGGACACTCGTGCCTCGAGCCCCCGCCGGCGCCCCTCGACCATCGCCTGACTCAGTTCGGCCGAGTAGCGTGAGGCCACATCGTAGGCATCGACTGCCACGGAAGTCTGCTCGCGATATGCGTCGATGAGCTTCTCGCTCATCTCGACACGTTGCCGGAGCTTCTCCGCAGCGTCGCGCAGCAAGTCGAGCAGTGCGGCGTCGGTCGCGATCTCCGGGAGTCCGGTCAACGCCCGAGCGGCCTCGAGATCACGCTCGAGGCCGGGCATAGTGCCGAGCAGCCGTACTCGAACACCAAATGTCTCGTCGATACCGATCTCGAGTTCCTCCACCGTCTCAGAAAGCCGGTTCCAGCGCTCTCTGGCCCCGAAAGTGGGGATGCGACCGGCAGATACTGCAGGTGGGATGTCCCTGCGGTCGCGCGTGAGGTCCTCCATCAGGCGCCGCAGCCGTTCTGACTCCAGTTGCGCGGCGGCCAGTTCATCCCGCAAAGCGCTCAGTTCGACCATCGTGGCCTGAGCGATCTGCTCGAGGAGCGCAAGCTGCTGATCCCGGCTCATCCTCTCAGCCGCGGCGCTCTCCGCCTGCAGCTGCGCGAGCGGTGTCGAGATCGAGGCGGCTGCACGCTCGGACGTCCGCTCTCGCCGCGCACGCGAGGCGTTGCTCGGTGAGAGGGTGGCACCGTTCGAGGATGCGGTCGCTGCCGTCGTCGTTGCCCGCTCTCGGTATGGGGCCCGGTCTGCTCGTGCGCTCACGCCATCAGCGTCCGGGGCGCCGGAAGCGGCATGCTCCGGTGTACCACCCGATCTGGTGCCGTGGCTCTGGGGGTCAGCGCCGGGCTCGGAATCCCGGTCGGCACTGTCAGGGCGGTTGCCCGTCTCGGGCCGGGTGTCGACGCCACCTGCATCGTCGGTCCGTAGCTCTGCGGCGGTGCGGTCCGCCGCCCCCGAGGCCCCATCCGTCTCCGCTTCGGCACGCGAGGGCGGTTTTCCCGGCCTGCTGTCGGTCTCACGGCCATCTCCAGCGGGTGTGCTGGGCCTTCCGGACGCCCGCGGGGGGTGTGACCTGCCTGCCGACGGCTGCGTCTCAGTCTTCGCGCTCTCACCCTGCCCCGCAGCAGCATCGCCGGCATCATGCTGCGCGAAACC
>DPJP01000251.1:13035-16551 GCA_003542955.1 Armatimonadota bacterium
CATCTGCCCTGAGACTTCGGTATAGCGCCCCCCCATGGTGCGGATCGCCCCGAGGGCGCCGAGCAGCAGTGAAGCCCGTTGGAGCAGCGGCGGGGCTGATGGAGTGGGGCAGCCGGAGTATTGAGCATTCCTTGGCATTACTTTGACGCCAGTGTGCGGCGTCGCGGGTAGGATAGCCGATGTATGAGGATGGAAGGGGTGCCACGGCGGCGCTGCGCAGGACGGACGTCTCCGGATGCGGCGGGTTTCGCGGCAGCGATGAGGGTAGGAGGGGTGGATATGCGACGCAGATGCTCGAGACGGGGCTACGTGCTCGCTCTGACAGTCTTCGCGATGGTGGTTATACTTGGTGCGGCGGCGTTGACGATGGATGTGGGGCTGCTGACCGCAGCCGCTCAGCGCGCTCAGGAGGTGGCCGATGCCGCCGCGCACGGGGCGGGCATGCGCCTTCCCGATGCCGCCGCCGGGCGGGCAGTCGCTTGGAGCCTGATCTCAGCCAACAACGCTGCCGACAGCGGTCTGCAGGCGGTCGTTCAGTGCTATGTCACTGGAGCTGAGGGCGTCGTGACGGCCGGCCCCGATGTCGTCTTCTACGGCGCCTGGGACACTGTCCCGGGCTTTGGCATGCTGGGCCAGTATGCCCGCGCCGTCAGGGTGACCGCCCATGTCCCCGTGCAGTTCACGTTTGCCAAGGTCCTGGGCTTCGAGGGAGCCAACCCCACCAGAAGCTGCACCGTCGTGCGCATGCCGCTCGGCGGCGTACCGATCTGCCCGATGTGGATAAGCTACGGACAGCCGTACCTCTACGGCCAACAGCAGCAGCTACTCATGGCCGATGACCCTGCCTGTGCGAATATCCCGGGCTCATTCGGATGGCTGAACCCGCCGTCGGGCCAATCGAATACCTTCCTCGAGCTTCTCCGCGGCTACAACCTCTCCGAGCAGTTGCTGACGGACAACTGGGTGCAGATCGGCGATACCGTGAACGCCTACACCGGACTGTCCGTGGGCCAGTGGGCAAAGGCGCTCCATACATCCCCTGACGGCCTGGGGCGGATGGACCGCTCAGAGTGGGCCCCCTGGACACACGATACCTTTGAGGACTACCACAACGACAACCCGCGCATCCTCATCATCCCGCTGGTCGAGTACCTCGGGGGCACTGGGTCGGGCGCGCAATTCCTGATCCACAAGTTCGGCGCATTCTACGTCGAGTCGATCAACTCCAAGAAGACCCCGTACTCGATTAACGGCCGTTTCATTCAGTACACCACGCCTGGTGCGGGCGGCGACCCCTTCGCCGATGATACCGGCATCTGGACGGTCAACATGGTCGGGTAGCGTCGGGGCGCAGACCGCGCTCCACCGCCAGACAGGCCGGGGGTCTCTTGCCGGAATTGGCCCCCGCATCGTCGGACCTCGCGTGCCTGCCCGCGGGCGTCCGGGTGGCCGCGTTGCTCGCCGGCGGCCGTTCCCACACCCCACTCCCCACTCCCCACGTCCCTATCCCCTGTCTCGTTCCACGAACTGCTGCTCCCACGTCCTCACGAAGCCCTCAGCGAGGATGTCGAACGCCTCGGGACCGAACACCTTCGTCTTCCCATCCGCCGGGTCGAAGTAGCTGCAGCTGCTGATCTCTACGCAGAACGCCTGGCACATGTGCGCCAGGTGGAAGTAGTCCGTGGCGCGCAGCTTGAGCTGTGGCAGCCCCCAGCCGTCGCTCCGGCGCAGCCCCGCGTGCTGCTGAAGCAGGTCGCGCCAGAGTTCCTGCTCCGCCTGCTCAGTCTGGGTGAGCGTCGCCCCTTCGCCGTCGACCATGTGCATGAGCACGTGGTTCTTAAAGATGCCGCCGGCGTGGATATCCATCGCGAAGTCGATGCTCTGGCCGACATCGCGCAGTTGGTTGAAGTAGTCGATCACCGCCTGGTTCTCCGGCTGGACCTCGACCAGCCAGTGGCGGTTGGTGTTGCGCCCGTTGGCATTGAGCCCGTTGCTGCCGTACCAGGCGCCGTCGACGTTGACTACGGGCACAAAGTAGAAGGTGCATGCCTCCAGCAGTGCGGGGCGTGCCAGGAGCAGCCTGATGATCGGCTCGATGACGAACGCGCCCATGACCTCGAGCGGTGAGTGCTGCCCGCAGACGACCGCGACGCCCTTCGTCTCCGAGCCATCGGGCTTCCTGCCGACCCTGATGGCGTGCAGGGGCCGCCCCTCGACCGACTCGCCGATCTGCGCAACGGTGGTAT
Source organism: Armatimonadota bacterium (assembly GCA_003542955.1). Lineage (GTDB taxonomy): Bacteria > Armatimonadota > Zipacnadia > Zipacnadales > UBA11051 > UBA11051. Next base: position 15,282 of record DPJP01000251.1, read on the forward strand.
GCTCCTGCCCTTGCGCCCACTCGAGCAGCGCGCTCAGTTGCTTCCCGGCGAAGACCGGCCCGCTGGCGAGGTAGCCGCCCTTGCAGAGCTTCTTCGGTATGCGGAACTCCGCGCGGTAGAGGCCCCCGCCCGGCTCGCCGATGCGCAGGCTCCTGGGCACAATGCGGCGCCACGTCTCTCCATCGGCGCTCTGGAAGAAGGTCGGAGACATGTTGGCCCCACCGCGCCAGATCATCGACACGATCAGCCGGCGCAGCTTCCGGCTCTTGTCCTTGATGCGGAGGTAGGCCCAGTAGGAGGCGGATTGGCAGAACTCCGGGCGGGTGAACACGTGCACCGTCTCATCATCAAGCCAGCGCGCCTCGAAGCCGCCGCCGCCCGGGATCGCCGGACAGACGCGCGCCGCGCTCTTGCAGCCAGTAGTCGCGAACACCTCATGCCGCGCGGTGTTGTAGGCCGCTACTGCGCTGATCCGCGCACCGAGGCCCCTGGTTCCATCGGCATCGGCGCCGACCATCACCGTCTCGGGGACCGGACACAGCTCGGGCGTGAGTGTGCCCGTCTGCACGCCAAGCTCGATGAAGCCGTCTCGATCTGCAGTGCCGACGAGCAGCCGCAGGCGGAAGTAGCTAGCGGCCTCGTCGGCATACTCGGTGCCGCGCAGAGCCCAGGCGTTGTTGCCGAGCGAGAAGCCGAGCTTCAGCCCCTCGGAGGCATCCACGGCAGAGTGCACCGGCACCGCGGAGGTGCAACTGACGGCATGATCGCCCTCGCCCGCCTCGAAGCGCAGGTAGCCATGCGCGGTGAGCGCCAGTCGCCAACCGAGCCCCTCCGCCGGCACGCCCTGCAGCAGCGTCCGGTCATCATCGGCGAACAGGTTGTCCTCCGGACAGGCAGTGCTCACCCAGATGGTGATCTCCGGGTAGTGGGCATCCGCGGGCAGCTCGATGGCCGTCGGCGTCGACTCGAGCTTCCGGCTGACGAGCAGCAGGTCCTCGACCGACTCGATTCCGCGATAGGGCGTATATCCGGACATGGTGCGGCTCCCGATGTGCAGAGGTGGCAGGCAGTGTGCCCAATACAGTTCACCGGGGGAGGCGTGAGGACCTGTCACGGGGCGTCAGTGGGGGTCACACCGTGAATCCTGAATCGCCTGCATCTCAGAAGGCGCAACAGCCGTGCGACGGGCAATTCAAGATTCGGCGATGAACCCACGGTTCATCCTGTGACCCCGGGTGCGCGAAGGGAGCGGGGTCATACCGTGAATCTT
>DPJP01000015.1:0-6806 GCA_003542955.1 Armatimonadota bacterium
CGATGCGCCATCGGCCGTCCGAGCCGACGAAGGACAGGTAGAGCCGCCAGCGCCTGTCCGCGGCCTTGAACAGGCATGCTTTCTCCATCGACTGGGTGTTGATCTCTTCCTTGGTCGCGCGCCAGATGTCCTTGAAGCTCACGCCATCGTCGCTGACGGCGATGCGGCAGTCGACGCCTCGGCCGAGTTCTCTCGGCTTCCGCATGCGGTAGTAGATGTAGTACTGGCGCGAGGTGGGGTCGAACATGGCGCTGACACCGCCCGCCCACCACGNNCTCGGGTCGAACAGCGGCAACGTCGCCAGATAGCGTGATGATGGCTTCTTCCAGTAGCGGTACTCGGCCATGGAGGGTGCTCCTTCTCCTGGCAAGTCGGGGTTTGATCGCTGCCCGCCTCACAACGCGGCGGCCATCTGACTCCGCTCTTGTCACACGGTCGTATCGGCCCTATAATCAGTCGATAGCATCCATATTGTTCGTTTGCTCGCCAATTCCTCTTTGCGGTGAAGGTGGCGGCGCGTGTTCCGAAGAAGGATTCCCGCGCCGACAAGGGGAAGGGTGTTCGCCGGCCGTAACTGGGCCGGAGGCATCTGCGGGAGCCAGAGCGCGAGTGGGCCCGCATCTTGAGCCTGCCCGCACGCAAGTTGGTGCAACACCCGCGTGTGCGGCGCGGGGGCTACTGAAAAGCATTCCGAGGAGTGGAACGCAGTGGAAGACACCACCAGGCGCCAGATCGACTGGGTCATCATCATCGCGATTGTCGCGAGCCTGATTGTGTGGGGTATCGGGGCATCGCAGCGGCGGAGCATTCTCGTCGAGAAGCTGACCCATGGCACGCCCGAACAGCAACTGGAGGCCACCAGGCAACTCGTCGCCGGACGCATGCTGGCCGATGCACTGAAGGACCAGCCGCGCTGGGTGCAGGACACGGCGGTACGGTCGATCGGCCAGATCGGGACGCCCCAGGCCTGGCATCAGCTGCTGACGGCGTTCACTCTCCTGGATCAGCCCACCAAAGATGAAGCAACGGCATTGCTCACCGCTNNGCCATCCCGACACTGGTCGAGGCGCTCAAAGACAAGGACGCAGCGACCCGTGCCGGCGTCAACGCGGTGCTCATAGGCGTTGGCGAGCCGGTCATTCCCTATCTGATGCCGCTCATGGACGCATGGGATGACTATGTCCGCACCGGCGTCAACACCGTTCTCGGCGGTATCGGTGAACCGGCTCTGGACGAACTGATCGCGGTTCTCAAGAAGACAGGACCCGATGCCGACCAGCAGACGCGATGGGGCAACGAGGCCGCCGACGCCTACCTGCGGGAGCGCGGTACGGCCCAGGCCGCCATCAAGCGCGTGAAGGCCGGCGCCTTCGGCGTGATCATCAGCGACCTGCTCAGCGACTCGAACCCCGATGTCCGCGGCCTCGGCACCGCGCTGCTGGGCCAGATCGCGGACCAGACCATCGCCGGGGCGCTCAAACCGGAAGACGCCGTGGGAGCGGTCGCGCCGCTGTTGGACCGCCTGGCCCATGACAGCAGCTACGCGGTGCGGCGGAAGGCCGCATCCGCACTCGGTCTTCTTGGTGAGGTCGCCGTGGCCAACGGCGCCGTTGCTCCCCTCGTGGCCCGACTTGGCGACAACACCGAGCACTCCGACGTCCGCGCGGAGGTGGCGGAGGCGCTCGGTCGCCTGGCAGACCCCGCTGCAGCCCAGCCGCTGGTCAACGCGCTCCTCACCAACCGTAGCGGCATCAGCGACCAGGTCGTCGACGGTCTCATCCGCATCGGCTCGAAGGCCGTCCCTGCGCTGGCTCCGGCACTCGGGCAGACCAGTGGCGAGACGCAACTGCTGGTCACCCGCGCCCTCGCCGGCATCGGCGGTCCGAGCCCTGTGCCCCATCTGGCACAGGCGCTCAACTCGCCTTCTTCGGATGTGCGCCAGACCGCTGCCGAAGCGCTCCGCGCCCGCACGGCGCCTATGCTCACGGAGCACGCGTCGGTGATCGTCGCTCCGCTCGCCCGCGCCCTCAATGACGACAACTGGCGCGTCTACAGCGCCGCGCGTGACGCTCTGGCCAAGTGCGGCCCGACGGCAGTTCCCGCGCTTGTCGCCTCCCTGAGCAGCCCGGACATACGCGTGGCCGACATGGCGAAGACCGCACTCGTCGGCATCGGCGCTCCAGCCGTCGATGGCTTGATTGCTGCGCTTCAGAGAGCAGACAGCGCGCCTGCGGTTGCCCGCTGGGCCGCAATCGCTCTCGGCGAGATGGGCACCAAAGCCATGGACCGGGTCGGGCCACTCGCCACTAACACCGGACTGAGCCCCGCCGTGCGCGCCGCCGCAGCTTCCGCTCTGGGTCTCACCGGTGAGGCTTCCGCGCTCAAGCTGCTGGGGCAGGCGTACACCGACACAGCGCCGGAGGTTGGCGCGGCGGTCGTGAACGCGGCCGCGCGTATCCCCAGTCCCGATGGCATCGCGCTGGCCCTCAAGGGCCTGCAGTCTCCCAGCCCTGCGATCCGCGACGCAGCCATGAGTGCACTGGGATCATGGCGCGTCGGCGATCCCCGCCCAGAGCTTGCCAAGCTGCTCTCTGTACCCGATGCCGACGTCAAGTCACGCGCCGCGATCGCGATTGTCATGCAGGCCGACGCCCAGACGCGCTCATCGAGTGCTGAGATTGGCGCGGTCCGCGAGGCGGAGGTCGATGAGAACACCCGAGAGCAGGCAGGCCAGTTGCTCACTGATGCCGCAGGCAACAGCGGGCTCTCACCCCTGGTGCGCATCTCGGCTGTCACCGCAATCGGGCGTCTCGGCTACGCAAAGGGAATACCGGCGCTGCGGGCACTGATCGAGGGAGATACCGAGTACGCTTCTGAAGCCGCCCAGGCGGTGGCCCGCATCGGCGTGCTCACGGCAGCCTCGGCAGACAAGAACGCCAAACAGGAACTTGGAGAGGCCGGTACGGTCCTGCTCCAACTCCTGACGGGCCCTGCCCTGAGCGACACGATACATCTCGAGGCAGCCGTTGCACTGGCAATGATGAGCGGGGCCGGAACTCCGGAACTCATCGAAGTCATCAGTGACGCGGGTACCCCGGAGCCCGTGAAGGTGTGGGCCACAGCTACTCTCGGAGCGATCGGACGCTATGCGTCGGACGCCGTCATCGAGAAGCGGCGGCTGTCGACTGACACGGATTTCCGGAGCTGGATGGCTATGGCGATGGCGTCCATGTTCGAAGACGCCAAGGCCCAACAGACATTCAGCGGCCTGCCCGATGAAGAGAGGCCACCGGCAGACAAGCTTGCCGAAGTGCAANNCTGGCCGACAGAATCCGTCTGGCGAGGAAGTAGAGTGTCGCGACCTGTGCGTGCCGCACACAGTCAGACTAAGGATGGCGGGCACATCGCGTGTATGCGGGTGTCACGCCGCGAGGGTTGATCGCCTGTGAACTCGAGAACCATCACTGCAATCGTCGTTGTTGTGCTCGTGCTCGGCGCAATCTACGGTATCACAGCCTACCAGAAGGGCGCAAAGGTGCAGGAGCACCTCACCGCGCTCAACAGCAACGACACCGCCGCCGTCGTGAAGGCGCTTGAGAGCCTCAGCTCGGGCGGGCCGCGGGTCGTCGAGGCCGTGGCCACCGGGCTGGCAAGCGAGGACCCGCAGATCCGGTCGAGGTCGGTGGTGCTGATTGGGCTCTGTGGGCGCCCCGAGAGCGCAACACTGATCCAGAAGACGCTGACCTCGGATACCGATAAGTACGTCCGCAGAGATGCTGCTGTCGCGCTCGGAAGCATGGGAGCCGTGTCCGCAGCCGCCGATCTCACCGGCGTCTTGAATGATGACGATGAGGACATAATCGTGAGGTCGGCTGCTGCCAGGTCACTGGGCCGTCTGCAATACACCGGTGCTGTCCCGCCACTCACGGCCATCCTCAGGCAACGCCCCCCTCTGCCGCCGCCGGTACCAGAGGGAGAAGAGGCCGAGCCCATCGAGGACCTGACCGCTTCCCTCCGCGCCGGCGCCGCTGAGGCGCTGGGATGGCTGGCCAAGGGCGACGCCGAGGCGATCGCGGAGCTGGGCCAGGCGCTGAAGCTTGACCCCGACAAGGCGGTGCGGCAGTCGGCCGCTACGGCGCTCGGCTTCGCTATCACGGACAACCCGGACGGCCAGCAAGTCGGCGAGGCCATCAGTGCTCTTCTGGACAAGATGGACGACGAGGAGGGCGACGTTCGTACGGCCATCGTCATGGCCCTCGGGCGTGCCGGCTCACTGAGCGACGACCTGCTGCGGGGGCGCCTGCAGAGGGCAGTGAGCGCCGCCGAGCAGGATGAGCATTATTGGGTCCGGGAGGCTGCTGCCGCTGCCCGCAAGACACTGCCGCCCTTTGAGACCTCGGCATAGCACCGACAGAACTGCTGGTACCGCCTACCATCTGACCGGAGGATGACCCGATGCGTGTGAAACTCACGATTGCCGCAGCCATGTTCATCATATCGGCGGTGCTTGTCGCCGGCGGGTGTGCCGTTGACCCGATGGAGCGGCTCAGCGTGCAGATACAGTCAGACGATGTCGTCGAGCGCAGGGCTGCCATCTACGAGTTGGGCAACCTCAACGACCCACGCACCATCGAAGAGTTGCTTAACGTGCTCGAGAAGGACGACGACCTCCACGGGGCCGCGGCCGTCGCACTGGTGAAGAAGGGCCGCGAGGCGGAGAAGGCGCCCGGGAACGCTCCAAACCTCGTCGTCGAGTCGGTTGGCAAGATACTCGCCAACGCCCACCTTGCCGAGCAGTTCCGAGCAATGGCTGCCTGGGCGCTGGGTGAAATCGGCAGTCGCGAAGCGATCGGCGCGCTCCAGGGCGGCACCGGCGCCACCGTGGGCACGGCGCCCGCCGCCATGGTGCGCAAGGCCAGCACTGAAGCCCTCGAGAAACTCGGCAATGCCTCGGCGGGGCGAGCATTCGATATCGCGATGGGTGAACTGGCCGGCCAGAATATCGAAGTATGGAAGGACCCGCCTGACCTGTCGGTGCCTGTCGAGGACTAGCAGGGCCGGGAGGACAGACGAGGGAGCAACATGTGAGGCCGGCGCACAGCGGCCGGACCCGGGGCAATGGGTCCGGCCGCTTTTGCTGAAGGTGCTACACACTGCGCCGGCAATGGGAGCGCTCACTCACGGCACACCATCGCGCTCGCATAGGCATTCGTGACGCACGCGGCGGCCTCCGTTCCATCGCTGCCGTGATGCTGGCCTGGCTCTTTCTGGGTACGGGCCGCGCGGCCGACTTCGCGTCCGGGCCGGTGCCCGGCATGGACTTGGCTGCCTGCGCCGAGGAGATCATCTCGCTCGGACTCTCCCCGGACCCGTACGTGCGGCTCGGGATCCCGCGCTTTGACGAGGCGACACAGAGCTATCGTGCCCGTGAGGTCGACACGGCAGGCGTCCCGATGGCAGAGCGCCTGCCGCACGGCTATGAGCTGTCGGCTCCCCTCGATCTTGCCCTGCAGTATGAGGTCCCTCCCGAGTTCTGCCCGGGCTACTGGCCCAGGCACGAACCAGAGAAGACGCTGTCTGACTTCTGCAGCCAGAGCTACTTCCACTACTGGCCACTACAGCAGAGTGAGGGCACGACGCCGTTCGCCGTTGCGCGCGAACAGGTCGAGTACCTCAACGGCAACCCCGGCCAGGCCCGGCGACGCGCGCTGACGGCGCTCGTGCACTGGACGATCAACGGCCGCACCGCGGAAGCCGCCGGAGCGACTGTGCTCGGGGCACTGGCAAGCGAGGAGCGTCTCCGCAACGATATTGCCCTTGAACTCATCACCGGGGCGCTTCTCAGGATCGCGCCTGAGAGCCTGTGGCGGGTGACGCCGGATGAGACCTCGGTCGCGACCGACCTCCGTGTGAGTTCATCGCTCTCCTACGACTCGGCCGTGAGCATGTCGCGGATGCTCAAGCTCGCCGCGGAGCGTGGCATCGAGGCCGTTGTGGTGGCCGACCACGGCCATGTGGGCGGTGCGCAGGAGGCCCGACGTCTGGCCACCGAACTCAAGGCACGCGGCGAACTCCCGCCGGACTTCCAGGTCATAACCGGCGAGCACGTGCAGTGTCTCGGCGGTAGCATCACCGCGGCCGGGATCCGCTACCGGATCCCACAGGGGATGACGCTGGAGAGAGCAATCGAGGAGGTCCACAGCCAGGGCGGCGTCGCGATTCTCGAACACGCCGGAGAGCTCGGCGGGATGGACCTTGTCCGCAGACTCGACGTTGACGGCTACCTCATTCAGCCGAACCTGTTCGAGCTCTACCGCACACTCAGCGTGCTCTACGACTTGGACCTGGCCGCCAAGCCCGCCCTGTACGCGAGCCGCACTCCGTACGCGCAGGGCGTCGGTTTGCCGTACTCGGCCGTGCCCGTTGAGGACGCGTCACCGGAAGCCCTGCTGCAATCGCTGAGAGACCGGCAGGCCTACGCCGCGAGCAACCTGTACTTCCCGCTCATGGGTCTGCTGGCGCTGAAGCCGGTAGCCGTCTACGAGAGGACCCTCAATCGCTACTTCCAGGTCCACGACTGGCTCACCGCCAGGGCCCGCCAACTGCTGGGCGCCGACCACGTCATCATGGTGACGACATGGGATGAGAGCGTACGCAACCTGATGAGCTTTGATGACACGGTGCACGAGTGGACCGGCCTGCGTGACGGCACGTCTCCTCTGACCGACTGGCCCCAGATCAGCTTCGTCGCCGCGCAGTACGGCTGCGTGCAGATCGAGTACCGGCGGGCGAACGACGAGTTCTGG
>DPJP01000015.1:6814-9643 GCA_003542955.1 Armatimonadota bacterium
GAACGCTGAGGCCGCCGGCACGGCGTCAACGCCACGGAGCCGTGATGAGGACCCAGAATGCCCACAGCCCGTGGGCGATGCCTGTCAGCCACTCGGCGTACGCGATTGGGCCGGTCAAGTCCAGGTTGGTAAGCGGCGACAGCAACTGCACGGACAGGACCAGCAGCAGCGTGCCGATGTTGATCAGGAGAGGCCCCGCGATCAACGCAGTTCTCGACCCTCCGACCGCGCGGGTCCCGAGCAGGCAGATGAACAGCATCACGATGAGGTTGCTGCCGAAACCCAGCCGTAGCACCTCGCGGAGCGCCTGTGCGGCCTCGGGAACGATCACCTCGCTGCTCGCCCCCAGCCAGAAGCCTATCCCCCCGGCAAGCAGTGCCCCCACCGCCATCCCGACCATCGCCACCGCGGCTGCGGCCCGCCCGAGGAAGCGGCGGCTCGTCTGCGTGCTCGCACCGAGAAGGCCGGTCAGTTCCAGGTCCACGAGCAGATAGATCGTCGCCGCCGGGAGTGCAACCGACACCAGCGCCAGGGGCAGGCGGACCCAGGTGGTCGGGTACTGCACGCACCAGGCCAGCCCCATCCCCCAGGCCGCCAGAACGATGTTGTAGAAGAGCATCGAGCGCACCGAGCGCCCGCGCAACTCCGGCAGTCCGAAGAACCTCGGGAGCAGGGAGTGCATCAGCCAGATGCCGCTGTTGCCCACGAAGCCCAACACGAAGCAGCCATGGAGTGCGACAAATGCGCGGAGGTACTCTGGGCCATGGTAGTCGAGTGTCAGCCCGAGGCTATATGCGAAATGCATGCCTGCGGCGCCCAGGAGCCAGAGCGCCCCGAACTGAAGCAGCAGGTCTGCCACCGAGGGGACCAGGGGGCGCGAGACGCTGCGCCATACGCCGGCCAGATAGACCATCGCGGCAGCCATCTGCAGCCCTGCGCCCGCCAGCCCAAGGCCGTTGCCTATCACCGGCTGAGTGAGAACCATGCGCCCGGTTGCATCGGCGAGCCAACCCAGCACGAGCAGCAGGAAGCTCAGGATCGCGAATGCGCGCGTCTGTTGGCGGCGCTGCTTGACGAACGGCACTACCCACAGGGCGAGCCCCGCCAGCGGGATCACAGGCCACGCGACCAACGATATCCACGCCAGCAACAGCTCATCGACCACAACGTCCACATACTGGTCTAGTGGCACCTGCGGGTAGTGAGGCAGAACATTCCGCACGAGCATATCGACGAGCAGGACGAGCACCGAGATCACGGCCACGGTGCGCAGCCACATCCTCGATTGCGACTTCGTTGTTGGCATTGCTTCGGTGCCGCCCTCAATCGTGCGTCTGTGATGCCTCCGGCACTCACTGCCGCCGCAGGGAACCGCCGTGTCCCCATACGCAACGCACCGGCTTGTCCGGCAGAATATCTTAGGATATAATCCGGACAATACCTGAGCCCATGTCAGTCCGGTACGGCTCTATCTCCGCCCGCTGAGTTCCTCCTCAGACGGCGCGGCATTTCAACTCCCGGCGGGCCGCCCGGATGCCCGGCCGAGTATGGAGTGTGGGCAACGAGCATGTCATCACCCTGCAACTGGCTCACCGCAACTATCACCTGCTGCCTGCTGTCACTCGGCGCTATCGTGCCGGCCGTCGCACTGACCAAAGACCTTCCCTGGCACCCGTCGCCGGAGATTGCCCGGGCTCATTCGGCCGCAAGCGGCAAGCCAATCCTGGCCTTCGCATATCAGGCCAGGCACAGGGCCTGTGCCGCCACCATTCAGTACCTGCTGCCACACGAGGCCGTTGTGCCGATGCTTCGCGAGTTCGAATTGCTCGCGGTCGACACCCAGGACCCGGCAATGCGCGACTTCTGCCTCCGCCACAAGCTCGGTATCGACGAGGCGACCAATCCCCTGGCAGGTGATCACTCGACGGTGCAGGCGGTGCTCCCCGTCTACCTCGTGCTCAGCGCGCAGGGGCGCGAGTTGTGCCGCGACTACGGCCAGTTGGTCTTCTATACGGTAAACAGAAAGACGCGCGAGTTCTCGGTCATCCCCGAGCAGGTGCCCGTCGCCGCCACCGCGCTGGCCACACGCCTCCAGCAGATGCTTGAACTGGCCCAGCTCGAACAGCAACTGCAGACCAACCCATCGGCCACCGTCCACGCCCGAATGGGCAATCTGCTGATGAAGCTTGGACGGCACGAGACGGCGCGCTATCACCTGCAACTCGCAATGCGGATGGACGCCGACAACGCGCAGGGCGCCTACCAGGATGCCCATCTGGACATGACCATTCTCGACATCGCCGAGGACGCGCAGCGCTGCCTGCAGCAGTTGCTGGACTACGAGCAGCGCTACCCCACGAGTGCCAGGCTGCTCGAGGTCCGCTACTACAAGGCCGTCTGCCATGCGGCACTGGAAGACTACAAGAGCGCCGGACGCCTGCTGCAGACGTTTGAGACGGCCGACAAGAACGCACCCGAGTACGCCTCGCCATGGACGACCCTGGCCCTCACCCTGTTGCAGGAGATGCGCGACCGCGGCCTGTACTGACCCGGACTAGCCCTCCCCGGCCAACTGCCCCGCCAGGAAGCCGGCGAGCACCTTCACGCACCGGATCAGTGCATCAAGCTCAACGAACTCGGCGTCGGTATGCGGCGCGCTGGCAGCTCCCGGACCGTAAAGCACCGTCGGTATCTTCCCGTACACCGAGGGCCAGCAGGCATCGGTCCACGCCATCATCCGGTCGATATCGGGCCTGCGCCCCATCACTGCCTCAAAGGCATCCGCAAGATCACGCACGAGCGGCTGGTCGGCGGCCTCCTCGAAGGGCA
>DPJP01000015.1:9654-32377 GCA_003542955.1 Armatimonadota bacterium
ACCCATGTGATCGTCGATGGATGGTCGCGCAGCCACTCGTCCTGCTGTTCGGCGTCGCGCAGCCATTGCTCATAGGCCTCGCGCACCATGGCCCCTCCCCAGGTCCCGGTGGCCTGCCGGCTCTCTTCCGCCTCGCAGAGCTGGTACACCATGTTCATCTCAAGATGCGCTTCGGCCGGGACGACCGCGGGGTGTATTCCTCCGCGGAGAATGCCGACATTGATGCGGGCGTCGGGCCGCTGCGCCNNGCGCCGCTTGAACTCATAGATGGCCTGATGGATCAATACGGCCTTCTCGATGGCATTGACGCCGGTCCCACGCGCGGCGTGACCCGCCATGCCCTTCACATCGACCGCCGCGGTGAGGCAGCCGCTGCAACCGACGGTCAGCGTGTCGTCCTTGCCGTCGACGAAGACAGCCATGTCGGCGGTGTAGCCGGCATCCAGGCACGCCAGGGTTCCCGCACCACTGCCGTTGCATTCCTCGTCCACAACACTCTGGAAGATCAGCTTTCCCCGCAAGCCCTCGGCCACGGAGAGCAGTGCTTTGATGGCACTCACACCTGCGACCACGCCACCCTTGCAGTCACTTGTGCCGCGGCCGAGCATCCTGCCGTCGCAGATCTCGGCGGACAGGGGATCGCCCTCGAAGGTGTCTATCCCCACCGTGTCCATGTGGCCATTGACGATGATCGACGGCCCGTCGCCGCCGAAGTCCCACGTCGCTACCAGGTTCGGCCTGTCGGAGAAGTCGCGACCGCGCGGCCCGATGACATTGGTGCGCTCGTAGATGTCGACCGGGCAGTCGAACATGTCGATGTGGGCGCCCATCCGCTCGAGCACGGGTCTGAGGTACTCCTGGCCGGCCCTCTCCCCCGCCGGGCAGGCGTCCCCCGAGTACGGATTGGTGGTCTCGATGCGAATGAGGTCGGCGAGCATGGAGATGATTGCGTCAGCCTCGGCGTCGACGTACTGGGTCAGTCTCTGTCGCATGGGTTGGCTCCGTTCGCTCCGGGCTGCCGCGGCTAGTCCGGGAATGCCTGGGAGGCAGGCGTCCCGCCCATGCCCCAGTTGGCCTTGGGGTGCTCCTCGAGCAGCACGGTTACCGCTTCACGTGGGCACGGAAGGCTCTCCGAGACCGCGTCAGTCACCCTCGCGATGATCTCGGCCTTCTTGTCGTCACTGCGGCCCGGCCACAGCCTGATCTGCACAAAGGGCATCCGATTCGCCCCTTCCGGGTAGTGAGTGTTCGCAATGAGCGGTACGCTTCGCCCGGCGACGCGCCTTCACCTTCACGGCAGGTGTGGCGCCGGCGACGGCGAACCTGCAGAGGTTGCGCGCCGGCCCTGCAAGAGCAGCCACGAGAGGCCACAGTTGAGTGATCCGAATGCATGACATAGTCTGCGTAGGCAGCGCCACCGAGGACGTATTCGTGAGCGTCGAGGCGATGAAGACGATCTCGGTGGCCGATCGGCATGACGAACAATGCTACATCGCCTTCGAGCATGGAGGCAAGATACCTGTCGAGAACATCTTCATCGCGACCGGCGGCGGCGCCACGAATACCGCCGTCGGCTTTGCACGTCTGGGCCTGAAGACCGGCATAGTCTCAATGGTTGGGACCGACGCCGCGGCAGAGCGCATCCTGGCCAAGCTCCGCCGTGAACGCGTCGACCTCGACGGCGTCGCTCGGACCCCAGACCATGCGACGGGCTACTCCGTGATTCTCACCTGCTTCACAGGCGATCGCACCGTGCTCGTCTACCGCGGCGCCTGCGCGGAGTTGAGCGAGTGCGACGTCAACTGGGAGATGCTCTCCTCGTCACGGTGGCTCTACCAGGCCTCGATGTCGGGGAAGAGCGCGTCGCTGTTTGGCCGGGTGTGTCTCTTCTGCAGAGAGCATGGGGTCAAGGTAGCCATCAACCCGGGGGGCACCCAACTCGCTGCCGGACTCGACGGGCTCCAGGAAGCCCTCGAAGCCTGTGATGTAGTCTACGTCAACAAGACGGAGGCCTACAGACTTGCGGGCGTTGAGCCCCGCCAGGGACATGCCGACGAGATGCTCGTACTCGAGAAGCTGCACGCGGCGGGTTGCGAAACCGTGGTGATGACCGACGGTTCACGAGGGGCCGAGGCTTTCGACGGCGCCACTCACTACACGGTCCCGGCGGTCGAGGTCAAGGTCGCCTCCACCCTCGGCGCCGGCGACGCATTCGCCTCGGGCTGTACGTCGGCGCTCGTGAAGGGCGCGAACCTGCGCGAAGCCCTCCGAGCGGGCTCGGTCAACGCCGCCAACGTGTGCAGATACCTCGGCGGCAAGCGTGGGCTCCTACGCGCCGACCAGTTGCAGAAGGCACTCGAGAATCTGCGCCCCTCGTAGCGTCTGACGCGGCCGATGTCTATTGCTCAGTCGGGGAGATGACCAGGACGCGGTCTCTGCCCTCGCCCTCCGAGTACGTCTCCACTCCGGGATCGTCTCGCAGAGCCATGTGCACGATGCGGCGCTCGTATGCCTTGAGGTCTGGGATGACAACCTCCTCGCCGCGCTTCTTGGCGTCCGCGGCGTACTCGAGGGCCATCTCATGCAGAGTGTCTCTGTGCCGGCGCCGGTAGTCCTCCGCGTCGAGGATGATGCGAGCCCCGTCCTCGCGGGATCGGTTGGCGGCGATGGCGACAATGAGTTGGAGCGCGTCGAGCGTTTCACCCCTGCGCCCGATGATGAGCCCGAGGTTGTCGCCCTCGACATTGAGCGTGATCTCGCCGTCGCCTGTGCGCTCCGTCGCGATGTGGACGTTCTCCACACCGATCTCGGAGACGATGTGCTCTGCGATCTCAGCCGCCTTGAGGCCGACGAGTTCCAGCGTGCTCTCGTCGCCACACCAGTCCGCCCGCGCGGGTGCGCTGTCAAACTCCTCATCATCGGCGATCTGCTGTTGCCCGCCGACCTCATCTGTGTCCGCGGATGCATCCTCCTCGACGAGCGTTGCCCGCACTCGGCACTCGCCGCCGCCGAACAGGCCTGCCAGCGTCCCGGGCTTGCTGATGACCTCGAACTCGAGCTGGTCCTCGGAGACGCCGAGCATCTCCGCGGCCATGCGCCTGGCTTCCTGCACATTCTTCCCCGTAGCCTCAACTGACTTCATGTCAGACTTCCCCTACCATCGAGTAATCGCGCATAGCGTGCCCCACGAAGATGGCGAGAGCGCTATTTGCGGGTGCCGGACTTTGGTTTCGCCGCCTTGCCGACCTTCTTGCCCTCGGCGGCGGCCTCCTTGGCCGCGTAGCTGTCAGGCTGCTCGTCGTCCTCCCCATCGTTGCCCTGCTTGCCGCTCGACATCAGCTTGACCATGCTTGTGACAAAGCCGCCCGACTTCTTGGGCGCGGGCTCACCATCGCGTGGAGACACTTTGCTGTGGATGTAATGCTCCGCCGCGTAGATGATGTTGCTGGCCAACCAGTACAGAATGAACGCCGACGGCAGGGTGCGGAAGAAGAAGAAGAACATGACCGGCATCATCCAGGCCATCATCTTCTGTTGCTGCGCCTGCTCCGGGCTCATGGCACTGCTGGGATTGGTGGCCTGCATGAGCCTCTGGTAGAAGAACATGCTGGCGGCGTAGATCACCAGCAGCGGCAGGTCCGGGCCCGCAAGGTTCTTGACCCAGAAGAACGACGTGCCATCGAAGTGCCAGATGTAGGCGCGGATGCCCTGGTAGAGCATGATCAGGATCGGGAACTGGACGAGCATCGGCAGACACCCGCCAAGCGGGTTCACTCCGTTGGCCTGACAGAGCTTCCAGAACTCCTCCTGGAACTTCTGCTTGTCGTCGACATACTTCTCCTGAAGCGCCTTGATCTGCGGCTGCAGGCGCTGCATGGCGTGGGCCGATTCGAGCTGTTTCCGGCTCAGTGGCCAGACCAGCAGTCGGACGATGATAGCAATGAGAACGATGCCCAGCGGAGCATTGCCCGCTGCGATGCCAACGAAGAAGTCGACGATCTTGTACTTGAACTGGGTTGAGTTCAGCGCGTCGAGCGATGGCCCGACCACCTGACGCAGGGGCTGCTCGGCCCAGCGGTCTGTGGCCGGCATCCAGGTGAAGAAGGGGCATGTGCCATCCGGGCCAAGACCCGCGCACTGGTCCCACGCGCGGTTGTACAGCGCCCGCGCCTTCGCCTGATCGTTGAGTTCCTCGAGGGCTATCTGCGCTCCTCGCGACAGACAGAAACCGGCAAACTCAGTTCCGCCGCCACTCGTCGTCAGCGCCGCTGCCCCCTCGTAGGCCTCGACGGCCTTCTCGAAGGTGCCCTCGATCTCATGAATGCGACCCATTCGCAGCGCCGCCAGCCACCCGCAGGGAGTGATCTTGCTGGCCCGGATCGACCCGCTGTAGCCATCGGCGGTCTTCGTGCTTTCGACAATCCCCGTCACGATGACCGGCAGGCCGTCGATGTCGGCGGACGGGAAGCCCTCGGGGGCAACGCCTCCTCCGAGGGAAACCGGCAGCTCTCCCCCACTGGATACCAGCGTCGCCTCGTCGTTCTGGCCTTGGTGGTAGATGCCGTAGGTACTCAGGACCTGGCCCTGCACGTCGCCGAGGTGCTCGGCAATGGTCTCAATGGTCGCGACGGTCGGGCCCTTGGGGCCGCTGAACGCGCCTTTGAGGCTGTCAAGGAAGCCGGGCTTGGGTGTGTTCTTCTCAGTCCACTCGCGCAATGCCGTCAGAGTGGTGAGTTGCTCTGCGGGCTGCACGGACGTGTCGATGACGAGCTCAGGGGGCAGACCATCCTGAAATGCGATGCCGCCCTCGGCGCCCGCGCCGGCGGGTGCCCCCAGGACCATGCACGTACAGAGGACGATGAGCAGCGCTCCGGCCGCGGCTCGGGCAATCGAGAAGTGTCTTGTGTGTGTCACTCTATCTCCGTAACTTCTGTCGCGCGTGCTGTACAACACGCCTCATCGGTGTGTTGGGTGTCACCCGGGACGGGGTCATAGCCCCCGGCGTTGAACGGGTTGCACCGGCAGATGCGGTTGCATCCGAGCCACAGGCCCTTGAAGAAGCCGTGCACAGTGATGGCACGAGCCATGTACTCGGAGCATGTTGGCGTGAACCGGCACACGGGCGGCAGAAGCCGCGATATCGTGCGCTGGTAAAGACGAATCAGTGCAATGGCAAGCCTCGCCGTCATGTCGGCGTCCCGCCGTCGGGCGCAATCACACCCGCGCGTGCCAGAACCGAGTGTACCTCCGAGCGCAGCGTCACATAGTCGCTGTCGGCGGCGCTCGGACGCGCTATGAGAATCACATCATGCGGCCGGGCCCCCGCTGATACCAGCTCCCATGCCGCATGTCTGAGGCGACGCCGCACCCGGTTCCTGCGTACCGCCTTCCCGACCTTTCGCGAGGTCACAAAGGCAATTCGCACCGTTGCCGGATCACCGGGCTCCGCGACCACGGCCGTCAGGTTCCGCGAGCCAAAGCGCCGCCCCCGCGCGAAGATGCGGCGGAAGTCCCTCTGCAGGCGTATGCTCGGCACTCTGGCCAAATCGCGCACCATCTAGCTCGGTCTCACCGGCAACTTGCGTGGTGATTATAGCACATCACATGGTCGACGGCAAACAGCGCCGATGCTTCCGGCTCAGCCTGCCGGGCCTGTGTAGCCTGCACCCACAGCGCGGCGAAGATCGCCTGCATCATCACACACAAGACGACAATGCCCACGGCCTGCAGCACCGTCGCCTGGAACACGGCGCGGGCGATGCCGGTCGCCAGGATTGCCCACAGCGCGATCAGAGCGATCTGCCAGGCCACCTCGACCCGACCAAGCGCGATCGCGAGCACGAGCGTTAGCGACCCCAGCAAGCCCGTCCCGAGCATACTCCGCAGCAGCGTGGCCCCGGGAGCACGAACGATGAAAGCGGAGAGCCACAGGCTGATCACCGCGAGCCCGAAGCCCACCAGCATGTAGGCCAACGAGTAGCCCGCATCCATCTGCTGCCCCGTCTCTGCCATGCCGTCGTCTCCCCAGTACACAACACCGGCACTTCGCAGGCGATTCCCGCGACTGAAGGTTCATGCCGTAGTCTCTACGAATTGACAGTGCGCCGCCGCATTAAACCATTCAGACTGTGGATTGGCAAGTTCCGGAGGTCCCCATGACTATCACAGACTTCGTGCTTATCGCGCTTCTTCTGGTCGTCGCCGCCTGCGGTGCGGCATTCGCCCAGGACCGCCCGATCTACCCGGAGACGCTTGACGCGGGGGCGATCGCTTCCGCCAGGAGCCGCGTCGCTGCCTGCATGGCGCTGTCGGAGGCACAGGTGCGCGAGATGCTGACCGGCAGGGCCGGCTTCTACGAAGTCCGCTGCCCGAACTGCACCGGCGGAGAGGGCGGCAGACAACTCGCCTGGGACCCTGCATGGCCCGACCGGCTCAAGTGCGCCTACTGCGGGCATGAGTACCCCAGTGAAAAGTACCCGATGGACAAGGTCTATGAACACGTGGCGCCGACGGGCGAGACCCAGCAGTACCCGTACTGGGAAGGCCCGGACGGATACCACCACTACTTCAGCGCCAAGATCGAGTTCCAGCGGCGCGGCTGGCTCGTCTCGTGCATGACCGACTGCGCGCGCATCTACCACGCTACAGGCGATGCGCCATACGCGCGCAGGGCGGCCGTCATCCTGCAGCGGCTGGCCGAGACGTATGCGAGCATCCCGATCCATGGCCTCGACGGCTACACCTACCGCATGCCCGTGTTTGCCGACAACGAGCCGCCACACCCGTATCTGTCGGGCAAGCTCACATCCACATGGTTCTACAGCGAGATCAGCGCCGGTGCCGTCACAACCTATGATCTCATCCGCACCTCCCCCGAGCTGGACAATCTCGGGCGCGACCTTGGCCTTGACATCCGGGCACAGATCGAGAATGACCTCCTGCGCGCAATGGCCGACTTCACACTGACATTCGACCGGTGGGTTACCAACATGACCCCCTCCTGGGCGCGGGGCCTGATCCGCGTCGGCCGCGTCGTCGGGGAGCCCGCATACGTCCACGAGGGCATCGCGTTGCTCGACAGGACGCTGAATGAGCAGTTCTTTGCCGATGGCGCGTGGAGCGAGGGCGCCGTCTCATACCATCGGCAGACGGCGGGAGGGCTCAGGTCTGCGTATGCCGTCGCGGAGGGTTACTCGGACCCGGAGGGATATGCATTCCCGGCCACGGGCAAGCGGTTCGACAGCCTCGACCCGGTGGCGGAGAACCCGTTCCTTGCCAGGTGTCTGGCCGGAATGGAGCCGCTCGCGTACCCGGACGGCGTCTACGCCTGCGTGCATGACACATGGCCCAACACGAAGACAGATCCGGCCACCGAGGCCAGGTCGGTGCTCAAGTGGTCGATGGGCCACGCCTGCCTGGAGTCGAGGAGCGGGCCGCTGGCCGCGGAACTGCAACTCCACTTCTCGGGCTCTCACGGGCATGCCCACCGCGACCCACTCAACATCACCTACTGGGCCTACGGGCACGAACTCGTCTCCGATCTCGGTTACACGCATACCATCTACCGCAACCCGAGCCAGTGCACGGCATTCCATAACCTGGTCGTCGTCGATGAGAAGCCCGCATCGGCCGGGGGCCGCGCCATCCCGTGGCCGGGCGAGTTGAAAGTGTGGTTGCCCGAGGGTCATGCGTGCAGGGCCGCATGCGTCAACTACCCCACTGCCTACGCCGCGACCGAGATGTACCAGCGGACCGTGGCGCTGATCGACCGCCCCGATGCCCCGGCCTACGTGGTCGACTTCTTCGACGTCTCAGGCGGCAGTCGCCACGACTGGTTCCTCCGGGGCAGCGCCGACCACGACCAGATGGCGACAACAGCCATGGACGTCGAGGACCTCGACTACTCGCTGCTTGGACCGAGCCGGACGCTGGTACCCTACATCAACGAGGGTGGCCTCCCACTCGTCTCGCCCGACGCCGTGGATGCCAACCAACAGCCGGCGGAGGGTGCCGAGGTGCAGTACAACCCCTACGGGCTCATACGCGACCTCAGACGCACCCGTACCGATGGTGATTTCGCTGCAACCTTCAGCTACCTCGAGGAGGGCAGGCCGAAGATGGAGCTGCGCGTGCTCGGCGCACCGGGCAGCGAGTACTATCTCGGCACGGCCCCCAGCATCAGGCGCGCCGACAATGACAGCTCGAAGGTGGACGACATCCGCCAACCGGTGGTAGTGGCGCGTAGATCGGGAGAAGCAGGCCTGCAGAGCCGGTTCTGCGCCGTCCTCTGGCCACACGGCGGCGACGGCGGCCTCCGCGCCGTCAGGCCGGTCATCGTCGACGGCCAGACCGTCGGCGTCGCGGTGGAGTTTGGCCCGTATGTCGATGTCGTCATCGCTCCCGCGGACAGGCCGCAGACGCCGTTGCGGATCGACGAGTACGGCATCACCACCGATGCGGCGTTCACGATGGTGCGGTTGCGTGGCGGCACTGCCGTTGCTCTTGACGCATGCGGCGGCGCCGATATCGAGGCGCCGGGCGTCCACCTGGCGTTGCCGGGAGTGATGTCGGGGCGCATCACATCGGCCGTCGGCGGGCTGAGCGCCGGTCGGACAACCATCACCGTCGACAGCATCGAGAGCCCTTTCGAGCCGCCGGTCGGGGGTGATCTGTTCGTCAGCCACGCCGATGGGGCATTCTCCCTGCTGCGCGTAGAGGGTATCAAGCTTGAGGGCAATGCTGCCGAGATAACCCTCAGCGAGCCGCCTGACTTCACTGTCGAGCGGGCGTGGACGCAGTTCAACTACTACCCGATACGCAAGATCGAGGGGCAACCCATCTTCACGATTGTCCCAACCATGTCGTGGAGCGAGGTGCCCTGAGCACAAGACGCGTCTCGAGGCGTTGCCGGACGCAGGGCTTTGTGCTATAGTGATACCAACAACCTACCTACAGCGCGAAAGGCGAAGACAGGGACGAGTAGGGCTGGAAGCTGCCTGAGAGAGCGAGCCCGGACGGTGGAAGCGGGTAGGCAAGCCCAGCCTGAATATCACCCTGGAGCTGCGGACCGAAAGAGCGCCCGACTGGGGCCTTTAGTAGACTCCGCCGGAACTCCGACCGTTACCCTGGAGGCGGCATCGGCCGACGTACGGCCCGCGCCGACAAAGCGGCGTCCCTTGTGGACGCAAGCAGAGTGGTACCGCGGAGATGATCCGCCTCTGGATAGAGGCGGATCTTTTTGTTTGTCTGCTCCGCGCCACCCGGCTCCCGCCACTTTGCGCTCCATCAGGAGTGATCCGGAATGGAACGCGTCACAATCTACGACACAACACTGAGAGACGGATGCCAGGCCGAGGGCGTAGCCTTCAGCGTCGCCGACAAGCTGCGCGTGGCTCACCGCCTTGACGACGTGGGCGCGGCCTACATCGAGGGCGGCTGGCCCAACGAGACCAACCCGCGCGACCAGGAGTTCTTCCAGCGGGCGGCCGACCACGACTGGAACTCGGCCAGAATCGCCGCTTTCGGAAGTACCCGCCGCGGAAACGTCGCGCCCGAAGACGACAGCCAACTGCAGGACCTCGTCGACAGCAAAGCGCCCGTGATCACGATCTTCGGCAAGGCCTGGAACTTCCACGCCACGGACGTGCTGCGGGTCAGCCTCGATGAGAATCTGGCAATGATCGAGGACTCCATCGCCTACCTGAAGACCCATCGAGATGAAGTCATCTTCGATGCCGAGCACTTCTTCGACGGCTACAAGGCCGATGCAGAGTATGCGATCGAGGCCCTGCGCGCGGCCCACCGCGGCGGAGCGGACGCTCTTGTCCTGTGCGACACCAACGGCGGCTGCCTGCCGGACGAGATCACCCGCATGGTCGCCCTGGTCACTTCCGAGTTCGACATACCGATTGGCATTCACTGCCACAACGACGGCGGCCTGGCTGTCGCCAACAGCGTAGCGGCGGTGCAGGCCGGCTGCAGCCATGTCCAGGGGACTGTCAACGGCTACGGCGAGCGGGCAGGCAACGCGAACCTGTGCGTGATCGTGCCCAACCTCGAACTCAAGCTGGGGCTGCGGTGCCTCCCCGAAGGCAGGCTGGGCGAGATAGCCGACCTCTCGCGCTTCACCGATGAAGTCGCCAACATCGCTCCCGACGGGCGGCAGCCGTTTGTCGGCGCCTCGGCGTTCGCCCACAAGGGCGGAATGCACGTCAATGCAGTGCTCAAGAACCCGACCTCCTTCGAGCACATCGAGCCGGAGCTGGTGGGCAATGAGCGGCGTATCCTGGTCTCCGACTACTCGGGCAGTTCGACCATTGCCCATAAGCTGCAGAAGATATGGCCCGACATCGACCGCAAGGACCCGATCGTTGGCGCGGTGCTCGAACGCGTGAAGCACCTCGAGAAGGACGGCTACGAGTTCGAGGCCGCCGAAGCGTCTTTTGAACTGCTCGCGCGTCGGCTACGCGAGAACCTGATGCCGCCCTTCGAGACCGAGGGCTACCGTGTCAACATCTACAAAGTCGACGAGAACGCGCCACCGTTCGCTGAAGCGACGGTCAAGGTCTCTGTCGGCGATAAGGTCGTTCACACCGCCGGCGAGGGCGCCGGCCCGATCAACGCGCTCGACAATGCGCTACGCAAGGCGCTCACAGAGCTGTTCCCGAAGATCGCCAGGATGACGCTGACTGACTACAAGGTGCGCGTACTGCGCGCCGACGAGGGTACGGCAGGAACGGTGCGCGTACTTGTGGAAACGAGCGACGGGAAGGAAAGTTGGGGTACCGTTGGCGTCCACGAGAACATCATCGAGGCGAGTTGGGAAGCCATCATCGACTCGCTGACCTACGGGATCCTCAAGAACGGCGTGTCAGGTGGGACTGGGCACCAGGAGGCCTGATCCCACTTCGCGCAGGGACGGCCACCCCGATGGGATTGACCGAGTACTGCGGCGCGTGCGGCTTTGCGATGTCTCCGCTGGACGATGCGTGTCCGCGCTGTGGAGCGGGCCGCGACGAGGCCGCTCAGACCGCGGCGCAGAAGACGGGCGGGGGCAAGCACGCATCGGTGTGCGCCCCCGGCGGGCCTGCCGAGCCCATGATCCCACGGCCCTTCAGGCCGACGTGGGCGTCTGTCGCCATCGCGAGCGTGCTGGGCGCAGCCGCCACAATCCTCGTGGTGTGGGCCGCGCTCAACGGGGGCGTGCCTGATGAGCAGGCCCGGCTCAATCCCGCCTCGGTGATCGGCGCACTGCCCGAGCCACCGCCCACACTGCCGGGCGGTTCGAGCCTGCCGGGGTCTGCGGCCTTATCGCTCGGGCTCCCGGAGGGTACCGGCGGGCTGTTCCAGGCCACGCCGAGCGACAGCGTCATCCCCATCATCGGGATGCGCAACGCAAGCGGGTATATGGTCTACGTGATCTTCCTGGGACCCGCCAACACGACCAAGAGCATCCCGCCGTGGGGTTCAGTCGAGTTCCAACTGCCGCAGGGCATGTACCAGGTGGAGGTCTGGGCAGTGGGTACCGAGAGGCGCAGGGGGACAGCCCTGTTCCGGCGCTTGACGCGCTATGACTGCACCTGGGAGGTCGTTACCGAGCCGTACTTCGACCAGGCGCCGCCTTTGCGCCTCGGCGACCCACATTGACCTACCCCGACCCGTGAATCGGAGACAGACAAATGACCGCAGACCTGGACGTGGCGCGCACAGTCGACATGACGCGCGAGCTTGCCGACGATTGCGCCCGAGCGGCCCTCGCGCGATTCGGTGATGTACAGACTCGCACCAAGGCCGACGGCAGCCTCGTCACCGAGGTCGACACGCAGACAGAGCGGCGCATTCGCTCTGTCCTCACGCAGGCCTACCCCACACACTGCATCTTCGGCGAGGAGGACGGCGCCGGCGGGGTCGCGGACTCTCCGTACATGTGGCTGATCGACCCCATCGACGGAACCAACAACTTCATCGCCGGAATGCCGCTGTGGGGCGTCTCAATCGGCCTGTTCTTCAAGGGCGAACCGCTGCTTGGCGCCCTGGCGATGCCGTGCCTTCAGCAGGTGTTCTGGGCAGCGGCGGGAGTAGGCGCCTACGCCGACGACGAGCGCCTCTCCGTGCGGACCGGCAGTGCCCTGCAGCGCAATGACCTGGTGATGATCTCCTCGCCCTGCATCAGGGCATGGGACTTCGAGACAGACGTCAAGTACCGCATCATGGGCTCGGCTGCCTACGCTATGACGCTCGTGGCCGCCGGCGTCGCCATCGGGATGGTCAACGCCCACTGGCATTCGTGGGACGCGGGAGCCGCCTTCTCCCTGCTGAGGGAGGCTGGGGCGCTGGCAACCGACGTCACCGGCAAAAGCCTCTACAACGTCCTGGAGTGGGACTACCGCGGCAGCGGCCCATGCCTGGTGGTCGCATCGCCGGAGTACCATGCCCTGCTCATGGAGCACATCGACCCCACCGCATGACCGCGGCATCCCCGGAGGAGACCGTCAGATGGCTGCGCGCATCGTCGTGCTCGGCAACATCAACCAGGATTTTGTGATGGCCGCGGAGCGCATGCCCCAACCCGGCGAGACGGTGCTCGGCTCCGACCTGCGCTTCGTCCCCGGCGGCAAGGCGGCCAACCAGGCCGTCACCGCGGCGCGTCTGGGGGCTCAGACGACCCTCATCGGTCGCGTGGGGAGCGATGTCTTCGGCCCGGTGCTGCTGGAGAACCTCCGCAGGGAAGGCATCAATACCGACTTCATCGAGGTCGATGAGGCCCACGCTTCGGGCGCGGCATTCATCACGCTGGCGCCCACAGGTGAGAACTCGATCATCTCGGTGCCGGGCGCGAACTTCGCCGTCACGCCGGAGCAGGTGACCGAAGCGCAGGAGGCCATCGCGGAGGCCGATTTCGCCCTCGCGCAGTTCGCCGTCCCGCTCGAGGCCGTGGAGCAGCTCATCGAAATCGCGGGGAGCGTCGGCACTCGCGTGCAGATCGACCCGACACCGGTTCGCGACCGTCTGCCACGCAAGTTCTCCCGCATCTTCTCGACCGTCCCCAACGAGACGGAGGCCGCGCGCATCACAGGCGTGCAGATCACCGATGTCGCATCCGCCGCGGCAGCCGCCTCCGCGCTGCGCGACATGGGGCTGCAGATAGGTGTCATCACCCTCGGTGCGGGCGGTTGCGTCATCCGGACTGAGGCCGGAGGATGGCATGTGCCCGGCTATCGCGTGACTGTCGTCGACACAACGGGCTCGGGCGATGCCTTCGCCGCGGGCTTTGCAGTGGCGCTGGCCGAGGGGCGCACCCCGGCCGAGGCAGGCGCCTTCGCCAATGCCTGCGGCGCCCTTGCCGCAACGGTCTTCGGCGCGCAGCCGAGTCTGCCCCACCGTGACGCGGTCGAGGCGTTCATGCAGGAGCAGCGCGCGCCGGAGGCAGCGGAACTGTAGTGATCGGCGAAGAGGCCACCGGTCTCCCCTATCCCCGGTACGTCCGCACCGGTGAGGCGACACGTGCGTGACGTGGGGACTAGCACACCATCAACGCAAAAAGGACCACTCCGAACCAATCATGATCTACCTGCTCCTCACACCGCTCCTGTATGCCTACAGCAGCCTTGGCGCGCGGCATGTGCAGCGCCTCGGCCTCAATGTCTATGCCATCGGCGCGTTCAACTACGTCTTCTCCGCCCTCGCCTATGCCATCCTGTATCTGCGGGCGCCTGAGCCGCTCGCGCCGCAGGTGCTCTATGGCGGCATCGTGCTCGGCGTGCTGTTCGCCATCACGTATCTGTTCTTCGTGCCGACACTCTACGACCGCGGCGTGTCGGTCATGGCAGCGCTGTGCCAACTCTCGGCGTTGGTGCCGATGATGGCCTCGTTGCTGATCTGGCACGAACAACCCACTCCGGTTCGCTGGGCCGGCGCCGTCCTCTGCCTCATCGCCATGCCGATGCTGGCACTGGACAAGGGTGTCACCGACGACTCACGGCTCACATGGCGGCGCGTGTTCATCTTCGCGGGTATGGTCGTCTTCAACGGCGGTGTTCTCCTGGGGCTGAAGTGGTTCCAGGAGCTGGATGTCCCGCGGCAGTTCGACGGCTTCATGCTCACCACGTTCTGCTCCGCAACGGTGGTGATGGCAATACTGTGGCCGGTCTACCGTGGCGTGCTCGATCGCCGGGTGGTCTTCTGGGGCTGGGCGATCAGCATCGCCTACATCGGCGCGGCAATGATGATCGTGAAGGCGCTGCATTTCTATGAGGGCGTCGTTGTCTTCCCGTTCGCGGAGGCGACCGCAGTCGCCCTGACCGTGGCGTTCGCCGCGCTGGTGTGGCGCGAGACGCCCGGCCGCCCCGGCATGGCCGGGATCGGGATCGTCACAGTCGCGGCCGTGCTGATCAATCTCTGATGGGCTGTCGAGGTCGATTGATGAATGACCGGGGGGAACCAGCGATGGATGAGGTGCGGTTCGAGCGGATGATCCCGGCGCAGGTGGTTGCCAGGCGTGAGGCGTGCAACCTCGCATACCTGCCGGTCGGCACACTCGAGTGGCACGGTCTGCACATGCCGTTCGGGACTGACTTTCTCACCGTGAGCGCACTCGCGGAGGAGGCCGCGCACTCCTTCGGGGGCGTGGCCTTCCCGCCCCTATACTATGGCGACGTACGCTTCAGGCTCCACGAGTGCCGTCTGGAGTGGCGCCGTGGCTACACGGAATCGATGCAGGTGCCGCGCGAATTCCCGGAGTTGTTTGCGCTGCAGAACTCCGACGGTACCTACGGCTGCGAGTGTCCGCCGCCGGAAGAAGACGGTCCGATGCCGGAACGCCCGCTGCCGTTCAGCAAACAGCAGCAGACGGAGGCCTTCGAGCAGTTGATCGCCTTCGTGCTGCTGCAGATACACCTCTACGGCTTCCGCAACATCATTCTGCTGCCCGGGCACGTGCCCCATGTGGAGCCATGCCGCAACGCGATCGAGATATACCGGGCGAACGTCGAGCGCTGCAGCCGCCTGGGCCCCCCTGCACGCGCGATGACATTCATGTACATCGAGGCGGGCGCGCAGTCGGAGCCGCTGCTGAAGAACCACTGGGTCCATGCGGACAAGTGGGAGGGGTCAATCACGATGGTTGCCGCGCCGGGCACCGTGCAGATGGAGCGGCTGCCGGAGGACCCCGACACCATTCCGCCGGCCTACCTCGGCTATCCATACACTACGGAGAATGAGGGCTACCTGCCGGAGCAGCGTGAAATCTGGCACAGCTTCGCGGCGCTTGACCCGCGCAATGCCAGTGAGGAGTACGGGAAGGAGCAGCTCGCGGCCGTGATGGCGGCTCTGGGCGAGGCGATCGAGGAGTTCATGGGTAGAGACCCGGGACAGGGGGATGGCGCACCGTGACGCTGCGGTCACGGCTCCAGCAGCTCGACCTCGATGTCGCTGACACAGGTGAGCCTGACATCATTGGTCAGGAATCGCTCACATCCACCCTCAATGGCAGTGGCGAGATGTAGTGCGTCAACCGGCCGTAGTCCGTGGTCAGCCCGGATTACGGCCGCTCTGTCGAAAACGCGCGATGGGCAAGAGAGCACACTGACAGCCTCGCACCCGAACAAAGCGCGGTACGCGCGCAAGGCGTCACCGTCTCCGTTCATCAACGGTCCCACCATGCATTCCATCCGGACAAGATCACTCACCGCAACTGCATGTCCCTCGCGGTAGTAGCGGTGCACTGCTGCCAGTGCCGCACTCCCCAGCCCCAGAGACTGCTCCACAACGTAGATGACGATATTGGTGTCCAGATAGACCGTCATCAGGGCGAAGCCTTCCCATCTCGAGGCGCGTTCCGGAGGGCGAGTATCTCTACCATGCGTTCCTCGGACTCATCGCGAAATCGGTTGATCTCAGCGTCGATTTCCGCCACGGTCCTGCGGTCACCCCGCTCCGCAGCCATTGCCACGAGCCTGTCCAACAGCTCCGGGAGCGTCTCTCGCCTGCCGTCGTCTTCACCGGTCGCCTCGACGACGGACACTATAACCGTGACCCTCCCCGCAGGCAGCCCGGGATCGCTGTCGAGACGGATCGTTCCATCCGGTTCGAGCGTTCCGTGCACGGTTGCCGTCATCCTGTCTGCTGCCGTTTCTCCAGCCATGCCGCCTGCCTCCTTGCGTCACTGCATGAGCCCGGCCTCCACGACGGTCGCGTAGACGCCGCTGTCGCGCTCGCCTAACTCAGTCCTATTCTACCACACTCACGGGCGCCTACTCCACCTTCACCACCCTCACGTCGTCGAACCAGCAGATGTCCCCACTGCCGACTGCCGGATGGTGCCGTCTGCGGATCACGTTTCCCCAGGCAGCGAGGCCGCGCGTCAGAAGGGCCAATGCGGACGGGGAAACACCGGCGCTGGGACATTCACAGCCTCGCAGAGCTCCCCGAAGAGGCGTAGAGCCTGCGCGCGCGTCGCGTCCATCCAGGCCCCCAGTTCGGGTTGGATCCAGTCAGCCTGCTGGCCGTCTGGTTGGGGCGAAGCGACGTAGACCTCCTTGCTCTTGATGGCCTCCGCATACCGAGATCGGATGGCTCTCAGTATGTCGACAACCGTATCCATCTTGTCGCGCCAGTCCGGATTCGTCAGGTACACCTTGCCCTTGGCTTCAGCAAGCACGTGGCCGTCGCGGGACCGCAAGCACCCCGTGTTAATGGCGGTGATTGTGTCCTCGATGGCGCGATCGAAATCTGTGACAGACCGCTCTCCCATGAAGGGCTGCTGGAACGCTTCGCGGTCGAAGCACTGTGCATAGAACCGGATGAGTTCCATGTCGTTCTGCCGGTCCACTACACCGGGCGCCTCCACGCCCTCCAATGCAAGGCGCGCTCCCCTCTCGGCCCACTCGCGCCATTCGCGCAAGCGTCCCGCCGGATAGTGCTCCCTGTCCTTGTCCACGAGTGTAGCGCATTTCGCACAGAGCCAGATGCCGTTGTCAATGCACGAGCGTTGCTCGTGCGTGAGATCGGGGTCGTATCGTGGCCCTCCCGGCGCCGCCCCGGTGATATGAGCCGCCTCACCCACGCTGAAGGCCCCCTCACCCCCCTCCTCCGGCCCGACCGTTAGCTGGCGGCAACTGGGGTTTGAGCAGGCGAAGCCGACACGCCTGGCCAGAGCTTCCTTCACTTTCTGCGAGAAATCATCTCGGTCACTCACCGGTCCGCACCCCATTGATGCGCATCGAATTGATAGGTTAGTTAGTCTACAATTGGAGCAAGGCAGCGTCAACCCAATCGCGCGGGAATGCGCTACGATACAGTGGCGGCCACCGCTGGTGGCCATCAGCGTACGGTCTCACTCCACCTTCACCACCCTCACATCGTCGAACCAGCAGATGTCCTCAGCCGAGACCTGCCCGCCCGACTGCAGCAGGATGAACAGCTTCCCGGCGCCCTCGGGCACCGTGGCCATACCGACGATCTCCCGCCAGCCGTCATCCGGCCCGCGCGGGTCGAGTACTCTGTCGAGGTGCTCGGCATACCACTTGCCCTCGGCCGTCTGCCAGCGCACCCTGATGGTCGGCCAGCCCTGTTTGCCCTGGTTCTTGCACCTGGCCACTACCACGTAGCGCTCTCCCGGTTGAGCGGGAAAGCCCTGCGTGAAGCAGCCCCACGACACTCCGGCCATCGACGCGGAGCCCGGGGTATCGGCCCCAACCTCCCGATCCCACGCGCGGGTGCCGTGCGAGGAGCTCGACTGCCAGAAGCCCCAGCCCGGCGGGCCCCCCGGCTCGCCGCCCACCACCACGGCGCCGTCGGGAGTCGCGGCGTTGGGCTGAGAGAAGTCACCATTGACGATCATGTTGGCCGCGTCGGGCCCCGCCTGCTCGAGCTTCTTCAGCGCCAGCCGAACCGGATCGCCGGCAGCGAGCAGCGCATCCTCGATGCCAGGCAGCGCCTCCGGCCAGGTGCCACGCTCATGCTTTATCGGCGAGGGCCACCACTGCGCCTTCTCACCGTAGACCCACACGTATTCGTCACACACGCGCAGGGCGATCTCGGTGTTCTTCCGCAGCCGCTCGGCAATCGAGTCTTCCCCCGGGTCGATGTACCAGTTCGAGTCGGGCGGGTTGACATAGGCATCCAGGTACATGCCGAAGCTGACCTGCACCTGCGCGCGGTACTTGTAGCGGTTCTCCGGCGAAACGAGCCGCTGACAGACGCCCTTGATGGCGTTTGCGGCATCGAGGTACTGGACCTCGGTGTTGTAGCGGTAGGCCGATTCGCACCCGTCGATGAGCGTCACCTCCGGCGGGAGCACATCCAGCCAGCCGTCGATGAACGGCGGGAGGAGCCCGTAGCCGTCGCCGGCGAGAGCAGCCTGCGGGTTCTCTCGTTCGGCTACAAGGCGTGTGGCGGAGAGCATGAAGAAGCTGAAGATGGTGATGTCCGGGTACTCCTCAGTGACGGCGGTCATCATCTCGCGCCCACGCTGTCGGGCCTTCTGGCAATACTCCTCGAAGCTGTGTTCCCCGAACTGCGGCTGAGCCGAGTAGCGGAACTGCGCGTAGGGTTCGCGATAGGCCTCCGGGTCGAACAGGATGCCCTTGCAGCCCCCCTGCTTCGCCCCCCGCGCGGCAGCCCGCCAGTGGTCGACAATCACCGCGAAGCCCTCGTCATCAAACCAGTCGACGTCGCCGGGATTGGCGTTGACCAGCAGGAAGTTGTCCAGGAGGCTCTCCGGCTTGCACTGCTTGAGGTCCTCCAGCACCTGATTGACTTCGGCGGGGTNNGGCTCGCGACTGAACGTGTACCAGAAGGCAGGCTTGTTTCCCGGCCCTGCGAACCGCAGCACCACTCCCTGGAAGGGACGCGTCTCCATCTGCTCCATGTTCTTGAGGAACCGCTCCGGGTTGGCCATATCCCAGCCCACGGCGATGAGCTTCTTCCGCGGTGCCCCATCGGCAAGGGTAAGCGTACACGCGAGCGCATACAGCATCACGATACTGCAGACGGTCGGCATTCGACGCATCGGTCATCCCCTCCAGCCCGGCCCAGTCCTGGCCGGTTGTCAGACATTGGCCGGCAGTTCAGCATATCCGGTTGCGGTCGCCGTCAGCGGCGCAAGCTCCTTGAGCGGTCGATCCTCGGTATCGAGGTAGATCGCATGCAGGCGGGCGTCGGCCATGTTGAGCTTCAGGCGCACCTCCCGGCCGACCAACGAGCTGAGGTCTCTTCCACCCGCCCAGTACACGGGGTGATTGAGTGCATTGCCAGTGATAGTGTTGGCCTCCGCCGCCGTGTACCCCTCGATGGGCAACCAATTCCGCTCCAGCACTTCCACCTGTATCGCGCCACTCCCCCACGTTGCGGCGTTGAGGAACAGCTTCGGGTGTTCGATGACGAACGGTTTGGTCACGACGCGACACGGCTGTGGCGGCCCGGTCTGCAGGCTGACGAAGCGGTCGCGGGTGAAAGTGCACAGTGCCCCGGTCACCACGGTATCGGGCCGCTCCGAGTCGGCACGGGTGTGCTTGTTGTTGCAGGCCTCGTAGAGCAGGTAGACCTGGTCGTTGACGATGATCGGCTCCGCCTGCTCGCCAACCACGATCATGTGATCGTAGTAGTTGTGCGGACCGGAGGGAATGAAGACCTCGCGGCGGCAGCAGCGCGTGAAGTTCGTCCCGTCGCGACTGGTGACGAGCTGCACGTCGATGTTCTCCGCCTCCGGCGCCATGTGGTAGACCCAGAGGTAGCCCACATAGACATCGGCGTAGTTGTGGCAGGTCAGGCCGTAGAATTCGATGTCGGCCGGATCGTCGGCATCCGGGATCATGATGATCTGCTGGTTCTCCCAGTGCTTCAGGTCCGCGCTGTCGGCATACCCCATCACCCGCATGGCCCGATCCGGCGCCGGCCAGTGTTCGTCAGTGTCATCGGCAACCAGCCGTTCGCTCTCCTGCGGGTTGACGCGCCGGTAGACCACCCACCGCTCCTTGAGCGTGTCGTAGATCAGCCCCATCAGCGCGTCATCGCCCCACCCCGCGACATCCACCAGCGTGCGCCAGAACGGTTTCGGCTCCCGCCGCCAGTGGATGCCGTCGGGCGAGTAGCCCAGGTACGCGCCGAGGACGCTCATCTCGAAGAACATGCACACATACTTCTCGCTCTCATCACGCGGATTGGGGTGACGGACGACGGAGCGGATGAAGGCCTTCTTGCCCTGGCTCTGATAACGTGGCTTCGGGTTGAGGCCATCGCTGACCAGCACCACGTTGTGATCTCGCCGCCCGGCCAGCTCGAACACGCCCAGGTGCGGCTTCTCCCAGTGCACACCGTCCTCGGAGACGGCATAGCCGGTGTAGCTTGAGTGCCCGTCGATCTTCTCCGGGCTGCGCAGTGGACCGGTGCGATACCAGCACTTGAACAGCTTCTCCTCCGCGTCGTAGAGTTGAGCGAGCGGCAGAACGCAGTCGCCCTCCCACCACTGATCGGGCCGCAGCACCGGGTTCAGCCGGTGCTTGGTCGGCTGATGGATCGCCCGCGAGACGCTCGCGGTCATCTCGATGAGTTCGTCATCTAGGAACAGCTCTGTTCTGCATGGCATTCCCGATCAGTCCTCCAGATAGGGCTGTACCTCGATGAAGTTGCACAGTATCTCCTGCCCCACTGGGCCACCCGGCGTCGTGCCATCGGCCCAGTCGGAGATCGTCAGGCGCGCCGTCGGGGCCTTGGCGCGGAAGACGAGGCGGTGGTGGTTCATCCACGGCCCCGTCTTCCCTGCATACTGGGCCACCGGCTTGATGCTGCGGATGTCCGAGACAAACGACTTCTCCCCAATCACCTCGGCGTCTACGATGCTGACCGACAGGGCCAGTCGCTTCTGCTCTGAAACCGCGCCCATGAGGTCCGCGTGGTCGGCGACGAACATCTTCATCGAGTAGAGCCGTCCCGGCGTGAGCCCGACGATATCCTGTGACACGTGGTTGGGCCCGCCTGCGCAGCGCTTCATCAGGAGAAAGTCATTGCCCTCGGCGGCGCCGCCGTAGCGCCCGAACAGGTCGTGGAGTCCGCGCATGTGGCCTGTGGAGATGCTGCCGGGCTCAGCGGGCTCAAACTGCCACCCTTCCTGCCCCTGGGTGAAGTCCGCGTTGCGGATGTGTTGCAGTCCATAGGTGAAGCCGTATTGCTCGGACAGCAGGTTCGTGTTGCCCTCGATGCAGTAGTGCCGGAAGAGCCTGCCCGACCACCGGAGCGCTTCCTCCTCTGCATAGGTGGCTTTGTAGATCATCACGCCCCACAGGCCGGGGCACTCAGGGGAGGTGGCCAGGTGCTGGAACTGCATGTCGAGGAAGACCTTGTAGTCCACCTGCGGGTTCAGATTGCACGTTTCAGGCGGTGCCGAGAGCACACCCAGGACGAATATGGCGTGGCGCGGGAAGCCGGGGATGGCCTGCTGCCAGCGGCTCATTTCGTCGCTGATGCGGCTCTTCAGCAGTTGGTCGGCGCCATCGACCGTCGGCGGCTCGGACAGGTACACCTCGGTCGCGATCTTGTAGCCTGAGTCGATCACCGTGCGGACGAAGTCGAGCCCCAGAGAGGGCACGTACATCGTGCTGGCACACCACATGTGGACGGCCTTGCCATCGAGATCAGGATTGGCGGCAATACGCTTGACGGCATCCATATAGCCGTGGAAGTCGGGGTGATCGCCGCCGGAAAACTCATCCGCCACGACGCCGCTCATGTTCGGCCGAGTGAAGCCGTCGCTTGTCGTCCAGTAATCGTAGGCGTAGTCGCCGGTCAGCGGGTTCGGGATATCATTGCGGGTCGCCCGAAAGACGGTGGGCAGGTTCTGCTCCAGCATGCACTTGCCGCCGCGCTTGACCCACTCGGCGCGCTGAGTGTCGAACGCCGGGCTGGCGCCGCCGACAAAGGTATTCATATTCGGCAGGACGTCATGCTCGAGAAAGTCGAAGCCATACTCGCCATAGCCGGCGTGGGCACTGCCCGGCCAGCCGCAGTACATGATGGCAGGGATAGCGCGAACGACAAGGCGACTGACGGTGGGCAGTTGCCCGTCGGCGCCCGCCTGCGCACGGACGCGGAGGGTGTGCTCGCCGGCGTCGAGCAGGCGCATGGTCTCCTGCGTCGAGCCGGCGCCGGGCTGATGAGCGATGACCGGCTCATCCTCCGCGCCGTCGAGTCGAATGCTCACCGAGGCTCCCGCCCCGACCTGCGCCGTCGCGGACACGAATACCCAGCCGTCGCGAGGGTTGACGAACACCACATTGCGGTCCTCCCCGGCCTGGAGGTTCTCCAGCCAGACGAGCTGGGTGACCAGGTTGTTGAGGACCTTCCTGCCCGGTGGGGCACCGGCAACCTGGGCGACCTCCGGGAGGTACCACTGTATGAGAGCGGTCTCACTGACCGCTTCGCCGTTGTCAGGGCTCTCCGCGACGGCCGAGACCTTGTACAGGCCTGCAGCCAGGTCTCGCGTCGGGAAGCTGACCTCAACGGCATCCCCCTCGTCGCGCACCGGCGCGGTCTTCTCGGCAATGAGATTGCCCTGCGCGTCCTGCAGCACGCACCGCACCCGTCCGCGCGCGGGGAACTCCTTGACACCAGCGGTACCACAGGTGGCTGTCAGTTCAGCCTGTCTGGCGTCAAAGCGCGCTGCCAGTGAGACGACCGAAGGCAGCGCTATCCCGAGTTGCTGGACCCCCTCGCGGTAGCGCGCAATCAG
>DPJP01000015.1:32383-57805 GCA_003542955.1 Armatimonadota bacterium
GCTCAGCGCCCGATTGTAGATGCGCGCCTCGGCCATCCGCCCCAGAAAGCGGGCATGCCCCAGGCCGTCGCTCAGGCCGATGCGCAGGGGGACGCCCTCGAGATTGGGTGACACCGTCTGCACGGCGGCAGCGCGCTCCTCGCCGTTGATGAACAGGCGCAGCACGTTGCCATCGAAGGTCAGAGCCAGATGGCACCACTTACCTCGCTCGACGACCTCGCGCAGACTCAGGTTGGAGTCAACGCCGTCAGCCAGGACTCCGAGCACGCGGCTGTCCTGGTATGTCATGTAGGAGAGCACGAGGCGCTCATCGCTCCAGTAGCTGCCGGTATGCCAGGAGATCAACCCGCCGCGTATCTCCTCCGGCAGCGCCCAGGTCTCGAGCGTGCCCTGCGCCCCCATGAGTGCGTTCGCCTGCGTGCCGACATCCAGATGCGTATCTCCGCCGAAGCGCAGCACCTTCCGGGCACCCTCATCGACCCATTCGACAGGGCCGGCGACGGTCGCGTCGAACCCGTTCCCGCTGTGATCGCGGACGACACTCCCTTCACCCTCATCGAGAATGTAGTGAATCACAGGGCCGTCGTCAGCCAGGGCCCGGAGTGCGGTCATCAGCATAAGCAGAGCGATCGCGGCGTTGCGTCGTGCACGCATGGCTGTTCCTCCCGGTGCAGCAGAATGAGTTCGTCACGCGGGCCGGCCCACCGGCAACAGCCTGAGTGACCAGAGCCGTGCAGTCGGTCCTTCGGTCTCAGCCCCGCGCAGAGCACAGTTCAGGGCGGCGCTCGATCACATGCCGTATTCGGTGGCCGTCCGGGTGGAACCTGCCCGACCGGTAGGTGTCAGCCCCATCTGGGATGAACCTGTAGCTTGTCCGGCGTCTCACCCAACTCCCGNNGCCGCGGAGGTCGCGACATGGCCCGCCCCGCCTGCACATTCACCTGTGTTGCGTGCGTACTCCTGCTCTGCATGTCCGGCAGTCTGGCGCAGGCGACCCGCGAGGTCATCATCCGCCGCACTGACACAGTTCCCGTCATCGACGGCAGAACCAATGATGCCTGCTGGCAAACGGCCAGGCTCGTGGACGGCTTCACACAGCCGAACTCGACTATCGACCCGCGCAAGCAGATCCAGGCCCGTCTCTGCCTCGATGACACGGCGCTCTACGTGGCAGTGACCTGCGCGGAGCCCCACCGGGCCAGGATCAGGGCCGCGGCCACCCCCGGCAGCAATGAGGTCTGGAAGGACGACTGCATCGAGGTGTTCATCAAGGGTTCCGACGGCCGCGTGCATCAGTTCATCGTCAATGCGGCCGGGGTCACCCAGTACCTCTGCCTGAGCCTCGACACCCGCGCGGCGCCGCCCGCACCGGACTGGTCGGCGGCGTCATCCATCGGGGATGCCGAGTGGGTCGCGGAGATCGCCATTCCCTGGGCTATGCTGGCCATGGCGGTTCCCGCACCCGCCCGCATGCTGCCAATCAAGATCGGCCGCGAGGACCACGCGGGTGATACAGTGTCGCTGGCCACTTGGCCACCCGCCAAGTCCTACGGCGGCGTGATGGACTTCGGGCACGCCTACGTCGAGCGTATCAACGCCCTGGGCAACGCGGACATGTCGGAACTGCGGGACGGCAACCCCGCAGGCTGGGGCTTCGGAGAGACCGACGCTGCGCGCTTCTCTTCGGTCGACGACGGCGGCGCGAAGGTGATCCGGTTCGTGACACCGGCGGCCTATGCAGTTGCCCAGCAGGGCGTCAGCCTGGCGGCGGAATCCGTCTACCGACTCGAGGCACTCGTGCGCGGAACCGGAGCTGTCTACCTCCGGGCGAGGGTCTCGATGCAGGAGGGCGAACCCAGCACGCCTTACACGGTCACATCACGCCCGTCGGAGGAGTACCAGCTTCTGCAGATGCGCTTCCCGACCGGTGAGACGGGACGGGCGTCCATTCTCATCGGCACCCATGACGGCTTACCGGCTGGGGGAGTCTTCATCCGTGACCTCCGGGTCGTGGAAGATGCCAATCTCGACGCCGAGGGCCCGGCGATCTCTCTCGAGCCGGGCAAGCCGCTGCGCGTCGAGAAGGTGCCGGTAGCAGACTGCCGGGCGTTGCGCGGCTTCGTCACCGCTCCCGTCGACGGCCGCCTGGATAGCTACAACTGGAACATGGACGTCTGGGAGTACGGGATGCGCGGGGCCGGCGCCGGCGTTGGCTACGCCTACCGCAACAACGACGGTCTGCACGTCACTCTGGCCGACGCCGACGGCGTCGATGCCGTGCAGCTCCGGGGCGGGGCGCAGNNAGCTCTACACGGGCGCCGACGCCTACGACGACCCCGGCACGGCGCCGCTCCTCTGGGAGTTCAAAGGCCAGGCGCAGACGGGCAGGGCGGTATTCCCGGAGCGAGTGCGCTCGAGCCGCTTCAGCTTCTTCGAGATGCGCGACGGCCGCATCGCCGACGTGTCGTTCCTGCGCGTCAGTGAGCCTTCGACGAGCCAGGTCGGACCGGCGCTCCGCGTCGCCGGAGCGTCCGAGGCGGCGGACCTGGCGCCGTTCATCCAGAGGCGCTTCGTCCCGGACGACCGGGCAGTGCATTCCCTCCACGAGGGGCCCGCTCAGCCGCTTACCATGGCAAGCGGGCGGGTCGTGCATCTGGTCACCGTGCCACTTGCCGCGGAGATGTCGATTGATGGCCTTCGCGTGAGCATCCAGTCGGGCACAATCCCCACAGGCTGCCCGCTGACTGTCAGCGTACAGGACCCCCTCAACCCGCGCCAGGAGCTGATGGGTGTTGACTTCACCGCCAGCGGGCCGGGCGAGCTGGTCGCCGAGATAGACTTCCCCGACCAGGTTGTGCCGGCAGGCGCCCGGTTGTGGCTGTCTCTGAGCGCCGGGGCGCCGGTTACGCTCGACGAGGTGTCTATCTACCCCCTGCAAATCCCACGCGCGCAGGCACTCCCGGAGGCGCTCGCGTTCCGCACACTCATCATGCGCGGGCTGTTCTGCCAGCTCAGTGAGGCCCGCCAGTGGACCACGCTCGGCAAAGGCAAGGACGTCGAGGCGTTCTACCGCGACAACCACTGGGGCCCCGGCGTCAATGACCTCCACGAGACACTCACCCACTGCAAGGTCCTGGGTCCCGATGACCCGCTCGTGCACTGCTACGACGACTGGGTGTGGCGCGCCCATCGCGGGCTGAGCGACTTCCAGCCGACGGTTGATGAGGTTCCCGGCGCCCCGGAGTGGGCCGTGCTCGCCCGGCAGGCGTGGCTGACCTCCAGGAGCGTGGTCGAGTGGTGGCTGGACAATCGCCTGGTGCCCACTGGTGAGTTCGGCGGCGAGGTCGGTGACGATACCGACATGTACCAGAACTTCGCCGACTTCCCGATGTTCGAGAGCGATGGACTGGGCGCGCGGGTGATCGAGGCCGCCGGCGCGCTGGCCGAGCTTGCGGAGGTCCAGAACCTCGAGGCCGGGCTGAATCGCCGCACAATGGACCCTCTTCATGCCTACGAAGAGGGTGTCAATCACGAAGCGCTGATGCTGTGGTGGCGATATGGAGATCCCATCTACTTCGAGCGGTGCCGACAGGCAGCGAAGTCGATGCCGGCACTGACCGTGGTCACCGAGCGCGGGCACCGGCACTTCAAGAATCAGGACTGCGGCGCCCAGGACTTGCGGATTGACCGCGAACTCGGCGTCGACGGCCATGCCCACCCGCTGATGTGGCATCCGTGCCTGGAAGTGGCCTGGTACAACGGATCGCCACGGGTGGTCGAGTACATCTCGGAATGGGCCGACGGCTGGCTGGAGCACATGGAGCCGGGCAAGTACGCGACCAGCGTGGATGTGAAGACCGAGCAGGTCACCGAAAACAGCGAACGGCCGCTCTACGGCGGCTACGGCGGACAGGCCTGCGCGCACGTGTTCCTCTACTTCATCACCGGCGATGTCCGCTTCATCGAGCCGTATATGCATGGCTTCAGGGAGGACAAAGCCGTGTGGCCCTCCCCGCGCAACGTCCCCGAGCTGTGGCACCGCGGCGCGCTGGAGGGCCTGCAGAAGCGTGACGGCATACTCAGCAGCAATCCGGTGACGGCCGGCGTCGCTCTGGGCGACAGGGCCGCGTTGTGTGAGGCGCTCAAGGCCGATATCGCCGAACTCCAGCGGTTCATGCCCATGTACACGACGTCGGAGCCATTCACCGACCGCGTGTTCCTCTCCACGATCACGAATGCCGCCGTCTGCTACACGGGTGGCTATGCGACACGCAACAAGTACAACCATACGCATGCCGTGAGCTGGGAAGGCCTGGGCACTCACTACGCGGCGCTCGTGTTGCGCGCGCGGCCCGACTCATTCAAGGCGCTGGTCTACAACTTCCGAGACGAACCCGTGTCAGGCCGCGTACGCCTCTGGACACTCGACCACGGACGTTACGAGATGACCATTGGGCCTGATGCGGACGGTGATGATGAGATGGACGCCGCCATCCGCACCCAGCAGCTCCAGATCGCCCGCGCCACACCGGTGAACATCTCCCTGCCCCCGGAGGCCGTGACGGTCATCGAGTTCAGGCAGATCGAGAGCCTCGACGACATTCGCCTGCGACCCGACCTGGCAATCGCCGCGCGCGAGATCAGGGTGGAGAACCAGACGGTCACGGGCATCGTCCATAACATCGGCGGCGGCGATGCGCCTGGGTTCACCATCGCTCTGATGGATGCGCAGGGCACGGTGCGGGCTGAGCAGCGCATTGGCCCCCTCGCCGCGCCGACCGGTCTCGAACCCAAGCGGCTGGAGTTTCTGCTCAACGCCCCCCGGGCCGACGTGGCCGGCTGGCAGGTCGTGATCGACCCGGCCGGCGAGGTGCCGGAGCTGTTCGAGGAGAACAACATCGCGGGGCTGTGAGAGCCTCGACACCGCCACGTGGACTGGGGGAAGCGATGCGAGCACTCGCCCGCATGTATTGTACCCTGCTCATGCTCACGGTCGTATCTGCGGCGACGGCCGATACCGACCTCGTCACAATCACGGTGCATCCGGACACGCCCGTTGAAGGCGTCGGTCCAGTCAGCCGCGAGATGATCGGCGTCAACCTGCCCGTCCACACAGACCAACGGAGCATCGAGTTCTCGGCCGTCAGCGGGCCGGGCACCAACGGTGTCTACGAGGCGCTGAAAGACCTCAACATCGGCCTCATCCGACAGTGGAGCCCCGCCCCGGAGTGCTGCCTGCACAGCATCGCCATGCCTCCACACAATCCAGACACGGATGGCCCCTGGGACGCATGGCTCAGGAGCCAACTCGCCGCCGACAGCCCACACTGGGCTGGCTTTGACCAATACATCGGGTGGCTCGCGGAGTTGGGCGATGATGTCCATGTGATGCTCTGTCTGCCCAGCTTCCCGGTCTGGCTGGGCCCCTTCCGCTGGCATGACGGCTATGGGCGGCAACTGGTCAACATGGAGACGGGTGCTCCCGCCGAGTACGACGAGTTCATCACCTGGGCGGGCATCGACAAGAACTGCATCGGTAACATCCAGCGCTTCGAGGCATTCAGGGCGCGGGTAAGGCTGTATGTCCAGCTCCTCGTCGAGCACATCCAGAGCAGGCAGGTGCTGCGGAAGACAATCCGCTCCATCGAGGTCGGCAACGAGCCCGATAACGGTGGCGAGATCATCCAGAACGAGACGCGTTGGCGGATGTTCGTTTACGCGATGGGGTCGAAACAGCGTCGGGAGCAGGGCGGCCTGGTGCCGACGGATCAGGGGCTGCTCCAGCAGGTCTTTCTCGCGGTCAGAGATGGCCTGAGAGCCGGCGACCCCGAGGNNCGAGGGCGACATACTCCTGACGGGGCCCTCGTGTGCATGGGCCCACAATCAGAGGGCCACGGCCGAAGCATTCTACTACCTTGACTACTTCATCAAGGGCGACCAGGGGATCAAGGGTATTGAGGCAGAGAGCCTGGATGCGCTGACATATCACCACTACGGGCACACCTACCGGCACGATGAGGTGATTCGGGAACTCCAGGCCGCCTACGGGCGACCGGTCTACCTGACCGAGTACAACGCGACCGCCGCCGGCCACGGGATGAACTTCATGCAGACCGGCGCAACCACGGTGGCCAATGTCTTCGCGCAACTCGCGCAGACGCCCAATGCCATGGGCGCCGCGTTCTTCAAAGCCGCGGGCGGGGGCTTCGGACTCGTGCTGAACCGAGATGGAGTGCTCTGGCGCACCGGCGCCTACTGGACGCTCAAGGCGCTCAGCGAGGCGTTCGTCGGGGCGCAACCGTTGGCCTGGACGGCATCTTCGGGCGCACGTGAGCATGTCAGCTGCCTCGTGGTGACCAGGATCGCAGACCCGACCCGTTACGCGCTCCTTGCCGTCAACCTGACTGATCAGCAACAGCCGCTCGCGTTTGACCCTGGCATGCAGACGGGTAACGTGGAGGCGCGAATCATCGCGCTGCCAATTGCCCGGGCTCGCGACGACTACCGTAACGTGGAACGGAGCGAAATACGCACCGAGAGCCTCGAGGGGCTCTCGGAGCCCTTGATGCTGCCTCCGCGCGGGGTGCTCATCCTGCAATGGCAGCCAAGGGCATAGGCCGGGGAGGTCTCGGAGTGTACAGGTGGCTTCTACTATGGGGTGTTGCGGCGGTCGCGCTCCTACCCGCATGCCCCGCGTCCAACGCAACCACAACGCGGAACACAGCCGCGATTGCCGATGTGGCCTCCGGCAAATTGACCGAGGCGAAGGCATCATGGTGGGGGTATGACAGCCGGGACGCAACCGCCTGCCTGCAGGCGGCCATCTCCTCGGGAGTGCCACGACTGATCGTCGACGACGTCCGGACTCCGTGGAATGTCGACCCGATCACGCTGCGAAGCAACCAGGTGATTGTCTTTGAGCGCGGCGTGGAAGTCGTCGCCCGCAGGGGGTCCTTCCGCGGAAAGGCCGACTGCCTGTTCAGCGCCTATGATGCCGAGAATATCACGCTCGAGGGGCCGGGGGCCACATTGCGCATGCGGCGCGATGACTACACGCGCTCCGGCTACGAACGCGGCGAGTGGCGGATGGTCTTGAGCTTCCGAGGCTGTTCGAATGTGAGCATCTCCGGGCTCACGCTTGCCGAGAGCGGCGGCGACGGCATCTATCTCGGTTCGAGCGAGGGCGAGAAGCCGTGCGTCGACGTCCGCATCAGCGGCGTCACGTGCACCCGCAACTACCGCCAGGGCATCAGTGTGGTCAACGCCGAGAACCTGCTCATTGAGGACTGCCTGTTCCGCGACACCCGCGGGGTCTCGCCCCAGGCCGGGATCGACTTCGAGCCCAATCGCGCCACCGAGCGACTGGTCAACTGCCTGGTCCGCAACTGCGTGAGCGTCGGCAACGCCGGCAACGGCTTTGCCTTCTACCTGCCGCGGCTGACGCAGCGCTCCGAGCCGGTGTCTATACGTCTCGAGAACTGCCGCTCGTACAGCAGCAGGGCAAACGGGATGCACCTCTTCACACTCAACCGCCCGCAGTCCGCGCCGTCGGGGAGCGTCGAGTTCGACCGGTGCACGTTCGTCGGCAACACCCGCTCCGGCGTTCGCATCACCGACAAGCCCGACACCGCCTGCCGCGTCATCTTCCGGCACTGCGCGATCGACGGCAATGCGCCAAACTGGCCGCAGGACGGGCAGATCAACTTCCAGAACAAGCCCGACTCGCAGCACGAAATCGGCGGTGTCGACTTCGAGCACTGCACGATCCGCGACACCCGTGAGCGACCGCCGATCGCCTATCTGGACCGCGCCGGCGGTCTTCCGCTCGCCGACATAACAGGGTCGCTGACCATCTACCGCGACGGCCGCAGCGAGACGGTGAACATATCCGAACGCCTGCTGGCGGACTGGACGGGCGCACGGGTTCGTCAGTGAAGCACACAACTATCGACCAACACTGCTCTGGAGGACCTGATCATGCGGACGTGTGCACCCATCGTTCTGTTGACCTTGACGCTGGCACTGTCGGCATCGTTCTGCGCCGCCGCGATCAACCAGCAGGCGATAGATGCCGTGGCGGCCGGCCAGCTCCGCGAGGCCAGAGCCTCCTGGTGGGGCTATGATCCCGCCGAGGCAACGGCATGCCTGCAGGCCGCCATCGACTCGGGAGTTCCCAGGTTGATCGTCGACAACGTCGGCAGCCCCTGGATCGTCGACCCGATCACACTCCACAGCAACCAGGAGATCGTCTTCGAGGAAGGCGTCGAGGTGCTCGCCAAGGCCGGCTCTTTCAAGGGCAAGACCGACGCGCTGTTCAGGGCCGACCTCAAAGAGAGCATCACGCTCTCGGGCTATGGCGCGACGCTGCGGATGCGCCGAGACGACTACGACTCTGATGCCTATGAGAAGGCGGAATGGCGACACGTACTCAGCCTCAAGAGCTGCAGGAACGTGAAGGTGCTCGGCCTCACGCTTGCCGAGAGCGGGGGCGACGGCATCTACCTGGGGACGGCCAGAGACTCTATCCCCAATGCTGATGTGCACATCAAGGATGTCATCTGCGACAGGAACTACCGCCAGGGCATCAGCGTGATCAACGCCGAGAACCTGCTGATCGAGAACACCGTGATGCAGTACACCGCCGGCACGGCTCCCCAGGCAGGGATCGACTTCGAGCCTAANNTTCAACTGCGTGATGCGCAACTGCACCACGCGAGGCAACCACAGCAACGGCTTCGTGCTCTACCTGCGGCCAATGGACGCGACCTCGAGACCCATATCGGTGCGCCTGGAGAACTGCACATCAATCGAGGACGGCGCCGGAGGGTTCGGCTTCATCACCGGCAACCGCGGGGATGCCGCGGTCACGGGAACGATGGTCTTTGACCGATGCGTGGTGCGCCGCAGTGCATCGGCGGGGTTCCTCATCAGCGACAACCCGACGCACGGCTGCGCGATCACCGTCAAAGACTGCGTCATCGAGAACGCCGCGGCCGACAGCCCGTTACAGGCACCGATCATGTTCATGAGCCGTAGTGGTGCCGCAGACCCCGTCGGGAATGTGGCCTTCAGCAACGTCATAGTCCGAGACCGCCTCGACCGCGCCCCGATGCAGTATGTCGACGGCGGCGGCGGGGTGCCGCTCGGCGGCATCTCCGGTGAGCTGATCGTCGTCCACGATGGCGGCCGCGAGACCATAGCGCTCACCCATGACGTGCTCGCGAGCTGGATGCCACAGATTGCCCTCAAGCAGATTCCACACGTCGACATCTCCGGAATGGAGTTCCATCCGGTTGCCGACCTCCCGCCCACCGATACCGGGGCCATCAGGCTTGCGCGCTTCCGCAATGCCGCCGATCTCATCGCCTACGCAACGAAGGGCGACACGGTCGAGTTCACCGTGCGTCACGGTCAGGTCGGCAAGTACGCCGGCAGCCCCGTGACCGTGAGGGTGACATCGCCCACGGACGAGGCCGTTCTCGACACATCGGGAGAGGCATTTGCCGATACGCCGATGAGCTTTGCAGCTTCGACGACCGGGACCTACCGCATACGGATCGATGCCGGCGCCAACTGGGGCCAGGTTGCCGATAGCTCCCACCCGATGCTGCTCACCTCTGCCGGGCAGGCGATCCGGCTTTACCTCTCTCCGGGCGACTACTACATCTGGGTGCCCGAGAAGACGGCCGACTTCGGCGTCCGCGTGTTCGGCGAGGGCACGGGCGAGGGCGTCAAGGCA
This sequence comes from Armatimonadota bacterium, assembly GCA_003542955.1. GTDB lineage: Bacteria > Armatimonadota > Zipacnadia > Zipacnadales > UBA11051 > UBA11051. Next base: position 42,123 of record DPJP01000015.1, read on the forward strand.
ACGCTGATCGACCCCGCCGGCACGGTGTTCGAGCAGGTGGACAACATGGCGCAGACCCACCAGTTCGAGGTGAGCCTGCCACCGGGGGCACAGGGGCAGGTCTGGACGCTCCGACTCGAGAGGCCCTCTCAGATAGCCATGGAAGACCACTACGTGGATATCCGCGGCATCCCGCCGCTGCTCGCGCCGTCAGAGGGGTCGCTGCTCAAGCCGGTCAAGTAGCCCCACCGGCGGTCGCCAAGGGCCAATCAGGGCGCACGTCATCTCCTCAAACACAACGCCCCGTCTGTACACTCAGACGGGGCGTCGTATTGCAGTACCGGCGTCGAACAGGGGGCTCGACTACCCCGACGTCAGGTGCAATACCCTGATATCTCCCGGCGCCAACTCCAGCGCGATGGGCTGAAGCGGGTTGTGCGAGACGCCCGTCTCGTACTCCACAAGCTTGGGCGCACGCGGGAGGCTGCGGAGCTTCAACTCCACCCGCTGCGCTGAGGCACTCGGGTTCATCACGATGATGAGCCGCTCGGAGCCCTTCACGAGCACCGCAAGCCGGGTATCGTCAAGCGCCGGAGTGGCCGCAACGAGCTCATCGCGCCGATTGAAGTCGGTGAAGAAGTCCTCGTACTCGGCTATGAGAGCGGATACCCACCCGATGCCCCAGTAGCCCGCGCCGTCGAGCACGGGCAGGTACCAGATCAGGAACCCGTTCCCATCGCAATCGAGCGCGGCACGCATCAGCATCGTCCGCCAACTCTCCAGCGTCGGGTAGGCCCGCTCGGTGGCGAAGCGCTGCTCGACATACATGCAGCCGGTGGTGAAGGGCAATCCGCCGAGTTCGCTCAGGGTCTTCTGGATCGTCACGCGATCCCCGTTGTAGCCCCCGATCCCCCAGTCGATAGAGCCCTTCATCAGCGCCCAGTCTACGCCATAGAGCCACTTCGTGCGATCCGTGGCGAAGCCGCTGTACACGCTGAACGGGATATCCGGGTTGGCCGCCTTGCAGGCGTCACGGATCAGCCCGGCCATGCGGGCGTTCTGCAGACACCGGAAATCGACCCACCTATCCTTGTGCTGCTCGAACACCGCCTCGGCAGTCGGCGCGGCATCGAGGCCGGCCCACTCCGCGAAGGCCGCCCGGCACCGACTGCACAGGCACACGGAGTTGTCATAGGTCACGGGGAACTCGTGGTCCCAGTCGATCATGTCGTAGGGGTTCTCCCGGATGCGGTCGCCAAACCACTTCTGCATCGCCGGAATGAACTCGTTGTCGGTGTCGAGCAGAATGGTCGGGCATATCTGGTATTCGTCGAACCCGCCGGACTTCTTCACCGCCTTGTGATCCGGGTGACGCGTCAGGTACTCGCGGTCAACCGGCCCCTGGTCGTAGCCGTTGCGAGGGATGTGCCAGACGAACTTCATCCCGTGCGGCTTCACCAACTCGGCCAACTCGGCCTCGTTACTTCCCCACAACCAGTTGATGCCCGCATCGACGACCATCTCGGCGTTGGCCTCATTCACCAGCGGGTTCTCATAGGCTGACGCGGCATAGCAGACGATGATCGGCACCTGCCTCGGCGCCCGGCGCTTCATCGCCGGCAGGATGTGGATGGTGCTCGCCCGCTGCGCCTCGATGATGTGCCCGTCGAGGCCCTCGAAGTGGCTGTAGGCAGTCAGCGTGTCGGCCTTCGGCTCTCCGACATCCACGACGATGCTCGCCCTGCCCGTCGTGTGCGGGGACTGGATGTCCTCGCCCCTGGCCCGCAGGCGGAGCACGTAGCGCGCATTCGGCTTGACCTCGATCGTCGGGGCACTGACCCACACCCCGGTCTGCTGCCCCACCTGCTCCTTTGTGCCACTCAGACGGACAGCATGGTTGGGGACCCCATCCCGCGTATACTCCTTCACATGGGAATCCTTGACCCAGCGCTCGCTCTCGAAGTCGCCCTCCGGGATGAGGTTGACGTCGCTGCCCTTCTCCGTCAGCGAGATGTCATCATACCAGCAGGTCCCGTAGACACCGCGGTTCTGCCATTTCAGCGGCAGCACGCCGACGAGTTCGCCAAACGGCGGCGCCGTCAGCTCAACCTCTAAGTCGCGCCAGTCGAAGTTGCCGCCCAGCGACAGCGCCGAAACGTACTGCGCCGAGGTGCCGGAGTTGTTCTTCCACACCAACTCGAGCGTAAAGCCCCCCGTCAGCGTGCCGATCGGCGTCATTGCGTAGCGCGTGTAGGGCTTCCCATCATGCTCGACGCGCTGCTCGGGCAGAACCCGCAGTTGCGCACCGTCAAGACCGTCCACTGCCAGGACCTTGATGGGCTCGGGCAGGTCGAGTTTGTAAACATACTCGTTGGGTGGCGCCCCGACCCACTGCAGAAGGGGCCTCAGGAACATCTTCGACCCGCGCGGGAGATACGCGTCAGGCTGCAGCGGCCAGAACCGCTCCCGCCTGTCTCCGACGGCGATGACCCGGCGCAGGCACACAGCGCCCTGCGGAAGTGTCACGGAGCCATCGGCCCCGGCCGGCGGCAACGTTGCCCAGCCATCGGCCGAGAAGCCGGGCCCATCCCAGCCCTCCGTGACGCTGGGGAACCAGCGCCAGCCGCGGTCGAATCCAAACACCTGCTCGGAGCACTGAAGCGCTCCGCCGATACGCGTGGCTCCGTTGACCGTGACGGCGATGACGTTCTCCCCGGGCGAGAGCGGGGAGGAGACCTCCAGCGCCGCGCCCGGCCCGATCTCCCCAATCTGTCGCCCGTTCTGGCTGACCACCGCCGAACCGCCGTCCACCGTCAAGCCGCCGCCCAGCGTCAGGCCCGGCGAGGACTGCGGAAACCACGCCGAGCGGTAGAGCACCGAGCCATCCTCGAAGAGCACCTGGTAGCGCACCGATGGCGGCACCTGGCTGACGGCAAGCGGGTAGGCAACCGCGACTTCGCCCCCCTCGACTCCAATCGCCGCGCGCCGCTTGAGCAGGCTGTCGGCCTGCACGAGCAGCTCTGCATTGCCCGCCCGGGGCAGCGCGCCGACGTTCAGCCGTAGCGCCGACGCGGCCACCGACAGATCGCTCAGGTCGCCCAGCCGTACCTGCGCCGATGTGTCGGAGAACACGATGCGGCCGAACTGCTCGGGCGAATGGAACCCGCCGCGCAGGCCGCTCCACGTGCTGCTCTCGTTGTTGGGGTTCTGATTGCGGCAGATGTTGAACCCCCATTGCTCCCCGGCGGCCGGCGTCTGCGCCCCAAAGGCAGCGAACGGAATCGCCACCTCCAGGTACCACGACCGCGTATCGGCCGAAGCGGCCGTGCGCCAGTCGGCGTCGAAGGAGCTGTCCATACCGACAGACTCATACCGCGTGCCGATCATGTTGGCGGCCAGCTGGTAGTACGCACCGGATGCGCCGGGCTGAATGAATATCTCGACACTCTCATCTCCGAACACCCGCCCATCATGCTCGGTCGCCTCCGCCTTCACCAGGTGCAACTGCTGGGTCATCGGCTCGAGCGAGCGCTCCCAGCAGCGGAAGCCCAGGTAGAGCGCCTCGGCGTCATAGCAGGCGAGCACCTCCGTCTGCTGAGAGGCGAGGCTGGCCCCGTCGTTGAGCAGGAAGGGCGTCATCAGCGCGGCATTCTCCCACGCGCCATCATCGAGCCTGCCGTCAAGCACCGGCGGCGTGGCAACCCTCCCAATCAGAATGCTCGCCTCCTCTGCGGCGGCTGCCAACCCCGCCGTCAGCACCAGAAGCGAGATGATACCTGCCATAGCTGCGTACCTGCGTCTTCGCATGACGCTCTCCTCCATCGTAACCTCAGAGTCACCTGTGTGGGCATCGGGCGCGATGTCCATCCGCTGCGCCCCAGAAGCCCGAGCCGGGCAGCCGGGGTCAGGCATTCAGAATTNNTGACCCCAGCCGTTGTTCTCAATGCTCCGCGTGACGTCAAGTCCGGACATCCATCTCCCCTGGCACCCGACAGACGACCCCCACTCTCACAGGGGCCTGCCGCCACGGGTGCCGGCCACGTCACGTACTCCGAACGCGTGAAGCGGCACGTTACAGCGCAGCAGGCACCAGCAACGCCCGTGCATCGTGCGCGGGCACGGTGATGTCACACCGCTTCGCATCCGGATACTCGACTCCGGTGTAGTACTCCGCCGCCGCACCGGTCGCGGCCGGGATCGACAGCGTGTACTGCTGCTCAGCAGACGAGCTGTTGGTCACAATCACGAGCAGGCGGTCGCCATGCCTCAGTGCCACTGCGCCACCGCGCGGCGTGACCTCCACCATGTCGTCGGCCTGCACGCCGTCGGTGAAGAACGTTTCATTCTCGGCGACGAGCGCGGCCGCCTCCGCAATGCGCGTATAGTCGAGCCCATCCAGCCCCTGCCAGGTGAAGTGCATGACGCCCTTGCAGCCGGCGGCGAGCAGTCGGAGGTACTCGATCTTGATGTTGGCGTTCCGCGGAGGTTCATCGCACAACACGCCTCCGAGCAGGGGCACGCCGTCAAGCGCTGCCACCGTGTCGCCGATGATCGTCGGGGTCCAACCGTAGCCGGCGGAGGCCACGTCACACCCATCCCGCATCAGTGACCAGTCGATGCAGTAGGTCTCCCGAGAACGCGGTGTCTGATAGCCGCTGTAGGTGTACATCTGCCCCGTTGGAACAGCCCGCTTGAAGCCCTCCTGGTACACTGCCGAGAGCCCCGCCCACATGCGGCAGGTGAACTCGATCCACTGCTCGAGGTGGTTCTCGATGACGGCCTCCTTCGTGAGCGGGTCCGCAAGGTTGTTGTCTTCGGCGAACCGCTTCAGGCAATGCTCGCAGAAGCACGCCGTGCGCGGACCGTACTCCATATCCCACCAGAGGCCCTCCGGCGGCAGCGGGCCGCTGTCGATGTATCCCGCCAGCGCGCTCATGACCTTCTCCCGCCCCTGCTCGATCGTCCAGAGCGGACATGCGAAGGTGTAGACCGAGCCCCGGTGTTTCTCGTCGAAGTCGACAAATCGCCGGCCCTCGAGGTCCATCCCGCGGTGCCACCCGTAGTGCGTGGACTCCGCCACGATCTTGAAGCCCCGATCCCGGAGCAGCGGGTAGTATGTCTCCCGCGCGTGGGTGCGTTCGATGTAGGAGTTGAAGCCTGCCGCCGCCATGGTGTCGAGCAGCGCGGCCATGTCTGCCTCCGAGTAGTTGCCGCCGCCGAAGCCGTGGGCAATGAGCAACTCGATCTGCTCGGGCCGCTTGCCCGAGAGCGGTGGCAGGACGGTCAGCTTCAGCTCTTTGGGGATCTCCGTGACCGCGCCCCCTTCGCCCTCGACCCAGCAGCGGGCGACTCCCTGCCCGAGGTCGCTACCGGTGGCGCAGATGACGAAGCCGAGCGTGTGGATGCGGTCGAGGTCATACCCCGCGTACGCGTCGCCGCGGTATGAGAGCGGCTGCAGGAGGCTCCAGGCCAGCTCGTACCGGTTCCACCGCGCTCCATCGCGCTCTACGCTGGTGGCGGCGAAGCCGGAGTATTCCCCCGTCCACGCATACGGCTTCTTGTCATCCCAGGGGACGAGTTCGAGCCCCGGCGGCAGTTCGATGACAAACTTCGCATCCGCGAGCGCGCGCTCGAGCGGGCTCACGACCACGACCGGCACATGCTGTGCACCGCCTGTGACGATGTGAATGTCACCGACATCGCCGAGTCTGACGACCCGCGTGACCTCGGCGGCGATGGTCCGGCGGAAGAAGCGTCCGCCGGCGGGGTCGAGCTTCTCCACTGCGGCCGCTCCCGCCGCCGCCCATTCCGAGTCATCGAAACCCGGCTCCAGCCAGCCCTCCGAGCCAACGGCCGACTGCCGCCAGCCGCCGGACCCGATAGCCGCAAGATGCCCTGCCTCCAGCGTGACGGCCACCGGAGCATCGGCCTCCACGCAGAGCGCATTGGGCCCCGGCTCAAGGTGTCCACTGAGGGGAACGCCGCCGCCCCTGCCCAGGTGCTTGCCGTTGAGGAACACCTCGCATGGCCCATCGAATGCGACGGTCAGTACCTCAACCGCCGCGGTGGCGAATGTGCTCACCGGCGAGCGGAGGTAGAGCGTGTCGGTCCCGGCGTCAAGTATCGAGTAGACCACCGAAACCTCACCCGGTGTCTCGATACTGAGCGGAACCTCGACCGCCTGCGCTTCGCCCGGCTCCAACCGCGACACGATGGTATGTATGCCCCACTGATCCCCCTGCGTGTGACGCAGGCGGACGGTCGCACCCGCACCGGGGGGCAGCCCGGTCAGCGTCGGGGCTATCATGTTGGACCCCATCATCAGGGGAGGGATAGTCCCACCGCGGATTGAGAATGCCGGGGCCTCGCCAAGCAGCACAAAGCGGCCGAACTCGTCCGGTGCGTGGTACCCGTGCAACACCGGCGACCACATGCTGTCCTCGGCCTGGGCCTTGTTGCTGCGGTACACGTTACCCAGCAGCGTCATGCCCGGCAGCGGCTCGATGCCGAGCGATGACCACGGGATGGCAATCTCGAGCGTCCAGAAGCCCTCCTCCGAGGTTGATCCCGCCGCCTGCCACGGCGCCTCCCATTCGCCGTCGGTACCCTTCCCCTCGTAGCGGGCGCCGAGGGCATTCGAAGCGAACTGCATGTAGCCGGCCGGGTCATCGGCGGCGGCCAGGAACAGCTCCACGCAGTCGTCACGAAACACCCTGCTGCCGTGCTCGGTGACGTTGGCGAGGAAGTCGCTCTGCCGCTGCTGAACCGGATCGAGCACCTCGGCAAAGCACCGAATGCCGACGTAGAGCTGCTCAGCGTCCCAGAGCAGCCCCAGTTCGCTGGTCTCTTTCGGGAGGCTCATCCCCTTGCGCCCGTAGAACTGCTCCACCACCGGTGTGGTCTTCCAGCAGGCCTCGTCAAGGGTCCCGTCGATGACCGGGGCGACCGGCGTAGGGGCGACGGCGAGCGTCGTCGGTTCCCAGGCTCGCTGCCTCGCCACCGCGCCAATCAAGTAGTCGACAACATGTCCCTCCTGGTGACCATAGTGGTCCTGCCAGGCGGAGAAGAAGATCATCTTGATGCGGGAGAAGTCGAGCGGAGCCTTGTCCGGTTTGGCGGCGCGGAAGCTCCAGCGTATCTCACGCCACCGCCCCAGCCAGGACGGCGGCAGGTCTTGGCGCATCATCACCTGGTTGTTGGCCGCATCGAAAAGCTGCACCTGGATGTGCGAGTTCTCCCCCGTTGTCTGCGCGAACAGGTCGAACTCGAGCGTCTCGTAGTCGCTCCAGTCCTGCAACTCGGAAAACGTGTACCGAATCGCGGCCACGCCCTTGCCCCGGCAGGGGAGTCGCATCTGCAGCACGTCACGGCCGTCCTTGCGTACCGCCGCGAGCGGCTCGATGGGCGCATCCACGCTGAAGCCGGCTATGTCGCCCGGCGTCACCACGGCTACACCCGCGACCGCAAACCCACAGGCGGCCGTCAGCGCAATTAGAACAAGAGCTATCTGCGCTCTCATATCATCACCTTCCGTTGGTACCCAGGTCCGGCCGCCCTCAGCGGCTCAGCACGACCCAGCGGCAGAACAGCGGCTCAACATCAGCATGCACCACACCGTCCCGCAGTGCAATTCCACCATCATGATCCTGCCGCCCGATGCCATATCCTGCCGGCACATCGGCCGTCGCCTCGATGCGCCCGCTTGTCGTATCATTGAACAGCATCACCAGCAGCTGTTCGCCCTGCTCCCAGGCGATGCGGGTCGTGCCGGCGACCGGCGCGCCTGCGAGCAGCGCGGGCTTCATCACGCCATCGACGAAGAAGCCCTCGATGGGCGCCAGCGTGCGGCTGGCGTCGGCATACGCGGTGTAGTGACGGCCGTCGGTCGGCCCCCACCACCACTGCCAGGTCCCGTCGGCGCCGAAGGCGATCGACTTGATGATCTGCATCCGGGTGATGCGACCATCGGAGATGTAATGAGACTGCCGGTCATGGCCGACACTGAGGGTGTTGTAGATCGGCACATCCTTGATGGCCCTGATCAGGTCCACGAAGGCCATGTTGCCCTCGGTGAAAGTGCTCCCCAGGTCGCCCACCCCGGCGGAGTAGAAGCTCGGAGTGACCACGTCGATGACCGGCGTCAACGTAGTCCAGTCCACGCGGTAGGCGCGCCGGGTGTGTTCGTTCTGCACCGCAGAGTACACGGCCAGCTTCCAGTCGCTGCCCTTGTCGAGGGCATACTGCTTCATCCGCTCGGCGATGCGGGCCGATTGCAGGCACGCGAAGTCGAGCCACTCGTCGGCATGGGCGGTCTGGATGGCCAGCGGGGTGAGTTGTTCATCCGCGGGGATCCCCGCCGACTCCCTGAATGCACTCAGGCACCGTGGGCAGAAGCACGCGCTGAAGCTCGCGGGTCCCTCGAGGTCCCACCACGAGCCAATGTACCTGCCGTCGGCGACGGCCTCGAGAATCGGGTCCATGACCCCGGCAATGGCGTCATTGTCGCGCGCGGCTATGATCTGGGGGCAGATGAGTCGCTCCGCGGGCTTGCCGTCAGACGAGATTGCGGCATGCTCCGGATGGGCCTTCAGATACTCGTCATTCCACCAGAACCACCACATCCCGCGCCAGGACTCGATATTGCGCTCGTGGATCGGGTCCGACCACTTGCGGTCAAGCTGCGATATCCACGCGTCCAGCAGGTTGATCCCGCAGGTGACATACGTGTCCAGCAGTCGTCCCCAGAACTCCTCCGTCGGGCAGATGGTCCACGCACAGGCCCCGAGCTTGAGGTGTTCGAGCCTCGCCCCGACGGGACGCGGGAGGATGGTGAATGTACCCCTGTGCTCGATCTCCGCCTCATCACCGGAGACGAGGTTGAAGAAGAACGGGTAGTCGCCCTCAGGCAGGTCGTCGGAGGGGATGAACGCCGGGCACCACCCGTTGTAGAAGGCCATGCTGGTGATGTCGCGCTTGCCGAGGCCCCGGTCGGCGTCGAAGACATACCTGACCATCCTCCTGCCTTCGCGCTCCACGGGCTCCCTGGACGCCAGACTCGCACGGTAGTAGGCCGTGTGCACATCACCAGTGGCATTGATGACCTCGATGCCCTCGGGTACGGTCAGCGCGAAGGCGAACTGCTCGTAGGTATTGTCCGAGTGATTCGCGGGGATGAAGAAGGCGTGCTGCACCGTGCCTTTGGCGATCATCAGCCGATTGTTGTCCTTCTCCGCGGGGAAGATTGCGCTGTTGAGGCCCAGGCTGTGGACCGTGCCGGGGAAGGAGGCCACCAGCACATCGCCGCGGCCCTCCGCGGACCCAAGCGTCAGGCGCAGTTCATACAGGCCCGGCAGCTCGAGGCTGTACGGGACTGCGACCTGCCGTACCGCCCCCGGCGCCACGGTGGCCTCGACGGGGGCCTGCACGAGTGTCCGTCCCTCCCGGAGAAGCTCGATCGAGCCGCTCAGTTCAGCCTCTGTCGGGCCGGGGTTCTGCACGCCGAGGATCAGGCTCCGGACGGTCGCTGTGGCATCGAGGCCGGTGGAGATGTGGGTCACGGCCGGCAATGGGCTCCCGAATGCCACAACGCCGAAACGCTCGGGCACGTGGAACCCCGAGGAGGTCGGGCACCAGCATGTTGCCTCACGCTTCGGCAGGCGGGACCGGCAGACATTCATCCGCCAGCACTGCCCCGGCGCGGGCGGACTGATCTCCAGGTCCGAATACGGGATGAATACCTCGACGCTCCAGAAGTCCACGCCTCTGGCCGCCGCGGCGCGCCACTGGTGCGTCACCGCGCGTTCACCGGGGAAGTTGTCCTGCGTGACGGCGGCCGCATTGATGATCAGGTGCGTGTATGCCTTGCCATCTCCGTCGGGGTCGATGAACACTTCGACGCAGTCATCGGTCCAGACCTGTCCGCCGCCGGCGACCGCGTTCGCCTGCACCTGCGCCATCATCGGCTCAGCGCAGCGCACCGCGACGTAGACTCCCGTGCTGTCATGGAGCACCCGCGCGGTCGTCGGCGCCTCGGCGAAGCGTGTGCCGTCGATGGCCATGAAGCGGTCCATGACGCCGCCCTGCGCCCAGCAGGGCTCGTCAAGCATGCCGTCGAGGACGGGGGCGGCGGCGGTCGCCGGGCAGACCGTGGCGCGCAGCCCGGAACTGAGGGCGACCGCATCAACCTGCTTTGCCTGCGCGGCGGCGGGAGGATACTCGATGGGGCCCGCTCCGGCGGCGCGGGCCGCAGCGACTGCGGCAGCGGCATCTCCGTCGAAGACGGCGATGTTGTAGGCGAAGCGGACGCTGTCGCCGGGCTGAAACGCCCGCATCGGGTGCAGGCGCATCGCGAGCGAGAGGGCGCCGTCCGGCCCGCGGCGCACGTAGTTGACGCCGTGCATCTGGGGCCAGGAGATGGGGACGATGGCGAGCCCCGCCCCATCGGCGGAAGCCCGGAACGCGTACCATTCTGCCGCCAGCTCCATGCCCAGCGCCTCGGCGCTGACATCGGCCGCGGGCACTTCGCCCGCCGGCGTGATCAGGCGGTCGAGACCGCGCGCACAGGCCAGATTGACGGGCACGATCAGTTGCGGCGTGGTCTCCTGCAGGGCCTCGAGATCATAGCACACCTGCACGATCGGGCTTGCGTCACGGAGCGTAAGAGTCTTCCGCAGGTGGAATCCACCGAAGCTCCCGCAGTCGGCGGTGACGGTAGCGACGCCCTCGCCCCGCTCCAGGTCGACCGCCGTCGCCTTCAGCCAGTTCTCGGCGACCCAGTGCCGGCTCTCGGGGTAGTAGAGCGAGCATGCGAGTGCGCTGAGGAGGCTCTGTCCCTCCGGCGCCATCCGGAGCGCGACCGGCATGGCGTTCGACTTGCTCAGGTCGAGTGAGACATCGAGCACCCCGGAGGCAATCCGGAGCGCGCTATCACTGCGATCGATCTCGACCGCTGGGCCCGCGGCTACCACCGTCAGCCAACAGCAGGTGACGAAAACCCGGGTGATGCCGCGGCTCAGCATCCTGGTCTTCCCCATTCCGTCCTCCCCCGCAGACGGGTCTCAACACACCGGCCCCGCAAGCTGATCCCCTATGTTGTTCGCCGTTGAGTGCGTCGCGGCCTCCCGGAGGGGCATCCGGCTTGCTGCACGGCGCCGACGCCCGCGACCAATCGGGCGGCAGGTGAAGTGGGCCGCAAAGTGGAAACGAATCGCGGAATGAGAGGCTCATGCCGTGAGGAGTCGACACCACGCAGAACAAGGAGTGTGTAGGATGCAGAGGCGTTGCGGCTTCACCCTCATCGAGCTGTTGGTTGTCATTGCGATCATCGCCATACTCGCGGCGATCCTGTTCCCAGTGTTTGCCAGGGCTCGGGAGAAGGCCCGCCAGACGACGTGTCTATCCAACGTGAAGCAGATCGGCCTGGGCTTGATGATGTACGTTCAGGACTACGACGAACGATACCCGGACGCCCGCTACGGCACGGATCCCAGCCCCTATCCGCTCATCTACGAGTGTCTTGTACCCTACCTCAAGAACAACCAACTCTGGATCTGCCCGACCAGCGGCGGACGCGGCGGCACAATGAGCGCGATGACCTACAACGGGCGCACCTTCCCGGTGTACCCGAACTACGGATGGAATGCATCGCTGGCCGCCGTGGCCATGGCTGCGCTCACGGTGCCGGCGGACATCGCCGCAATTGCCGACTGCTCACACCCGATCTGGGCGTCACATGTCGGCCGCATCGCATGGGCCAACAGCGGCGATGGCGTGCTCTACCCCTACGGGGGCTTTGACAGCGCCTACTACATGAGCGACAAGTTCTCCCGCCACAACGGTGGCGAGAACATCGCCTTCGCCGACGGGCATGCCAAGTGGATGGCGAGCACGGCGATCTGGGGGGCCGGCAACGCGGTCATGATCACCGTGCACTGACGGTCCGGCCGGCGCGCCGGCCGTCCCGGCCACGCGTGCCTGCTGCAGAGGCTGGGCAAGGGTCAGCCGACCTGCGTACAGTGTTGCATACGCACGCCAGAACGGGGTACACTGTATTGGCACTATGGGACGTGCACTCTGGCGCCAATAGCGCCCCGATCCCACAAACAGGAAGAAGGAGTGACCGATGGTGAACAGGCGGAGTGGTTTCACCCTTATCGAGCTGTTGGTTGTCATCGCGATCATNNTGTTTCCCGTCTTCGCCCGCGCGAGAGAGAAAGCGCGCCAGAGCAGTTGTCTGAGCAACGTCAAGCAGTTGACCCTCGGGTGGCAGATGTACGTGCAGGATTACGACGAAATGTGCGTGCCGCTGGTCACCGCCGTGGCGGGTGACGGCAGCCCCACCCGCACAACCTGGTTTGCGCTCATCACGCCCTATGTCAAGAACACCAACGTCGCGCAGTGCCCATCCGAGAACCCGCACGGATGGACCTACACCGACGGCTACAGGCTCTACTACGACTACTCGATCCACTATGGTCTCGGATCACTGTCGCTGGCCAAAGTCGTCAATCCGACCGATGTCTTTGTGCTCGGCGATGGCACCCGCGGCAACGTTGCCGACTACCGTCTATACACACATGCGCCATGGCTTCGCGCCGGGACGACGTATGGTACACCGCCGTACTTCTACAAGCACAACGGAGGCGGCAACTGGGGTTTCGTCGACGGCCACGCCAAGTGGAAGAACACCTGGACCGACTTCCCTGACTGCTTCCCCGGTCAGTACTGAGCGCAACCTGCCGACCTCGGCACGCCAACAGCCCCCGCGCGATGCGGGGGCTGTTTCTCTTCTCCGCGAGTGCCGGAGGTTCTTGCAGGTGATTCGGCACCTATGGAGAAATATACCCGTGACGCACATGCATCGGGGCCCGCGTCGCCCCGCAGGACAACACGAATGAGGAGTGGGTGCTATGGACAGGCGGACGGGTTTCACACTCATCGAGCTGTTGGTGGTCATCGCGATCATCGCCATCCTGGCGGCGATCCTGTTCCCCGTGTTTGCGCGCGCCCGTGAGAAGGCGAGGCAGGCGAGCTGCCTGAACAACGTCAAGCAGATGGGACTCGCGGCGGCCATGTACCTCCAGGACTATGACGAGAGACCGGTCCCCGCCTACATCCGCCATGGAGACAATGTCGGTTACAGCCTCTGGTATGGCACCGACGGTCGCCTCGGGCCCTATTCCAAGAACCGCCAACTCTACCACTGTCCAAGTTCCGGTGATAGGGCCTACAACTCGCGCGGAGGGACTGATTACGGTATCAATTACCGCATCTGCCAGAGACTCACAACAATCACTTCTGTCTCCACCGTCATTCTGGCGGACATCGTGTATCCGGCGGAGACCATCATAGTCGCCGATTCAGACTGGACCCGCAGCACCACCGACTACACTGGCAGCAATGCCTGGTGGCTCCAGGACACGCATCACCCCAGCCGCTTCATGCCCGCCCGCCACAATGGAGGCGCCAACATCGCCTTCGTAGACGGCCACGCCAAGTTCCATACCGTTATGCTCGATCCTAACAGCACCTACGTTGGCCCGATCCCGTACACACTGCCGGTGAGGGACATCTGCTGGCTGGCGAGCGGCGCTCCGAAGTACTGATCACGACTGCCGGGGGGCCCGATCAGACAGATCGGGCCCCTTCAATGTAGATACTCCTGAACTGAGGCGCCACCGTCTCCGTTCTCGATGGCGTGCTATTGTCTCCGGGCCCGACCTCATGCGAGGCCGGGCCCGATTGTCTGTATCGCGTGAGCATCCCCGCTCTCCATCGTGCACCCACAATCGGGGAATCCTGCAGCTGCACGCCTCGCGACTCCCGTCCCGCGTACACGCAGAGCCCATCACATTTATGCCGTATAATCGCCATCAATAGCCGAGAATGCGCGGAATACATGGCTCCACTCACATCAGCGAAACAGCGTCAAACGTGTGGAATTGTGGAACTGGGCTATTCGGTTGACTCAAGCAAGCACGTAGACGGCTGACCCCAGCCTCTCCTGCTCCGAGAATGGGTCTGGGAAGAGCATCGGGCTGCGCGTGTTGAGCCCTTGACTCCCGCCCCGGAACGGGGAGGGCTGGGGAGGGGCAGCGGGCGCACATCGGCTCTTGCCTTCTCCCCCCCGGCCCCCTACCCCGTTCCGGGGCAGGGGGAGAACGGCAATCGGCACTGTCTGCAATCGACTTTCGTGGTTTCTGGGTACCGGAGAAACCGTCATGCCTACTCCTCGCACTCCGACCGTCAGACGGGGACCGCATTCAGGTCATGGACCTCGGCGCGGGTTACCTCGACATCCATGAACTCACCGAGCTGCGGGCACGGGCCGCACTCCACGGCGTCGACCTTCACCTCGCAGTCGATCTCCGGAGCGTCACGGTAGCTCCTCCCGAACCAGATATCGCGATCGGGGGCCTTCCGCTCGATGAGCACGCGCAGGCGCCGTCCCACGAACTCCTGGTTGCGCCGCAGTGACAGCGCCTCCTGCGCCCGCATCAGCGCATCCAGCCGATCCCGCGCAAGGGCCAAGTCCACCTGGCCGGGCAGGTCGGCCGCGGGAGTGCCCGGCTCGGGGCAGTAGACGAACGCCGACAGGCGGTCCAGCCCGGCGGCCCCGACGAACTCGAGAAGCTCCTCGAACTCGTCTTCCGTCTCGCCCGGAAAGCCGACGATGAACGTGGTCCGTATCGCGATATCCGGCATCGCATTGCGCGCGGAGGCCACCAGCTCGAGGTAGCTCTCCGCGTCCCCGGCGCGCCCCATCGCGCGCAGCACGCGTCTGGAGGCGTGCTGCAACGGCACGTCAATGTAGGGCACCATGGCCTGGAAGCCGGCCATCGCGTCCAGCAGTGCGGGCGTGACCTCCGACGGGTAGGTGTACAGCAGGCGTACCCAGCCATCGAAGTCGACCGCCGCCATGCGCCCCAACAGGCTGGGCAGGTCGGTTCGGGGGCGCAGGTCGCGCCCGTAGGCGGTGGTGTCCTGCGCTACCAGGCTGATCTCCCGGACCCCCTCGCTCACAAGACGCTCATACTCGATCATGATATCCTCAGGGGCGCGGGAGCGGTACGCGCCGCGGATGTCGGGGATTGTGCAGTAGGTGCAGTGGTGGTTGCAGCCGTCGGCGATGCGGATGTAGGTGAGCCAGTCCGGGGCACTGCGCCATCGGGGCATATCGGCGCTGAGCGCGTAGCTCTGCTCGCCCTCGAAGAAGGCGCGTTCGCCGGCGGCCGCCGCCCACACGGCCTCGACAATGCGGGGTTCGGCGCCGATCTGGACGAACACATCGACCTCGCTGAGTTCCTCGGCAAGCCGTGGGCCATGCCGCTGGGGGAGGCAGCCGGTGCAGACTATCGCGCTCAGGCCGCCGGTTGCCTTCATCTCGGCAAGGTCGAGAAGCGCCTCGATGGCCTCCTCCTGCGCCGGCTCGATGAAGGCGCAGGTGTTGCAGATGGCGATGTCGGCCTGCTCGACGTCCTCGACGATCTGATAGCCGGCAGAATCCAGCAGCCCGAGCATGACCTCGGAATCGACGAGGTTCTTGGGGCAACCGAGCGATATGAGCGCAATCCGCTGTTGTGGCATGGTCAGGCAGATGTCTCCTGTCGGGCAGAGCGCGGGCATTCGCGGTCCGCTCCCGGTCGACGCGCATGGGGGAGTTCGATTACCGGGGCCGGCGCGGTGGCGTCTCAGCCCCATACGCG
>DPJP01000033.1:0-13281 GCA_003542955.1 Armatimonadota bacterium
GCATCAGTTGGCGGTAGAGGCGCGCCCCGCCGAGCCTGTGGGCGACCGTCTTGAGTATCCACGTGACCATGAACGGTCCCCAGAGCGCGTATCCATACTGGATGCAGGCGACATAGCCGATGGGGTTGAACGGGACACGCAGCCAGCGCCACCGCGCGGCCACCAGGCCGATGGTCAGGAGGACGCCTGCGATCATCGCGTAGCCCTCATGGAGGCTCGGCAGTGCACCGGCATTCATCATCGTCGAGGAGTCGGTCCAGTTGCTCACGGCGTTGCGGACATTGTACCCCCCGTTGGTCGTGCCGCCGTGGAGCACCAGCGCACCATACCTGTAGTAGGAGCCAAGGTTCAGGTTGTAGGCGAGAATGCAGCCGAGAATGAAGGCCACCAGGATGGTGATGGTAACGGCGCGCGGCGGCAGCTTGAAGTCGGCGGCGAGCTTCTGATTCTCGATGATGTAGCCGGTCTGCGCAGAGAAGTAGCCGTCGGTGAGCCAGTCCATCGTGCTCAATACTGAGTAGTTGGACAGGTTGCCGGGGGGCATCAGCTGTCGCGACCCCAGGAAGTAGCGCAGCACCGTCGTGTGCCCGCCGAAGTAGCCCCACATNNCAGCCCGGCCTCCGCCCGCAACCGGGAGTAGACTACCCCGAAGCTGATGAACATGGCGAAGTACGCCGCCGCCAGATGCCACTGCACTCCCATTGTGGTGACCCAGATGACGATCCCGGCCATGCCCGCCAGCGTGCCGATGAAGGCAACGCGGTGCGAGAGCGGCTCCTGCGAGTCATCGACGCCGGGGTCGCCGCGAAGGGCCTTGCGGGCGATTGCGGACAACTCGATGCGCCCGACCCAGACCAGAACCACGAACATCCCCAGGTAGCCGCCCGCAGACTGGGCAAGGGTGTGGGGAAACCCGGGCGTGGGGGAGATGCCGAAGACGTCTGAAAGCAGCGTCAGTGTGGGCTGGAGCAGGAAGAAGAACCAGCCCGAGAAGAGGATATCCAGCGGCACAAACCAGCCAAGACCGATGACCTGGGGCCGATGGAAGAAGGTGATGCCGCGGTAGGCGGTCCACGGGTATTCGGTGAATATCTGCTGCCCGATATTCGAGCGGTCCATCAGTGCCTGAGCGGCCGGGTTGTACGAGTGAGCGATGTTGAGCGCATGGTGGATCAGCACTATGACCACGCCCGCCCACACCATCCAGTTGCGGAAGAACGGCACGTGGCTGCCGGGGGCCTCGCGTTCGACGATACTGACCGGGATGAAGAGCAGAGGAAAGCGAAGCCGCTCATTCTCAACCCATTGCTTGCGGAACAGCGTAACCATGCACAGGCTCGTGGCGTAGAGGAGCCCGATGAACAACGTCCACATGGTGAGTGGGTAGAGCCAGTGCTCCCACGGCACGGAACCGTCGTCGCTGCCTTCATACATCGTGCGGATGGTCTCGGCATCCGACGGTGCGAACCAGGTCGGCAGAGCCTCGGCCAGCGCCGCGTAGTTGTTCTCCGGCGAGGCGAAGTAGATACCGGCGGTCGCGGCCGGCAACATGCTCTCGATTACACCGAATGTCACCGGGGGGATGGCGACCAGCATGACCACGTAGACGTAGACGAGTTCCTTCTTGGCGAACGCGTGCCGTTTGCCGAATACCCACGCCACCAGCGGGCTGATAGCGACCACGAGCAACAGGCAGAAGACGGCCGGCACGGGCGGCACCGACAACAGGTACACCGGGGCGTAGAGGATGCCCGGCGTCTGCACGAGGCTCGCCTGGTGCATCCACATGACTGCGATGGCGGATAGGATGATCGCTATGATGACTGCGCGGAGTGTCAAAAACGAGCCCTCCCGGGGCTTAGCAGACGGCCGGACCTCTTAACAGCGATGAACGTTCCCCGCCCAGGCACCCGAGTCCTCCCTGCGTCAACGCCACGAGGTGAGCACGCAGGGGAAGGCGTCGAGGCGGTGGAATAGAGGCACCAGCAGCCCAGACGCAAACCGAAACCGGTGATGGCCCATGCGGGATTGCCTGGTGATGTGGCACAACAGCAGGATGGTCGTTCTGGTTGCGCTGTCGGCGGCGCTCTACGCGGCGATTCTGATCCCCTTCAAGATCATCCCGATTATCCCCGGGTTCACCGAACTCAGACCGGGCAACGCGGTCCCCGTCGTCTGTGGGCTGCTTTTCGGCCCCGCGGCGGCCTGGGGCTGCGCGATCGGGAACCTCATTGCCGACTTCTTCGGAACCGTTGGCCCCGGGAGTCTCTTCGGCATGGTCGGCAACTTCCTGTTTGCATACATCCCGTATCGGCTCTGGGTGATGGTGAAGGGCAACACGGCTCCGCGGGGTGTATGGGCTGATGTGCCGCTCCTGGTCGTGGCCGTCTTTGCAGGCAGCGCCGCGTGCGGCATCGTGATCGGCATGGGGGTCGAGGCGCTGGGGCTGGTGCCTGCGGCCTCAGTGATTCTGACCACGATCATCACGTTGAACAACTGCATCATCGGGATCGTGCTGGGCCTGCCGCTGCTCGCGCTGGTTGCCCCGCGCGCCCGTCGCTGGAACCTCACCTTCGGCCAGATTCTGCGCAAGGATGAGATCACGGGCACCTTCGTCTCGCCGATCGCCGGCGTGGCCCTGGTGCTGGTGTGCCTGGCCGGCGTGACCGCCGCACTGGACAAGGGCGGCACGCTGGCCCGCTGGGCTTCGGTTCTGGGCGTGGTGCACATCGAGCCGGCTCTTGATGCGGAGGGCAAGCCGCTGCCGGTTTCGTTTTTCGTGCCGGGCGGGGTCTCGCTGTTCCAGTTCTCTATCTGGTGCAGCGTGGCGATCATCGTGCTGTCTGTGCTCATGGCCAAGCTCGGATATGGGAGACGGGAGACCCCGGCGATCAGCCGAGGGGTGGCGGGGGAGGGGACGCTTGCTTTCGAAGGGGTGAGCTTCACCTACCCCGGCGCGGGGCGAGCCGCCCTCAGTGGAGTGAGCCTCACCCAGCAGGCCGGGCAGGCGCGATTTGTGATGGGATTGACCGGCGCCGGGAAGTCGACACTGTGCCTGTGCACCAACGGCGTTGTGCCCCAGATGGAGCCGGGCGAGCTGGTTGGCACGGTTCTCGTCGGCGGCCTGAACACGCGCGAGTGGAGTGTCGACGAGCTTTCGCGGGTGTCGGGGTTGCTGTTCCAGGATTTCGAGACCCAGTTGTTCTGTAGCGATGTCGAGTCGGAGGTTGCGTTCGGGCTCGAGAATCGCGGTGTTGCACGTGAGGCGATGGCGGAGAGGGTGTCGTACTGGCTGCGGGAGCTTGAGTTGGAGCACCTGGCCGGCCGCGACCCCGGCACGCTCTCCGGCGGCGAGAAGCAACGGCTGGCGCTGGCCTCCGTCATGGCTTGCGAGCCTCCGATCGCGGTGCTGGACGAGCCGACGACCGACCTCGACCCCTTGGGACGCGCGGAGGTCGTCGCAGCCATCCAGCGGCTTGCCGACGCCGGGCGCACCATGGTCGTCGTCAGCACCGATGCCGAGGAGGCGCTCACAGGCGACGCCCTGACGGTGCTCAGAGACGGCGAAATCGTTCGCGATGGCGCACCAGAGGAGGTGCTCGATGACGCGCAGACCGCGTGGAGCCTGGGCATCAGGCCTCACCCACTGGCGCAGCTCGCCGACGCGATGCGGCTGCCATCTGTGCCGCATGACGTCGAGCAGGCGGTGGCTTCGCTGAGACAGGCCGGGGCGCGACTTGATGATGGTGCGTTCAAGGGGGCCCTGGATGCCGAGGCTGCACCGCTTGAGACACCTCAGGCGGTCGCGCTCGAGGGCGTCTCCGCGGGGTATGGAACACAGCAGGCGTTGCGCGATGTATCCCTCGAGGTGCGGGAGGGTGACTTCGTTGCCGTGCTGGGGCCGAACGGGGCCGGGAAGACGACGCTGTGCAAGCTGATGATGGGGCTGGTGCGGCCGACAGCGGGTCGAGTGCTCGTCGCCGGTCGTGACGTCGCGGCGATGCGAGTGAGTGAACTCGCATCCAGCATCGGCTACCTCTACCAGAACCCCGACAGTCAGATCTTCGCAGCCACGGTGTATGAGGAGGTGGCCTTCGGTCCGCGCAACCTCGGGCGGGACCGGGAGCAGGTCGCGCGCCTCGTATCACACGCACTGCACACGGTCGGGCTGACTGGAACCGAGGACGAAGACCCCTTCGCCCTGACGCGCGGGGAGCGGCAGCGGGTGGCGTTGGCGGCGATCCTTGCCTGCGAGCCGCGCATCATCATCTTCGACGAGCCGACCACCGGGCTTGACGCCCCACAGCAGGATGCAATCATGCAACTGCTGGCAGAGCTGAGTGAGCGGGGGCGCACGATCATCATGGTCACCCATCACGCCGAACTGGCGATGGCGTACGCTCGACGGTTGGTGTTGATGCAGCCGGGCAGCATCATCGCCGACGGCCCGACGCGGCGGGTTGTGGCGGATGCGGAGACATTCCGGGCGGCCGACCAGACTGCGCCGGTGCTGGTGGAAGTGTCGCAGGCGCTGTTCGGTGTTACGCTGCTGAGTTGCGCGGAGTACCAACGCTTTGTCGCCACCGACGCCGTACAGGGAGGGCAGTAGGGATGCAGGGCACATCGTTGTACCTGCCGCTGGAGACGGCAATCCACCGGCTGCATCCGGTCGCGAAGGTGTTGGGGCTGCTGATACTCTTCGTGCCCGCGCTCGCCTTCAACGACCCGATCTGGCTCGGAGCGCTACTCGGGTGCAGTGTTCTGCTGCTGCTGGCGGCCGGCGGCGGGGAGAATCTCCGGCGCATGGGTAGCTTCCTGTTAGTGCTCTTCGTGATGGCGAGTCTCATGTGGTCGCTGTTCATGGTCGACTTGCAGGAACCCCATGTGCTGTTGGTGCTCGGGCCGGTGACGATCAGCCGCGAGTCGCTGCTGTACGGTGTGGCGATGGGCTGCCGGGTGAGTTCGCTGCTGGTCGTCGGGCTGTGCTTCATCACCACGACTCGCCCCGAGGAGTTCACGTACGCGCTGCGGCGCCTGGGTGCGCCGGCGCCACTGACGCTCGCTTTGTCACTCTCGTTCCGGCTGCTGCCCACCTTCGCCGGCACGGTGACCACGGTCAAGGATGCCCAGCAGGCGCGCGGGCTTGAGTTGGGGCGAGGCGGCCCGATCAGGCGCATGCGCAACTACGTCAGTCTTGTGGCCCCGGCATTCGGCTACGCGTTGAGGCAGGCCGACGATCTGTCACGGGCGCTGGAAGCGCGCGGGGTGATGTCGACCGGGCTGAAAACGGAGTACAGGGTCTTCACGGTGCGGCCGGTCGATTGGGTGACGGTGGTGGGCCTGGTGCTGGTTGCGGCGGGCTCGGTCTGGCTGCGGACGCTGGGCTACGGCGAGTTGCTCGAGCGCATGTGAGCCTCGGCCCGCACGGCGGACACGAGCAGCACCATGATCGTGACGGAGATTGCCAGAAGGGTGCCCGCGACCACCCACAGCGCCGTCTGACGCATGCCATAGAACACATTGAGCACGACGCTGAGAGCCGCCATGGTCGCCATCACGGCGAAGAGACCGCGTATGACGACTCCCCTGACATAGCGGGTGGCAAAGGCGCCGAACTGAACGCCGAGGGAGGCGCCCGCAAGCAGAGACAGCGCCAGTGGCAGGTCAACATTGGCGTGCATGGCGTGACGGAACGTCCCCAGCAGCGCCGAACAGATGGTTGATGCCACGCTGGTACCCACGGCGACGGGGGTCGGGCAGCCGATGACGTAGACCAGCACGGGCATGCCCAGCAGGCCGCCGCCAACGCCCAGAAGGCCTGTTGTTACGCCCATTGCGATGCCGGTGGCAAGGACAACCCAGACCGATATCGACCGGATGTCCGAGACCTTGCAGGAGATACAGGGATACAGCCTCAGTGCCTGAACGCGGCACGCGAGCCCTGCGCCGACATGGTCGGGGGTGCGTGCGTCGCCGGTGACGGCGGGCTTGGTCGCCTCCGGCCGGCGTCGCAGTGTCCGAAACACCTCGATGACAATGAAGGCTGCCAGCACGGCCAGCAGGGCGACGTAGACCACACCGATGAAGACGTCAGTGTGGCGCGGTCCAAGGTGCTTGAAGTGCTCCAGGATGCGCACGCCGATCTCGATGCCCAGGAACTGGCCGGGGACCATGACAAGAACGAGTCTGAGGGACACATTGCCGAAGCCCCAATGCCGGAGACTCGATATGAGCGAGTTGCCGAGTATCTGGGCGACGCTGGTGCCGATGGCAACATGGACCTCGGTGCCGATTGCCTGCAGCGCGGGGATGATGATCCAGCCGCCCCCCATGCCCCAGAGACCGCCGCAGACGCCTGCCGCGAAGCCGAGCGCGATCAGGTACGGCTCGAGTGCAAAGGGGATGTGGGCGAGGGGGAACTCCACTCAGTGGTTCACCCGGTCCTGTGTGTGGCCGCGGCGCGATGTATCGAGACCGAGAGCGCGGCCGAGCATGTCCATCAGTTGGCCGACAATCAGGGCGAAAGCCGCGATCACCCCAACTGTAAGCAGGGCATACAGCAGCGGTTGATGTACGGCCATGGCCTCGAGCTGGTTCAGCAGCGAGTGCATCGATCGTGCTCCGGCGCTGGTGATGGCGTGGCGTAGAACAGCATTATACAGCCATATCCACCTGTAGACAAATCAGCTGAGTGGAGGAAGCGACAATGCCGCGAGAGGCAATGACAGACCGCGAGCGCTGGGAGGCCGTGCTGGCCCGCAAGCCCACGGACCGCATACCGACGGACTACTGGGCAACCCCGGAAGCGACGCGGAAGCTGGTCGCCTACCTGGGCCTCGCGGATGCATCCCAGATATATGACCGGCTCCACATCGACCGGCTGGTCTCGGTCGGTGGGCGCTATGTGGGGCCCGACATCCCAGTGGGCGAGGACGTGTTCGGCTGCAGGAGTGTCACCGTCGAGTATGCCGACGGCATCTACAGCGAAACCGTCTACAACCCGCTGGCCGAGTACGAGACTGTCGCGGAGATCGAGGCCAACTACAGATGGCCCAACCCGGACTGGTGGGCCTACGACCACATCCCGGCCCAGGTCGAGCAGTGGCCCGACAAGCCGGTGCAGGGCGGCGGTTCGGAGCCGTTCCTGACCTACTGCAAGCTGCGCGGCCTCGAGCAGGCATTCATGGACCTGGCGCTCAAGCCCGACCTCGTCCATTACTGCCTGGATCACCTTTTCGACCTCTGCTACAAGGCGACGGAACGCGCATATGACCAGATCCCCGGGCGCGTGCTGGTCAGCTACGTGGCAGAGGACCTCGGCTCGCAGGACAGCCTCTTGTTCTCGCCCGCGCAGATACACGAGTTCCTGATTCCACGGATGAAGCGAATGATGGACCTCGTGCACTCCGCCGGCGCCTACGTGTTCCATCACAGTGACGGCGCGGTGCGGCCAATCATCCCCGACATGATCGAGATCGGCATTGACGTGCTCAACCCCGTGCAATGGAGGTGCAAGGGGATGGAGCGCGAGGGGCTGAAAGCCGACTTCGGCGACAGACTGGTGTTCCATGCGGGCGTGGACAACCAGTACACGCTCCCGTTCGGCACCGTCGACGAAGTGCGGGAGGAGGTTCTCGACAACATCCGCATCCTCGGCGAAGGCGGCGGCTACATCCTCGGGCCGTGCCACAATATCCAGTCAGTCGGTCCGCCGGAGAACGTGGTGGCGATGTACGAGACTGCATACGAGGCCACCAGCCTGTAGCCACCGGCGGATTGGCCGTCGCGAGGGCGGGCAGAGCCGTGACTGTGCTCTATCGCGGCGCCAACCGGTGCGAGGCCGTGGGTGCGGCGCCCGGCCGGTCATTCCCACGGGGTCAGTACCCCGCACGCTCAGGAGGGGGCCGCGGGCGCAGGCACTGCCGAGCATCTGAACGCGGGGCCGCGGGAGTTTGCGTCGCTACTGAACAAGCGCATGGTGCGATCCGTCGACGTCGGTGTTGTGAGGGCCGCGGCTGATGAGTGTGGGAGAGATGCGTCGCGGACCATGCGGTTGTGGTTGGGCAGGAGCGGCAATGGCCGAATACTCGCGGAGTNNGGAGTGGCTCGCTCTAACCGGGTTGCGGGTCACAAGTGGACGTGGTAGTATCCATTGCTGTCGGGCCGTGGTCAGAGAGCGGACTGTACTTGGGGAACATGGAGGTTGGTGCGGTGCTACACAAATCCGCGCGGACAGGGCTATCCAATGCGCGCATGGGTCTGTCTCTCGTTCTTCTGCTTGCGGGCGCCTGCGTTCTCGGGGGCTGCCCGGGGTCTCGCGCAACCCGGGATGCTTCCCCCACATCGGCAACTACCGAGCGTGATCGGCCCGCCGTCGACTACGACAAGACGATGGTCCACCATGACAAGGGCATAGCAGAGGTCACCGGAAGCGATTTCGATCAGGTGGTCCTCGCGTCGAAGGTACCGGTACTGGTGGACTTCTGGGCCGAGTGGTGCGGGCCCTGCCGGATGGTTCATCCCATTCTGGAGCAGATTGCGGGCAAGTACGAGGGCAAGGTGCTGGTCGCAAAGGTCGATGTCGACGGTTCGGGCAACCATCAACTCGCCAAGAAGTACGGAGTCCGCAGTATTCCGGCCCTGTTTCTCATCAAGGACGGCCAGGTTGTGGATGAGTGGGTAGGGTATGATGACAACATGGGCGAGACCCTGGCCGCGGCGATCGAGAAGGCAATTGCGGAGAAGTGATGCATTCACCACTGCGGGCGGGATTGTGCGACCGGAGTGGGGATAGACTACACCCTGAGGAGGGCACAGTTGATGCCGATCGAAGTGACAAGCGCAGATTTCGCCGAGAAGGTACTCAATGCCGACCAGCCCGCTCTGGTGGATTTCTGGGCGCCGTGGTGCGGCCCGTGCCAGATGATGCATCCGGTGCTCGAACAGGTAGCGACCAAGTACGAGGGCCGTGCCGTTGTCGCCAAGTGCAACATCGATGAGGCGAACAACCAGGAGTTGGCCCAGAAGTACCAGGTCCGCGCGATCCCGTACATCGCCGTGTTCAAGGGCGGAGAGATCGTCGAGGAGATCGTCGGGGTGCGGCCGCAGGAGGACCTCGAGGCAGCGCTCGACAGGGCATTGGCGTAGCTGCGCTCCCGGATGTGGCGGAGGCGGCGCTTCGGGGGTGCTATCCCCGATGTGCGCGACAATTGCCCTTGCGCTCCGGCACAATGACGTAGTAGATTTGACAGACCCCGATGCGTCGCCATGGCGGTGCTCGGGGTCTGTTTGCGTTGCGGCGGCGGCCCCCGGGCGGCTGCACGCCGCACTTGTATTCGGAGGGACTCGATGGCACAGAACCGCGCGACTCCGGCTGGTGCTCCGCGGACGGAGTTGAGCCGCGACCTCGGCCTGTGGGATATCACGCTGGTCGGTGTCGCCGGGATGATCGGCGCCGGCATCTTCGTCCTGACGGGCATCGCCGCCGGTCAGGCCGGGCCTGCTCTGCTGCTTGCCTTCGCGCTCAATGGCGTCGTGACGCTTCTGACGGGGATGGTGTACGCCGAGTTGGGTTCGGCGATCCCCGAAGCGGGGGGCGGTTACCTCTGGGTGCGGGAGGGGTTGCCGGACCCGAACGCCCTGCTCGCCGGGTGGATGAGTTGGTTCGCGCATGCGGTGGTCGGCAGCGTCTATGCGCTTGGGTTTGCCGCCTATCTCGAGGTCACTCTGGAGTACGCGGGCATCAACGTTCCAGGCCTGCACGGAGCGCTCTTTCACAAGGTCTTTGCGGCGCTGGTCGCTGCCGCGGTCATCTACATCAACTTCCGGGGGGCCTCTGAGACATCAAAGGCGGGCATGGTCGTCACGATCGGCAAGCTGGTCATCATCTGGTTCTTCGTGGCCGCCGGTCTGGCGGCGATGCTTGCCGACCCCGGCCTCATGAGCAACTTCTCGAACCTCCACGTGCCCGGGCTGGCGTCGGAGTTGAAGGGTTTCGCGCCCATGGGCATGGCCGGTGTGTTCACTGCAATGGGCCTGACCTTCATCGCCTTCGAGGGCTATGAGATCATCGCGCAGGCCGGTGAGGAGGTGAAACGACCTCGCCAGAATGTGCCGAAAGCGGTGTTCCTCGCCCTGGCCATAGTGATCCCGACCTACATTGCCGTGGCCTTTGTGGCACTCGGGGCGGTGAGCCCCCCGGCCGAGCTGGGGCCGACGACAACGTGGAAGTGGCTCTCCGACACGCACGGGGAGGTGGCGTTGGCCAGGGCGGCGGAGAGCTTCATGGGCGGCGCGGCGGTGCTGCTGCTGATCGGGGCGCTGATGTCGACGGTGAGCGCTCTAATCGCGACGACATACTCCTCGACGAGGGTCTCATTCGCTCTGGGCCGCGACCGGAATCTCCCGGACTTCTTCGCTGCCATTCACCCGAGGACCAGGATACCATACGCCGCGTTGCTGGCGAGCGGGACGCTGATCATCCTGATGGCGGTGGCGATCCCACTCGAGGCGGTCGCCGCGGCGGCCGACATCATGTTCATGCTGCTGTTCCTGCAGGTCAACATCGCCTGCATCACTATCCGCAAGAAGTACGGTGACAAGCTCCGCTATGGTTACATGGCGCCGTTCTTCCCCTGGGTGCCGATTGTTGCCATAGCGTTCCAGCTCGCGCTGATCGTCTTCATGTGTGTCTTCTCGCCCCTGGCCGGCATCATCGCGTTCTTCTGGGTCGGCGCGGGCGTTGTGGTGCATCGCCTGTACTCAGGGAGGCGGCGGCGAGAGGTGAGCATCACGCCGATCGTGGCAGAGGTGAACCCGCCACTGGAGCACCGGGGCTTCTCGGTGATGGTGCCTGTTGCGAACCCCGAGACCGCGGGGACGCTCCTGCAGGTCGCCGACCGCATCCTGGACCTGCGCCCCGGGAACCTGGTTCTGGCGCATGTAGTGACCGTCCCGGACGCGTTGCCCGTCAGCGTCGGCACCGACTTCATTGCGGAGCGGCAGCCGCTACTGTCGGCCGTCACTCGTCAGGCAGAGGAACTCGGGCGCGTCCCGACCTCGCTCATTCGGGTCGGACACCGTGCGGCCGATGCGATCATCGATACCGTCGAGGACCACAGGGTGGGCTTCGTGGTTATGGGCTGGGCAGGTCTCAGCCGCGATCCGCGCACCGTGGTGGGCTCCACCATCGACAGGATCGTGAAGGACGCGAACACAAACGTCGTGGTCGTGCGCGGGGATGTGACCATCCCCGCGCGGCGCATACTCGTCCCGGTGCAGCATCCCCAGCACGGGGAGTTGATGGCGGAGTTCGCGGCGGCGATGGCCGCGGAGACCGACGCGTACATCAGGCTCCTCCACATAGTGCCGCCCGATACGCCACCGGAGCAGAGGGCTGAGGCGGCGCGGGTGCTCCGCGAGACCGTTCACATCGGGGCCGATGACGAGACTGTGGATGACGCATCGCGCACGCGCCGGGTACGCTTCCAGGTGCAGATCGAGTCGGGGGATGTGGTCGAGACTCTGATCGAGCAGGCTTCGGAGTTCGATCTGGTGCTGATGGGCGCATCCAGAGAGAGCTGGTTGAGGCGGAAGGTGTGGGGGGATAAGACTGCACGCGTTGCTCGACAGTCCCCGACGCCGCTGATGCTGCTTAACCTCCGTAGTGGGCGGCTCAAGTTTGGCGTCTCAAAGTTCTTCCAGTACTTCTGGGACATCGAACAGGGCGTCGAGTAGGAGGGCCATGGATGTCGCTTGATGAGCTCGAAGAGGCCGGCCTGCTGCTGCCGCGTGATGACTGGGGCAAGGGTGACCCTCACAGCAAAGTGAACAAATGGGCCCTTGCTGCAGCCTGGACGCTTGCCGGCGTGTCGGCCGTGCTGATGTATGCAGGCAACGGCTTGCTTGCAACGTGGATCGGTCTGATTGGGATGCTTGTTTTCATCGGGTGGTTCACATACCTCTCGGTGCACGCGATCAATGCGCGCCACGCCGCGCAGTTGGAGACGTTTGGGCCTGACCGGCTGGCCGGCCCCGCGAGCGCGGTCGATGCCGCGGACACCGCGGAGACCGACTAACACCGCGGCATACGTCACCAACACCAGGAGGGACAGGCGCATGGCACGCCGCGTTATCAACCCGGAGACCGTATGCAGACCCGTATCGCCAACCTACTCGCATGCCAGTGTAGCGAGTACAGGGAGGCTGTTGTTCATCGCGGGGCAGGTGGCCACCGATATCAAGGGCCGATGTGTGGGCGACGATATCCGGACGCAGACCGCGCAGGTCTACACCAATATCCGGCTGATCCTCGAGGCGGCAGGCGCAACGCTGGATAACGTGCTCCACACGGATGTGTTCATGGTGGATGTGGACCGTGACCTCGAGGGCTACCTGGAGGTACGCAAGGGGGTCTTCACGCACAACCCGCCGCCGAGTACGCTGGTTGAGGTGAGGCGCCTGGTGGCGGGGGAGTACCTCGTCGAGGTGAAAGCCGTTGCCGAACTGCCCGCGGAGTAGTCGGTCAATGGGTCAGAATGCGGTGGGTGGCCTGGGCCTCGAATACCATGTCGCCCTGGCGAACGCCGATGTTGGCGGCGACGACGGGGCACTTGGCCAGTAGCAGGAAGAAGAGCGGGCCGTCGGCGTCGCTGAAGACCTCGTAGTTGCCCTGCCCCTTTGCGATGATGATGTCGGCCTGCGCCCACGCGCGATCGAACTGCGGGGCCCCGGTCGCTCCCGGGGGAATGCCGATGAGGTGGGCCACCGCGCCGAGGCCAACCTGCTCGGCGTCGGCGAGCATTGCGTCATTGATGAAAGGGGCGCTCTTGACCGCCAGAGTGATTTCGGCCCCGCTCATCTGCTCGAGCAACACCCTGTCAAAGACGATTTCGCCGGCGTTGTCGGCGATATAGAGCACCCTCCGGGCCGTCTTCACCCTGACCCTGAACGCGTCGAAATCCTCGACCGCGAAGTCTCCATCAAGAGCCCGCTGCAACGAGTCCTCCACGTCGAACGTGGCAAACACGCCGAAGTCCATGATGTTGCCGGCAATGGCTATGCGTGCGGCCGTCAGGAGATGGTCATCTGCGTCCGCGACGAGCTGTCGCAGGGTGGGAAGCAGCTCCATCGCGTGCCTGTTTGATTCCGTCTTGGCCGCTATCCAGGGGTCATCGACGCCGGTGACGCGCGCAACCGCGCGGTGAACGACGAAGCCGGTGCGCATTGGGGTGGCATCGAGCGGGGCCTGCGCGAGGGCCTCGAGAGCCGCCTTCACGGCGG
>DPJP01000033.1:13327-13491 GCA_003542955.1 Armatimonadota bacterium
TGCCTGCCGCACGATGCACGGCAGGCAGTCGAGTTGTGCTTTCATCGACTCATGTCGCCTCACATACGGTGGGGTCGTCTTCGATAGCTCACCAGGAACACCCGCTCCACCTCACCGCCCACAGTAGCATACCTCGTCCGCATCCGGCAAGACAATCCGCATGG
>DPJP01000498.1:0-9367 GCA_003542955.1 Armatimonadota bacterium
TCAAGGGCGCTCTGGATCGCATGGAGTATCGTCACAAGACGCTCATCGGGCTGCCCGAGGATGCGGTCACGATCGAGGCGGCCGACGCCTTCTGCCGCGCCGCGCACGCGGTACAGGCGCTCAAGCGAACCCGCCTGGGACTGGTCGGCTACGCAGCGATGGCGATGTACCCGGGGACCTTCGACCACGTGCTGCTGCGCAGGCGCATCGGGCCGGAGGTCGTTCACTTCGACAGCTACAGCGTCATCAACCGCGCCGAGCAGATCGACCCGGCGCGCACGCAGGCTGCCATGGCCGAGCTTGCCGGCGGCGCGGACATCCGGGCGACGGATGAACGACTGGCCAAGTCGGTCAACGTCGGCCTCGCGCTCGAGGACCTCTGCCGGGAGCATGGGCTCGATGCGCTGAATGTCAAATGCCAGTACGAGTTCTCGCAGGAGTACGGCATGACCGCCTGTCTACCGATCTCGATGATGGCCGACCGCGGCATCGTCTCCGCCTGTGAGGGTGACTGCATCATCACTGCCACGATGGCGATACTCCATCATCTGACCGACCAGGTCGTCGCTTACGGAGATATCCTCGACCTGCACGGTAACCAGATGCTGCTCTCATCCTGCGGCTTCGCGCCGATGTCGCTGGCAAACGGAGACGACGGTATCGTGATCCAGGAGTTCGGCCACACGGGCTTCGACGGGCTCATCTGCTCGTGCACGCTCCAGCGCGGGCGGGTCACCTTCGCCCGCCTGGTCGAANNAGCCATGGCGATTACCGGCTCAACTACGGGACCGGGACGGGTGTGGACACCGAGCTGCGCCAGGGACGCTTCCCGGCGCTCGAGGTGCGGCTCGATGGCTCGCCCGAGAGACTCATACAGACGATGGCATCACAGCACTTCGCCCTCTGCTATGGGGATATCACACAAAGCCTTGAAGACCTCTGCCGATGGCTCGACATCGAGCCGGTGCGGATATAGGAGATGCGCCATGCCGCTGTTCGAGGAGCTGACAAGCCCACAGATTGGCGAGTACATCAACGCCGGCGCACTCGTGCTTATTCCCATCGGGCAGACGGAGGAGCACGGCGACCACTTGCCGGTCAACGCCGACACGATCATTGCTGAGTCCGTAGCGCGAGCCGCGATGGAGCGGCTCGAGGTGGACTTGCCCGTGCTGCTCACGCGGGCGGTCTGGGCCGGCTACTCCGGTGTCGAGCTGTCGCACTGGCCGGGCACACTCCGTGTCCGCACGCGCGTGGTCGCCGACTACCTTCATGACATCATCCTGAGCCTCGCCGAGATGGGCTTTGAGAAGATCGCCACCATCAACGGGCACGGGCACCACCCGGCGATCCTGGAGATGGTCGCGCGCGAGATAGCCGACGAGACGGGCGTCTACATCGCCTGTGTCGAGGTCGCGAAGATGGCGGCGCGGGCGGTGGCCGATAGCCGGAGGTCCGCGCCCGGCGGCTGCATCCACGGCGGGGAGTTCGAGACCTCGCTGATGCTCTACCTGGGTGCCGAGGTGGACATGGAGAAGGCTCACGACAGGGATATGTTCCACTACCACTCGAGCAGCTTCCCCGGCGACGGCTTTGCCGGCGCGAAGGCGGCGTTCTGGTCCACCTGGGGCATCCAGCGCAGCGAGACGGGCATCTATGGTGATCCGACGAAGGCGGACGTGGAGTTCGGGCGCAGCGTCTTCGAGGCAGCCGTGGGGAACCTCTGCGACTTCCTGCGGGAGTACCACGCGATTCCGGCCGCGAGTTGGGAGTAGCAGGCGCGGGAGGGGTTGTGAGTGGCGGGGNNATTTCATAGCGGCGATTGACCTGGGTACCACCTCCTGCCGTGCGGAGTTGTTTGCCGCCGATGGCAGTTCGCTGGGTCGCCACAGTGTCGAATACCCGGTTCTCACACCGGAGCCGGGCGCGGCGGAGCAGGATGCGGAGGGCTGGTGGGACGCCGTCTGCGCATGCATGCGCGCCACACTGCGGGAGGCGGGCGTCGGCGGGGCCGATGTTGCCGCGGTCGGCCTCAGCGCTCAGGGCCACTCGTGGGTGCCCACCGACGGGCGCTTCAGACCACTGCGCAATGCGTTCACCTGGCTCGATCAGCGTGCCGCGCCACACGCCCGCGAGTTGCTCGAAGAGCGCGGCGCGGAGTTCTGGGGCGCCCTCGCAGGCAAGACGCCCGGCCCGTGGCACATGCTCCCGCAACTGATGTGGCTGCGGGAGGCGGAGCCGGGGACATCCCGTGCGGCCGCCCATCTGCTCATGGCCCATGACTTCATCATGGCGAGGCTCACGGGCGAGACCGTTACCGACTACACGACCGCCGCGGCGGCGCTGCTGTTCGACGTCGCCCATCTCGAGTGGGACCAGACACTCCTGCACACCTGCCAGGTGGAGCCCGCGCTACTCCCGGTAGCCGTCGCATCCGGCACTCCCGTGGGCCACCTGACACCGGAGGCGGCGGAGGCGACCGGCCTGGGTACCACAACAATCGCCGTGACCGGCGCCCAGGACCAGAAGTGCGCCGCCTATGGGGCCGGGCTTGCAGAGGGTGTTGCGACGGCATCACTCGGCACTGCGACCGCCATCGAGGCACTGCTTGACCGCCCGCTCTTCCAGACGGATGTACCGATCCCGTGCTTCCCCTACCTCACGCCCGAACGGTGGGTCCTCGAGGCAGCCATCACGACCACCGGGGGAGCAGTGAACTGGCTGCGCGACGCCCTGCGGCCGGTCGAACCTGCGTTGTCCCACGCCGGGCTGTCCGAGCTGGCGGAGTCCGCGCCGCCCGGCAGCCGTGGAGTGGTGTTCTTCCCCTTCCTCGCGGGCGCGGGCACGCCGCACGGGCGCTTCGAGGCCACTGCCGCGTTCTCAGGCATCACTCTGGCAGCCACCGTCGGCGACTTCGCACGTGCGGTCTTCGAGGGATGCTCCTACGAAGTAGCCACCGCACTGGGGGCGATGCGCGCGGCCGGCGCACGCATCGACAGACTCCACGTCTTCGGCGGCGGAGTGCGCTCGGAGCTGTGGATGCAGCTACTCGCGGCGGTCTGCGGGGTGCCGGTGTACGCATGCACGGAGGCCGAGACCGCGCTGCGAGGCGCCGCCATGCTTGCCGCCAGGGGAGTACTCGGATCGCGCAGGGGCGCGGGCCTGGTTGATGCGCTCCGCTCCGGTGTGGAACACGTTGCCGTCGACACGCACTTCTCTGAGCTTTACCATCCGCTCATGGCCCGCTACTGCCGGGCCAGGGACGCCTACTGGACATTCGAAGGCATACTCAATATGGAGGATACGCCATGAAAGCGTATATACTGACCGACCTCGAGGGCCCCGCGATGATCAGTCGCTTCGCACAGACGCGCGATGTCACCCCGGAGGAGAAGAAGCACTGGATGTACTTTCTCACCGGGGAGATCAACGCGTGCATCGACGGCATTCTCGACTTCGACCCCGACGCGGAGGTGATCGTCTGGGACGGGCACGGCAGCGGGGGGATCGATGAGAAGAGCTTCCACAAGCGGGGCAAGCTGATCGCGCGCGGGCCGATCCGGGCGCCCTACTACCTCGACAGGAGCTTCGACGCGCTGATGTTTGTCGGCCAGCATGCGAAGATGGGCGACAGGGGCGTGCTGTGTCACACCTACTCATCCAAGAGCATCGAGTATTACAAGATCAACGGCGTCGAGCTGGGCGAGTTCGGGTGCCGCGCCCTGATGGCCGGCACAATGGGTGTGCCGACAACCTTCGTCGCGGGTGACGACGTCACGATCGAGGAAGCCCGTGAGTTGGTGCCCAACATCGTCGGCGCGGCCGTGAAGCAGGCGCTCTCGCGGGAGCTGGCGATCCATCTGTCGCATGAGGCCGCGTGCGAGTTGATCCGCGAGCAGGCACGCGTGGCGTGCGAACGCACTCCCGAGATCGAGCCCTACTACTTTCCGGGGCCCTACACGCAGGAGATCCGTGTGCTGGAAGGCGTCAGCATCCAGGGCTACCTCGACGCCGGGGCGGAGTATGTCGACAACCGCACCGTCCGCATCACGAAGGAGAACATCTGTGAACTGAGCATTTGAGGGAATGCGGCCTTCGGGTGTCGAATGGATAAACGGTGCGAGCGGTACGCATTGCAGCCACACACATGGTGGTGCTTATGACGAGTCTGAGACGCGTCCAGATACGCGGCTTCAAGTCGATCAAGGAGCTTGACCTCGAGTTGGGTCCCTTGACGGTGTTGATCGGCGCGAACGGGGCTGGGAAGTCGAATCTTGTGAGTTTCCTCAGTATGCTGAGTTCCGCGATGAGCGGAGCGCTTCAGTTGTGGGTGGGCAAGGGAGGCGGCGCAGACACGCTCCTCCATTACGGTGCCGCCACGACCACGCGGATCGACGGAGAACTGGAGTTCGCGACGGATGCGGCCACGAGCGCCTACTCATTCGCACTCGAGCATGCGGCTGATGACGCACTGGTGTTCGCGAAGGAGAGCGTCGGGATCACGTGCGGCGAGTGCTCGCTGCGAACCAACCTGCGGGCCCTTGGGACCGGGCACAGGGAGAGCCTGCTCACCCAGGCCGCCGACGGCGGCGATCGCGCTGCAGCGGCGATACGGGCGGCCATCGGCAGGTGGGGCTGCTACCACTTCCACGATACGTCGCCGCAGGCGAAGGTTCGCCTCTACCACTACATTGAGGACAACCGCTCCCTCCGAGACGATGGGGGCAACCTTGCGCCCATGCTCTATCGACTCGCAAGGACACACCCCGACCACTACGAGCGGATTGTCTCGACCATTCGCCTGGTGGCCCCCTTCTTCGACGATTTCGTCCTGGAGCCGTCCGCACTCAATGAACGGCAGATAATGCTGAGGTGGCAAGAGCACGGGCGGGGCATGCTGTTCGGCCCCCATCTGTTGTCCGACGGAACGCTCCGCTTCATGGCGCTGGCGACGCTCCTCCTGCAGCCCCCGGAGCTGCTCCCCGGCCTTATTGTCGTGGACGAGCCTGAGCTGGGCCTGCACCCGTATGCGCTCCGTGCCCTGGGTGACCTGGTGCGGCTGGTCGTCGACCGGTCGCAGGTGATTCTCTCCACTCAGTCGGCTGATCTCGTTAACTGCTTTGGCGTCGAGGACATCATTGTGGTGGATCGGCAGGCTGGGAGGTCGGTGTTCACGCGACCGCACAGCGTCGCCCTCGCCGAGTGGCTTGACGAGTACACGCTTGCGGAGTTGTGGGAGAAGAACGTCATCGGGGGGCTCCCATCCACGTGATCCGACTGAACGTTGTCGTGGAGGGTGACACGGAGTGGGCGTTCGCGCGGGGGCTCCTTGTGGAGCACCTGTTGCAGCACGGTGTATTGTGCATCCCGATGAAGGTCGTCACCTCACGCGCAGGCGGCCGGACGTTCCGCGGCGGCGCAGTCACTTACGGCAGGATCAGGGGTGATGTCATACGCTGCATTCGCGGACAGCCGACCTCTGAATGCCGCGTCACGACGATGTTTGACCTCTATGGCTTGCCGCGGGACTTCCCGGGCTCCAACGATGCGGCGAAGGCAACCGACTGTTATCAGAAGGTGCAGCTACTGGAGGACGCCTTTGCGCGTGATATCCACGACTGGCGGTTCATGCCATACCTGCAGCTGCACGAGTTCGAGGCACTCATCCTGACCGATCCGCTGAAGTTCAGTGTCTTCTTCCCCGACATCGGCCGCGCTGCTCTGGAGCTGGCGGAGATGTCCGCCGGCTGCGGCGCCCCGGAGCGTATCGACGACAGCCCCGAGGGCGCGCCATCGAAGCGCATCGCGCGTGTGTTCCCACCATACGCTGCCGCCAAGGCGACTGCCGGTCCGCGGATTGCCGAGGAGATCGGCCTGGACACCATGCGAGCCGCGTGTCCGCACTTCGATGAGTGGGTCACTAAGCTCGAACAACTTGGCTCCGGGTGAGTTGCTCTCGGGAGTAGGCGCCCTTCAGTCAACAACAACGCCCCTCCGACCGCGGAGGGGCGTTGGCATGTCTCTTGGTTATCGGTCAGGCCGGGCTAGAAGTTGTAGCTTGGGTGCCAGTAGCGCTGATCGTCGAGGTCGTTCTTCTTCATCCACTTGGCGTGCCCGTCATAGAAGCAGACGTTGAGGCCGTCGTTATGCGGGGCCTGAACGCGGCTCGCGAAGTAGTAGCGGTACGTAGCGCCGGCGGCCTGCCAGGCCGCGTAGCCGTAGCCGTCGCTGTCGCCGATCATCACCTTCTGCGCCGGTGAGGTCACCTCGGCGAGCGCACGGTTGTCCATGTCCATGTTATCCCAGTATGACAGACCCTCGCCCTGCATGCTCACGACACTGCACACGGGCCGCATGACGCGATCGTCATTGACGGGGCTACCCTTGCTCGGGCAGACGAAGATCTGGTGGTTCTTCACGTAGGGGAGGATGACGAAGTGTGTGCACTGCAGGTGACCATGTGCGAGGTCACCGCAGCGATGGATGGGCGTCCGCTCGTCGTAGTC
Source organism: Armatimonadota bacterium (assembly GCA_003542955.1). Classification (GTDB taxonomy): domain Bacteria; phylum Armatimonadota; class Zipacnadia; order Zipacnadales; family UBA11051; genus UBA11051. The sequence goes on from DPJP01000498.1 coordinate 6,507, forward strand.
CTGGATGTACATGAGTTGGCCAAGGCCGACTTGCTTGACGTTGCTCAGACAACTCGACTGCCTGGCCTTCTCGCGGGCCCGCGCGAAGACAGGAAACAGTATCGCCGCGAGAATCGCGATGATCGCGATAACCACAAGCAACTCAATCAGTGTGAAGCCTCTGCGCACGTCTGATCACCCCTTGGGCGTTTCGTTGGATCCGGCAGGTGTGTGTGAGAAGTAGCTGAGCGAGACGACCGGTGCATGTGCCCGCTCCGGTCACCCGCGCTGCGCCTCTACATGCAACTCTGCGGATACTGTACCACCTGCGGTGACCATTCTGCAACAGAGAACACATGCAAGTGCCCCCCAGAACACGGTCCGCGATATCGAGAGCCCGCACCGAATTCGACCGGTGCGGGCCTTGTTGCCACTTCCGTTGACTCGACGGTCTGAGCTACCTGCTGACCGCTCCGACCGGGCAGGCCTTTGCGCCCTTCTCGACCGCTGCCGCGGGTGCTCCAGGCTTGACCTCCGCCTTGTTCGTGCTCGGGTTCATCTTGAACGCGTCGGGCGCCACCCGCACGCACTTGGCGCACCCGATGCACTTGCTTGCGTCCACGCGTGCTGAGGAACTTGCCTGTGAAGCGCCATCTCCATTGGCCTCACGGGCTGCCGAGGGGACGTACGGGCACCCCGCACACCCTGAGTCGGCATGTGTGCAGATATTGCCCGTCGAGGGGCATGCAGTGCCTGCAACTGCCTGATGGCCACCGTATGCTGCATACCCGACTGCCGCAGCAGCCAGAACCGCCACGACGAGCAGAGTCACCTTCGCATTTCGCGTCAGTTTCATCTTCACCACCCCTGAACTACCGGCTTTCTATTGCTCGTCCACAAGGACGTCGCAGCACCGGCAGATATTCCATCATTCCGTTACCGCAATTCTTGATGCCGCGCGTCGCGCCACCCCCCCGGCAGGTGTACGACCGGTCTGGGCGAACAGTGACCGCAGCGGACAAGCCCTGTACTTGCCGGGGGTCGGGCCCAACGTTCTGACGCACCGGTGCTGAGGGGGTTCACACATGGACGAGAGGATCAAGCTGTTCCAGCTGGCGGGCACAAAGGCGGTCGAGTTCCAGCTCCGGTACCTGCAGCCCGACGGCGGATACATCTGGGATGGCTATGCCGACGACGCATTCCACAAGCAGGCATACTCATGGCAGATGGCGGGACACTTCGCGGAGGCGCATCGCCTGCTGAGCTGGGTGAAGCGGGAGCGTCAACTTCCTGACGGCGAGCTGAAGGCCTACAACGGGGATATCTACAAGTACTCGTGGTTCTTCCAGGGAGCGCACCGTCTGGGCCGCTTTGAGCTTTCCTACCCGGTGATGTCGTTCATCATCTCCTGCCAGACGCCGTGTGGCGGCTTCCCGCATTTTGCCGCCGACACGTACCTCCGCTCGCTGTCCACCTGCTGGTCGGGTGTCTCCGCAGTCTACTTCAATCGGCTTGATGTCGCGATGAAAGCCGCCGAATGGGCGATCAGCGTCTACCACCAGCAGCCCGATGAGAGCAGGTTCTACATCCGCACGACCCGCGATGGGCGGCTNNGGCTGGCGACACCGGATACTGTCCCGGAGGCCGATGCGTTGTATGTGGATTACTCCAGGACCAAGCAGGACTACTGGGAGATTGCGCTCCCGATGCAGCTGATGTGCCGGCTCTATATGGCGACCGGCATGCAGCGCTATCTCGACTATGCGAAGAGGTTCTTCGCGCTCAAGCTCAAGTGCGCCGAGGACCGCTTCACCTTCGTCGGCAGCGGCAAGTCGAGCCTGGGTGCTGCGCTTCTGTATCTGCTCACTGGTGACGAGCAGGCGCGCGATGCGGCTGTCTCATTCGGTGAGCACCTGGTGGCGACGCAGACGGAGCAGGGCGGCTGGCGTGACCCCGACTACGAGCCGGATGATCTGCTCATTCACATCGACCATGCCGCGGAGTTCAACATCTGGTTGCAGGAGGTTTCGGCCTGCCTGGCAGCGCGTGGGTGAGAGAGAACAGTACGCGCGCGGTATCGACTCGCGCGAGATGAGAGGTATTGACAGTGGCGGAGAAGCTCAGGTTCGGACTCATCGGGTGTGGTTCGCAGGGGCGCTTCCTGTCGGAGGCGCTCCGCATGACGGGCAGGGCGGAGCTTGTTGCGTGCGCCGACCCGAGCGCTGATGCCGCGCAGGTGGCGATGACCCAGTGTGGCTATGCAGGAGCATACGGGAGCGCGGGCGAGATGCTCGAGGCCGCCGAAGTCGATGCCGTCATCATCGCCACCATCCACGACCAGCTCCAGCCGATGGCGATGGCGGCCGTCGCGGCCGGCAAGCACGTCTTCGTCGAGAAGCCGATGGCGCTCTGTGCGGCCGACGGTCTGGCCCTCGTGGATGCCGCCGCGGCGGCCGATGTGCGGCTCATGGTCGGCTATACGCTCAGGTTCATGCCTGATCGCATCCTGATGAAGCAGCTCATCGGGGAGGGCCTGGTCGGCGACATCACGCACGTCTCGACCGGCCAGTGCATCGGCCCGGTCGGCGGATGGCTCAATGATCCCGCGCACGGCGGCGGCCCGATGTTCTATATCGGCTCGCATGCGCTCGACTGCGCCATGTGGATGGCCGATGCCGTGCCGTTGCGGGTATTTGCCGATGTCCATCGGCCCGATCCGCGGGGGTGCGAGCAGAGCGTTGATGCGGTGATCTCCTGCGAGGGCGGCTTCAGCATCCATCTGTGCACATCCTATCGCGTCGGCTGCCGCTACGGCTGGCTTGATGTGATGGGCACGCACGGGCGTCTGCGCGCCGAGTGGGAGAGCAACGTGCTGTTGGTCT
>DPJP01000498.1:9389-10361 GCA_003542955.1 Armatimonadota bacterium
CACGAGTTCTGCGAGGCGATCTCCGAGGGCCGGGCGCCACGCGTGTGTGGCGAGGACGGGCTCAGGCTGCTCAGAGTGGCCGACGCCATCTTCGCCTCGGGCCGCGCCGGGGAGCCGGTAGACGTCGGGTAGAGGACCAGACGGAAGCCCCGGAATCCGCCGTCTGTGGTCGTGTTGACACCATTCGCGGAGTCGGGATAGAATAGCCCGAATGCCTGAATCAGGACCGCTCGATGCATCGGAGAGGGGCCTCGCGAGGGCTGGACGCGCCGTGTGCGACCAGGCCGAGGCGGACCCCGCACATGGGAGCCTGCTCTCGGTCACGGGTCTGATCACCGACATCAAGAAGTTCGCCGTTCATGACGGGCCCGGGATTCGCACAACCGTTTTTCTCAAGGGCTGCCCGCTTCGTTGCCTCTGGTGCCATAATCCGGAAACCCAGTCAACCCTCAGCCAGGTCGGTTACCTGGCGAGCGAATGCATCGGCTGCGGCCGGTGCGTTAGTGTGTGCCCGCGGAATGCCCTCCAGTCGACGGGGGGCGCCATAGACCGAGTTGTGGCGCGCTGCACGGGCTGCGGGGCGTGCGCGGATGTGTGCCCGGCCGGCGCAATGGTGCTCTATGGGCATCGGGTGACCGTTGCCGAGGTCATCGCGGAGGTCGAGAAGGACAGGCCTTTCTACGAGAACTCCGGCGGTGGGATGACGCTCTCGGGCGGCGAACCGCTGCTGCAGTCGGCGTTCTGCCTGGGGTTGCTGCGCACGGCACGCGAGCACGGACTGAGCGGATGCCTCGATACCTGCGGGCACGTGCCGTGGGCCACACTCGAGGCGGCCGCGGCGGAGACCGACCTGGTCCTCTACGATCTGAAGCTGATCGACTCCGCGCGGCATGCGGAGGCAACAGGCTGCGGCAATGAGCTGATCCTGGCGAATCTGCAGCGCCTGGCACAGGCCGGTGCGAGTGTGATGGT
>DPJP01000498.1:10391-10693 GCA_003542955.1 Armatimonadota bacterium
TCACGAGCTTGGGGAGTCCAAGTTTGCGCGACTGGGCATGGTGTACCCGCTGGTCGGTCTGAGACCGCCCGGCGGCGAACTGATGGCGGCACTCGCCCGCGTGGTCGAGAGCCACGGGGTCAAGTGTACAATCGGCAACTGAGAGAGGCTGTCGTCAGTCTCGCTCGATTCCGGCGGTGGCCGTCATCAATGACGGGCGCCGTTCTTTGTACCCGGCCTCAGACCGGCCGGGTGTACCGAGCACTCGAACACGGGGATGACTGATGCCGAAACGGACTGACATAAAGAGCATTCTGCTGATC
>DPJP01000264.1:0-612 GCA_003542955.1 Armatimonadota bacterium
GAAGCTGCTGGCCTCGGGGAGCTCGGACAAGACCGTGAGGCTGTGGTCGCTGTCGGAGGAAGCTGACGCCTGCGTCTGGCCGCTGTATCAGGAACGGAATGGCGGCCCCGTGAAGCTGTGCCCCTGGCCGGAGGCGAAGCTGCTAGTGACCATTGGCATAAGTCCCTGAGCATTGCGTACGAAGGAATCAGGCGCAGAGAGCTTTCTGGCTGTGCATCCAACTCCACCCTGTGCAGGCGCCGCTCAGCGACTCCCGAAGCGGCCGCAGCCGCCATTCCCGCCACAGCGCCGCGTGCCACCTGGCCAGCAGAACTCCCGGCGCCGATGGAGCAAGGCACAGGATGAGGGCCTGCGTCTGGGCCAACAGCGCCAACATGGGGTCCGCCTGGCCATGGATCGTGGACACACGGATCCCCCAGAGATCGACCTCCATTCTCCCGTTGTTCGGAATGCACGCAGGAGAACACCTCGCAGGCGTCGGAACGAGTGCCTGCACTACCCGGTGCCGGCCTCGTACGATCCCCGGAGCGGGTATGAAGTGAACGAATGCCTTCTCGCGCCAGCGTGGGAAGAGGTGTTCTACAGCGCCGTGCGGTCGCTGTTCGAGGGACT
>DPJP01000264.1:629-3247 GCA_003542955.1 Armatimonadota bacterium
AGGCCCCGGGGTTGGCGTGACATCGTTCGCCCCCGTCGCCGGAACGGGGAGCGGGCTGCACGCTGCCACCTGTCACGCCATGGACGCCGACGCGCGTTCGATATGGTACGCCGATGTCCCGCATCGCGCGCTTCACTATGCCCGCTGTTCCGCACCACGTCACCTACCGTGGCACCCGCCCAGAGCCGACACCCTTCCAGGACGGCCACTGTCGCCTGTCTGCGCGGGGGATGCTGCGTCACGGTTCCGGGCTTGCCCTGCGCAGTCCGTCCTGCCTTCCCGATGTGGGTTCGGCATGGACACAATCCCGGGGACACCATACCCATCCGACATTCCCGACACGTTCGCAGCGGCGGGCATCGACATGTGGGCCGTGGCGGGGCGCGAGGCGGTTTCTGCGAGGCCGACCGGGGGTCAGGGACACAGGCAGAAAGCACAGTGCCAGAAGCAGGTACCTTCACATGCAGGAAGGATGCGCNNGAGCCGGAGAGAGAAGTCATCACCGTTATCGGGCGCCGGTCGACCCATCCGGCCGCCGCGGCCATCACATCACCTGCTCAAGTGGGTACTGCGGAGCTTCTCGCACACAGGAGACTTGGATATGTCGGCGATCAAGCTGGGAGCCTGGGGGCTCGGGCGCATCGGGTCCGTTCATCTGAAGCACTTCGCCGCTCAGAGCGATATGTACGAGGTCGTGGCAGGCTGCGACATCGAACAGCCCAAGGTCGACAGGGTCGTGGCGGAGTATGGGTGCGCCGGATACACCAGTGCCGAGAAGCTGCTGGCGGACCCCAACGTCGAGCTGGTGATCATCGCCACGCGTTCACTGACCCATGTGGCCGACGCCTTGCAGGCTTTGGAGGCCGGCAAGGTCGTGCTGCTCGAGAAGCCCATCGCCATGTCCTGCATGGAGATCGAGCAGTTGCGCGAGGCCGACTGCGCCTACCCCGGCAAGCTCTTCTTCCTGCACAATCACCGTTTCGAGCCGGCCATGCAGCAGGTCTTCGGGATCGTCCGCAGCGGCATCCTCGGCGACATCATCGAGGTGAAGCTGTGTCGCCACCATACATTCTCTCGCCGGGCCGACTGGCAGGCGTACCTCCGCTACGGTGGTGGCCAGTTGAGCAACTGGGGCTCCCACATCATCGACCATGCGCTGCAGTTCATCGGCGGCCCGGTGAAGGACATCTGGGGCAACCTGAAGGGCGTCAACACCATCGCCGATGCGGAGACGCATGTGAAGGTGCTCCTGACCGGCGAGAACGGAATCGTCGTCGATCTGGAGATCAGCAACAACGTGGCCCTGCCGGGGGACTTCTGCACCGTCTACGGGAGCCGCGGGAGCCTGATCTGCGCCGATGAGAAGCAGATCCGCCTGCGCTATCTCGAGCCTGGTTTCGAGTTCCCCGAGGCGACCGCCGCCACGGACTCCCCGCCCCTGGAGGGTGGCCACTGGGCCGACGCGGACCTCCCCTGGCGCGACGAGACGCAGGCGGTCGAGCCGGACACGAGCATGTGGGCCTACGTCGAGGTCGAGACGGCCCGGCATCTGTACCGGACTCTGCGCGAGGGTGTGCCGTTCCCCATCGCGAATGCCGACGCCCTGGAGGTCAGTCGGATCATCCAGGTGGTGAAGGAGCAGAACCCGGAGTTCAAGTGGGGTTGACGGCAGGGGCGTGGGGTTAGGCGCGAGGGGCGAGGGAACGGCGAACGACGGCTCTCTGAGAGCACACATGTAGTCGCGACGACGGCCACGCCCCCACGCTTGCCGCACAGAAACGCAGTCTCTTGCAGACCGCGATGGCAGTCCGTGCTTCGTCGTTCAGGGGACACCCGTTCAGGGGACACCATACTCATTACACACAAATGACCTAATATCCGCCCTTCGATGGCATCATCGTCACTGAGTTCGCCTATGCGACATTCCTGTCACCATTGCGAAACCGGGGAATGGTGGCATAGTGAGATTCTGAGATTCTTGAGATTCTGAGATTCTGGCACAGCCCCAACCTGTCCCGGTAGGATGTCACCGACGTGGTAGCGAGCTCTATTACGAGACCCGCGACCCCGGCACGTCGGCGGCGAGAACCGTCGGATAGAGATCGATAACAGGAATGGCGCAGAACAATCGTGCCCGCCGCGCGTCCGGCACTATCGACAGTTGCGCGAACAACATCTTGAAAGGAGAGCGGAGATGAGCGAAGAGGGCAAGTGTCCGGTCACGGGCATGAGACGCAACCCCACTGCCGGGGGTGGCACATCGAATCGGGATTGGTGGCCGAACCAGGTCAACCTTGCCATTCTGCACCAGCAGTCGGCCCTGTCCAACCCCATGGGCGAAGACTTCGACTATGCCGAGGAATTCAACAAGCTTGACCTTGCCGCCGTGAAGCAGGACCTCTATGCACTGATGACCGACTCGCAGGACTGGTGGCCCGCCGACTGGGGGCACTATGGGGGCCTGCTTATCCGGATGGCCTGGCACAGCGCGGGCACGTACCGCATGGGCGACGGCCGCGGGGGAGCGGGCTCTGGCTCGCAGCGCCTGGCGCCCCTGAACAGCTGGCCCGACAATGTGAACCTCGACAAGGCGCGGCGCCTGCTCTGGCCGATCAAGC
>DPJP01000131.1 GCA_003542955.1 Armatimonadota bacterium
TGGGGCCTTCCGGCTCCTTGGGTACCTCAGGCTCTTGCGGTGGCTGAGCCTCGTCAGACGGACCGGGCTCCGGCGGGGTGGCCGGCTCCTGTCCGGGGGCACCGGGCGGCTGTTGCGCAGGCGCATCTACAATGATGACGGTATCCGGGTCAACCGAGTTGCCGGTGAATCCGGACCCGTGGCAGTAGCCATCGAAGCCGGTGCCGGGCTTGTCCATCATGTCGCTCCAGTCGCCGGTCTTCGAGTAACTCCCATCCGGGTTCTTCGTGACAAAGCCGTTCTTGTGGAGCCAGTCCATCGCATCGTCGCCCTGGAGTATCTGGGTGTTGGAGGGGGGCGCGCTTGACCCGTCGTCGGTGGGCTCTTCGGCGGGCGGCTGGTCCCAGCTCTGGGGAATCTCGATGGGCGGAGCAGGCTCCTCGGGCGGGAGCATGGATGTCGGAGAGACCGGCTGGGTCACGGCAGGCGGTGGGAAAAGCGTCTGGATGATCTGCGGACCGTTAATCAGGACTGAAATGCCACCGGCTCCCGTGCCCGCAATAATCGGGGCCCATCCAGGGGTACGCAGGCCGTCTCTGACATTCAGCGGGTCGCGCAGGAAATCATCGGCGAAGCAGACCGAGGCGAGAAGCAATGGCGCGAAGGTCAGGAAGAGGTTCCACAGCACCCGGACAACGGCCAGCAGTGTGGCGGTTACCGCCGCGGCGTGCCCACCTCCCGCGCCTGCGCGTGAGGCCTCCTGCGGCGTTCGCGTGATCAGGTAGGCCACCAGCGGGCCGAGGATCACCGTGAGCCGCATGTAGTTGTACTGCGTGAGGCTGAACGAGAAGGTGTTGATTGCATTGCCGATGGCAGCCAGCGGCCCGAGCTTCGTGAATATGCCCGCGAGACCTGTCACAATGGGGCCGCCCCGGTAGAGCAGGAATGCCACGGCGTAGGGGGCGGCAAGGCCGGCGGCGACGAGGAAAAGCCGCGGTATCTTGCGCCGCATCGGCAGAAGCGGCAGCAGCATGCGATCGATGGGCTTGCGCAGGACGGCGAGGGTGACGGGCAGGGCGATCATCAGCAGGAATGTACCCCAGTCCCTACCCTCTCGCAGACCGGAGTAGATGAGCCATATCACCGCGCCGGTGAAACCACCCGCTACGGAGGCCAGGCTCCAAAGCCGCTGCTGGCGCTCGTTGAGCCGGGGAGCATCCATGCCCTTCTGGGTCATGAGGGCCTTTGTTGTTGCCGCCTTCGCCGCCTGGGTCTGCTGGGCGACCCAGGAGGCGCCGTCGAAGTAGAGCCAGCCTCCCGTCGTGGGGTCGAGGGTCCACCAGCGGCCGGAGCCGTCCAGCACGCGGAGAGCCTGCACCGCCGCGGTGAATTGCTCGGGGGTGAGTGATCCTGCGTTGCGCTGGGCCACCAGCGACGTGTACTGCCGCACTGCATCATCGAAGCTCATCGCCATTGCGACGCCCTCCTGTCCACCTCAGGGAAGCTCCGAGACCCGACTGACGCCATTCTCGGTACCCAACCACAGAACCCCGCGGGAGTCTATCGCGGAGTCCTTCACCTCCCAGCCCGCCAATCCCTGCCTGGGGGTGATCAACAACCACGATTCTTCTTTTCTGATTGCCGCGCCGTCGTACTCGGAGGCGAACCAGAGCCGCCCGAGCGGGTCCTGGAAGATCGAGCGGACCCGCTCGCCGGCCAGCCCGTCTTCGCGGGTCAGTGATGTCCAGGCGCCCTCGAACAGCCGTGCGGCGCCGCCACGTCGTGCATAGCCGGTGGACACCCAGATGGCTCCCTGAGCATCCTGCATGATGTCATTGACCGAGGCGTGGGGGAGGACACTCTCAGCGTCGATGGCCTGCCAGGTGCGGCCATCATGGCGGGTCAGGCCGCCCTCCGTGGGGTGGCTGGCGCCGAACCACAGCACTCCGTCACGGTCCTGGAAGATCACATCCACCGACGGTCGGGCCAGGCCATCGGCGGTGGTGTAGATGCGCCACCGCCCATCGACAAGCCGGGCCGCGCCGGTCTCTGCACCGACCCAGACTGCGCCGTCGCGGTCCTGGAGCAGTGAGAGATACCGAGGCGGTGGCAGGCCGTCGGCCTCGGTGAGCGTACGCCATCCCGCGGGCTCGCGAACGGTCACCCCGGAGGCGTGGGCGACCCACAGGTTGCCGGCAGTGTCCAGCAGCAGGCCCCTGACATAGCGCATGTGAGGCGCACCCTCCGGCAGCGGCAGCAATCGGCCGGTTGCGCCGTCAATGGGCTGCAGACCGTCGCTGCCGCCGGCCCAGACCGTCTCGCCCTCGATGACAAGCGCGGAAACCTCATAGGGCGGGCGGATGAGCAGCCAGCCTGCGGGCATCGTGGCGCGCGCGGCGAGGGTGTCGCCTGCCGTGGTCAGCCTCATGGTGACCAGCACGAGTGCCGCAGCGAGCAGCACAACTCCCAGGGCGACAAATGCGCGCGCGAATCTCACCTGGTTTCATCCCCGATCAAGCGGCCCTCGGTCAGGCGCAGCACGCGGCAGGCGAGACGCTCGAGTTCACTCTCGTCGTGGGTGACGTAGATCAGACCCGCCCTTGATTCGGCGACGATGTGCTCGACCAGTGCGAGCATTTCGTCCCGGGCGGCGCGATCCAGATTGCTGAGCGGCTCGTCCATCAGCAGCCATTCGGGCTGCGGCGCCAGCGCCCGGGCGATGGCAACTCGGCGCGCCTGGCCGCCGGAAAGCTGCGCCGGGTAGCGTTGCTCGAGCCTGCCCAGGCCGGTGTCCTCGATGATCCGCCCCAGCCGAGCCCGGGCCTCGGGCGCCGCCAGGCTTCGCAGGCCGAACGACACGTTGCCGGCCACCGTCATGTGGGGCCACAGCGCCGGCGACTGGAAGACGAAGCCCAGCCCACGCCGGTGTGGCGCCATGCCCCAGCCCCGTCGGCTGACGACGCGACCATCCATGAGCACTTCACCGCTCTCGGGCAACTCGAGGCCGGCGATGATGCGCAACAGCGTGGTCTTGCCGCTGCCGGATGCACCCAGAATGCCGAGCGAGGCGCCCCGTTCCAGCTCGAGGCTGACCCCTTCCAGCACGGGCACTTCACCGAAGCGCTTGACGACGGCGCGGACCTCAATCATCACTGCGGCCTCCGCCCACACCGGCGCGGCGTGGCCCGCGCGCGAGGGCCCATGCTGCCGCGCCGCCCGCGACCGCGGCGAGCAGTACCATGGCCAGGCACAGCCCGGCAACCTCATCGGTGGCTCCGTAGTGCAGGTAGGTGTAGATGCGCATGGTGATGGTGGCGTGTCCGGGCGGGGCCAGTGCCAGTGTTGCGCCGAGTTCGCCGGCTGTCAGGGCGAAGACGATGCAGCCGGCGGCCAGCAGCCCCGGGGCCAGCAGCGGCAGGCGCACCCGCCACCAGCCCTGCCAGGGGGAGGTCTGCATGACGCGGGCGGCGTCGGAGAGCAGCGGGTCCTGGCGGCGCATCTGGGCCAGCAGCACGAGGGCGGCATAGGGCGCGAAGCGCGCCAGGGCCGCCAGCACCAGCAGGCTGCTGCCGTCGGTGAGCGCCGGGGGCAGGACGTGCTGGCGCAGGCTGATCAGGCCAACGCCTACGAGGGATGCGGGGACCGCCAGAGGCAGGCCGACCATCACCCGCCAGATGCGCCCCGCCGACCCCGTTGCTCGCATGCGCTCGGCGGCAATCAGTGCCAGCGGAAGCGACAACACAGATGTGATCAGGCAGATGCGTGTGGTGAGGCCGATCTCCCCGCGTGCCAGCCGCAGCGTCTCCAGCCAGCCGGAGGGCGACGCGATCACCGTGGCCAACGCCACCGCGGGCACGGCGATGTGCACCGCCAGCGTCAACAACGCGCCGAGGTGGATCGCGCGGAGCCCGGCGGGCCACGACAGTGCCACTCCGGCGGATCGCTGGCCGCGCGCGCGGGTCGATGCCGCGTCGCGCAGTGCCCGCTGGAGGTAGAACACCGCCACACATGCCAACACCAGCAGGGGGAAACTTAGCACAAAGGCGCGTGCCGGCTCGCTGGTTGCGCTGTACTCGGCGAAGGGCTCCATGGCATAGGTGTTGACCGCGAACAGCGAGGGCAGGCCGTAGTCGGTCAGACCGAGGATGAACAACAGGGCTCCGCCGGCGGCGAGGAATGGTGCCGATAGAGGCAGGGCGATATCACTCAACGCCTGCACGTCGGGGGCCAGCAGGCGGGCGGCCTCGAACTGCGCGGGATCAACCATCTCGAGCCCGATGAGTGCCAGTCCCACCGCCAGCGGCAGTTGTGCCATCGTCCCGACGAACCACGCGGCGCCCCAGCCCCGGAAGGGAAGAGGCGCCAGGCCGCGCGCCGCCAGCAGGCGACTGAGGACGGCACTCGCGTGCATCCAGGCCATGCCGTGGATGTAGGGCGGCACGGGGGCGAGCACGACGGCCAGCCAGCGCAGATGTGACCACGGGGCCCTCCGCCAGCCCCAGAGCACCGTTGCGACGGCCAGGCCGACGAGCAGGGCGGCGAGGGCGGTTCCCGCGGCCAGGCCCATACTCCGTCCGAGCAGCACGGCCTGCCGGTCCGCGAGCAGCAGACTCGAGGCATCGCCGAGGTCTCCGGCGCGCGCCGAGGCGCCGGTCTGCGCCAACAGCGCGATCAGAGGGCCAAAGACGACTGCGACAAAGATCAGAGAAGCCGCCCATGAGCGCGCGCGGCGAATTGCGCCGTGCAGGGCGCAGGGGCATTCTGGCGCCATCTTCGATCCGCTGGTACTCGCGCACATGGTCAACGCACAAACAACTCGCGCATCTCGCCTTGCGCCCGCTCGAACTGGTCAAAGACCTCAGCGAAACTCACGGGCATCGTGCGGAGCTTCTCGACCTCGAGCCAGTCCGGGGCCGCGTCGTGCGCGCGGAGCGGAACCTGGCAGAAGCCGGCCTCAAGCAGTTTGCGCTCGACCTCCTCGCTGACCAGGTAGTCGATGAGCGCATGCGCCTGCTCCGGGTTCGGGCCGCCCTTGACCATCGCCACCGTGCCGGGGATGACCAGCGTGCCGCGCCCGCCCTCCTCCTGGTCAGGAATGATGATCTTCACCGGGGCGCCACGCTTGACCGCCCCCCAGGCGTCGTCGCTGTCGGTCAGACCAGTCTTCACCTCACCGCTGCTGATCAGGTCGCGCGAGGTCGCGTTGCCGTCCACGATTCGCACGCCGGCAGCCTTGAGCCGCTTGTAGAATGCGAGCGCCTGCTCGGGACCCAGCCAGGCGTACATTGCCGCAGCCTCCGTCGCAGTCGTCCCGAAGATCGGGTAGGCCATCGAGACCTGGTGCTGACCCCAGGCAGGCTCGGCCAGGTCCTCGATGCCGGCGGGGTACTGCTCGGGCGCGACACGGTCGGTGTTGACCAGCATCACTCGCGCGCGACCGGGCAGGCCGCTCCAGTAGCCCTCCGGGTCCACGTACTGTGGGGGGAGGTCCTCGGCGGCAGGGGAGCGGTAGGGAGCCAGGATGCCCCGCTGCTTGAGCTTGAGCGTCTGGACGAACTCGCCGTTCATCCACACGTCGGCCTGGGGGCTCTGCTGCTCGGCGATGAGGCGATTCACGAGGCCGGTGGTCTTCGCCGCCTCGACATCGAATACAGGCAGCACGCGGATGCCGCTGCGCGTCTCGAACTCCCGGAGGAGCGGCTCGGAGAAGTTCTGGTCGTAGGAGCAGTAGATGACTACCGACGGGGCTTCCCCTTCCGGCCTGCAGCCGAGCGGGACAACTGCCATCAGTACTGTCACAGATAGCAGCAGCAGCGAACTGCGCATGGCTCTTCACTCCCTGGCGGTCGGGTCCACGGCGCGCGACGGGTGCGATGGGGTACAATGTGGCAGCCGGGCTCCATCTTCCCCGCAACCGGATATGACTCCTGCCGGGCTTGCCGGGAGAGACGACACGGCTGATGGAATGCGCGCCGGCGCGCCGTCGTCTTCTCTCACATGCGGAGATGCGCGCCAGAGTCACGATATCAGCGTCATGAGATAGGGGATCGCTCTGTTCAGATTAGTGATTGTGATCGCGTCGCTTGTCGCTATTGTGTGCCGTACGGTGTCGGCCGCCCCGGAGCTGTTGCGGCCGGGGCCTGAACCGCAATGGGTGACGCCTGTGGTCGAGGGGCCGCGGTTGAGCTATGGCACGTTCCACAGCGGCGTAGCCGGCACTGAGGTCAGCTACCATGTCTACGTGCCTGAAGCCTATGACCGGCAGACCGAGCGGCGCTTCCCGGTCCTCTACTACCTGCACGGGCACAGGGGCGGGCTCGATGGCTTCGCATTCCTGGCACACCATTTCGACGGCGGCATCCGCTCGGGCGCGATCCCTCCGATGCTGGCGGTGTTCCCCAACGGCATGTACGAGGGCATGTGGTGCGACTGGAAGAGCGGCAAGGGGCCGATTGAGACGGTGGTCATCAGCGAGCTGATCCCCCACATCGACGCGACCTACCGCACCATGGCGTCTCGCGAGGGGCGGATGATCGAGGGCTACAGCATGGGGGGATATGGAGCCGCGCGGCTGGGCTTCAAGTACCCGGAGTTGTTCGGCGGGGTCTCGATTCTGGCCGGCGGGCCGCTGCAGCACGTGCTGGAGGAGTTCCCGCCGCGCGTCAGCCCACAGACGCGCGCGCGGGTCATGCGACATGTCTATGGCAACGACATTGAGTACTTCAAGACTCTGAGCCCGTGGGAACTGGCACAGAGCAACGCCGCGGCGCTGTCAGAGGGTACGCTCATCCGAGTGCAGATCGGCGAGCAGGACGAGATGCTCGACGTCACGCGGCAGTTCGTCGCCCACCTGACCGGCCTGTGCATTCCGCACAGTTTCGAGATCGTCCCCGGTGTAGGGCATCAACCGGGGCGCTTCCTGCAGATACAGGCCGGGAATGACGACTACTGGGCGTTCTATCGCGAGGCGCTTGCCCCGTAGCTCCACGGCCGTTACCACACCAGTGCCGCAACGCCGCCGGGTTCAAGGCGCAGCTTCACTGCATCCCCATCCGGCTCGACTGCCGGCCCGAGGAGTGAGCGCGCGGCGGCGATTCCCGGCCCCGAGACGCGCAGCGTATGCGCAGTGGTGGCGTCACAGCTGATGATCGCCGCCAGGCGGCCCGCATCCGACTCCCAGGCCCACAGCATGATGGGCGCCTCGGTATTGGCGCTGGGCATGTCTATCCGCCGATCCCCCACGACGACGGTGCGGGTCGATGTCGCGGCCGGCTTCGCGACGACGTCGTCGCAACGCTCTCCGCCGATGATGTGGGGCTGCAACTGAGCGATCTCCCGCATGCTTTTGCGCAGAGCGTTCATGATCTCCCCATCGAGCGACTCGATGCCCACCCACAGCACGGCCCCATCGCCGCCGCTGAGGGCGGTCGCGAGCATGTTGAGGCGGATGTCTGCCGCGCTTGGGAACACGTTGGGTACGGCGACATCGGATGCCAGCAGGAAGGGCATCACCAGCGCGCCTGTGTTCTCGCACGTCGAACGTGTCATCTCTGCGTACTGCCGGGGGGGTGTGTAGATCATCGGCGCGTGGAGGAACACCTCCGGCTCGAAGGTGCGGATGTCCATCGCATGGTCGGCGTGCCACTGCGTCCACGGCGGCCCACAGACGCCGAACTTGATCTCAGGATCGGTCTGACCGGCGGCGTCCACGTGCGCCTGGATGATGAGGTNNCTGGTGCGCGCGGAAGCGCCCCCAGGCTGAGTTCGGCAGTTCACGAATCTGCTTCGGCGTCATCGCGAGCGCGTCGGCTTCGCTGAGCCCGCCCCATTGCGCGAATGCCTTCCGGCAGCGCTCGCAGAAGCACACGTCCACCCATGGCGGCTCGTAGTTGACGATGATCCATGGACGGTCGCGCTCGAGCGCCTTTGCATAGCCCTCGACCAGGCCCGACCAGAACGGTTCCTGCCGCTGTGCCTGTACCTGCGGGCAGACGAGCTTACGCGGGCTTTTCGCATCCGGGTCGTAGACGATCTCCTGCCCGGGCTCCATCGCGCCGCCATAGCCGTGCCAGGCCCACGTCCAGGTGAAGTAGCCCTTCTGGTCAAGCTCCTCGTCGACCGGCTTGTATTCGAGCCCGTAGTAGCCCAGTGCCAGGCCGCCGCCGATGCCTGCGTAGTGGAGGTAGTCGAGAACCTCATCACGCCCTTCGGCAGTCGGCAGGCGGAGCGCGTCTGAGTGCTGCGTGAAGAGCCTGAAGTCGAGCGGTGGCGTGAAGTGGGCTGTATCGCGCTCAACGACGCGGACTGCGATCTCGTGCTCGGGCCCGACCTGCCCCCCGGTCTCCAGACACCACCGGAGGTTGAAACTCTCCGGGCAGCCGGGCTCGGGCCGGGCGTACGTGAAATGGTAACGGTCCCACCGGGGGGCCTCGGGCTTGAGCCACGGCGTCAGCGACTCGGCCTGGATTGGTATCCGCCAGCGACTGAGCTGCTGACCGTCACGCTCGACGACCTCCGGTGCGGGCTCGAACGGGTCGGGGAATGCGAAACGTCCCGCCACAACAGGCCCTATCATGCGCAATGCCGAGGGCGCCTCAATGATCAGGTGCGGGCTATCTATCTGCTCGGCCTTGCCCCAGAAGAAGATGCCAACAGGGTTCACCGTGTCGGCAAGCAGGTAGATGGTGCGGTCGGGACGCCGATGTGCCGGATACCACAGCAGTTGCAGCGCTGAGCCATCATCCTCCGGCTGATAGTCGACGGTGGACGGGGCCGGGGTGAACTCCTGCTCTGGTATCTGCTCGATCTTCACGTCGTCATACCAGCAGGAGCCGACCGCCTCCCAGAGCTTGCACTGGAGCTTGAGCCACTCGCAGTCGGGGCGCGTCTTGAATGTGATTGCCTGTTCGTGCCAGTCGCGCATGCCCCCCAGGCGCGGGCTCAGGTGCCAGTGGGTCGGCCCCTCATAGCCGTTCTCGTAGACGATGACGTAGGCGCCCTGCCCGCCGGGGGTGGCGAGCATCACCTTGAAGCTGAGCCGGTAGCATGTCTCCGGCTGCACCGGTATCCTGGGGCCGTATGTCCAGGTGGCGCGGGCGGTCGCGTCGGCAGGGATATCCAGGCGGACTGAGCTGCCGCCGGCCGGTTCGGCCGCGTCGACGACACCGGAGCACTCGCCGCGGGCGTTGATGAACTGCCATCCCTGCGGTGCACCGCCGTCAACAGGCACAAAGTCGGCGGTGAAGATGGGCTGCCCGAGGGCTGCACCCGCGACGATCACGGCCACGATGCACAGACAAACGCGCATGGTAGTCTCTCCATATCTGAGCGTCCAACTGCCGGTCGCTTTCCGAAAGCTGTGGTGAAAGGCCAGGCGGGACGGCGATGGATACAGGGCACTCATCTTGTTGCGGCCACGCCTCCCCCCCCCTGCGCCGGCTCTCGCGCGAACCACACCTCGCGATTCGAGGTCGGAGCCGGTGTTCCCTGCCCACATCACGCATCGAGCGCTCGGCTACGGAGGACAACCGCTCCTGGCGGGGAATTGAGTGCCGATTCAGCGAGCCGGGTGTCGGCAGTTGAACGGGTCCGGCCGCCTGAGCAGCTTGCACTATGGATGCTTCGACACATTGGAGGTCACGATGGCAGGTTCACAGCAAATCGACATCCCCGCCGGCTCACTGCGCGCCGGGGTGGCCAAGAGCGATATCACGACGAGCGAGGAAGACGTGGCCGTCCATGACCCATTGTACGCGCGGGCGCTGGTGCTCGATGACGGCACCACCCAGATCGCGATCGTCGCCATGGATGTCGTCTCAATCGGCGACCTCAGCGATGTGAGCGATGAGTTCCTTGGGAACCTGCGCGCACGCATCGAGGGTGAACTCGGTATACCGGGCGGCAACGTGCTCGTCAACGCCACCCACACCCACCCGCCCACGCGTCGGCTGCTCTGCGATGATGCCGAGCAGGTCAGCAGGACGTTCGACGCCGTCAGACGCGCACTAGAGAACCTCACACCGGTGACGGTCGGCTGGGGGTTCGGACGCGAGGACCGCTTCCAGATCAACCGCACGGTGAGGATGAAGGACGGCAGCGGCTGGACGATCCGACAGGCGCATCCCTTCGCCTGGGATGAAGACGTTGAGGGCATCCGCCCTGTCGACCCGGAGATCGGTATCCTCCGGATTGACCGCCTCGACGGGACGCCCTTCGCGGTGCTGTTCAACTTCTCTTGCCATCCCCTGATCGGCGTGCCCGGGGGCAAGATAACAGCCAACTACCCCGGCTTCGCCTGCGATGTCATCGAGCAGACCCTCGGCCACGACACCATGGCGATCTTCCTGCAGGGCTCAGGCGGCGATGTGACGGAGGTCCTCTACAAGGATGTCAACACGCCCCGCGACTCCCGGCCCATCGGCATGGTCCTCGGTCTGAGCACGCTCGAGGCGCGCAGTGGCATCAAGACCGGGGACGCGAAGCTGAAGGTCGTGGCCGAGCATGTGCAGTTTCCGAGGCGCAGCGACAGCGACGAGCGGATCGCCGACCTCGAGCGTCAGCAGCAGGAGCTGCTCGGGACACTCGGCGGGACCAGCCTCAACTTCCGGACCTTCCTGCCGCTGTATATCAAGTATGCCCTCAACCCGGAGTATCCCTCAGACTACTGCTACCGGTACATGCACGAACAGGCGATTGGCTATAACGGTCTCGAGGAGTTGGACAAGTGGAACCGGCAGAACCTCGACAAGTACCTCCGGGACATCAAGACCATGGAGCGGCTCTCGCGCATCCAGGCCGATATCTCGACTCTCAAGTGGCACAAGCGGCACAACGAGGTCACCGGGGAGACGACGATTGCCGCCGAGGTGCAGGGCATCCGCATCGGCGACTGCGTGCTGATCACATCCCCCGCGGAGGTCCTCAGCGAGGTCGGGTTGAGAGTGCGGAACGCTTCGCCACACGAGTTCACGTTCATGGTCGGCTTCTCGAACGGTTACGTGCACTACGGCTCACCGGCCTCGGATTACGCCATGTGCGCGTACGAGACCACCGAGTGCATGCTCGACGCCGGCTGGCAACAGGTCTATGAGGAGGCGGCCGCGAGGGTGCTCGCCCAGTTGTGAGGGCGGGAAGACGGAACGGCAACGGCGGAGGAACCACGGAAGACACGGAGGACACGGAAGGAACGGCAACGGCGGAGAAACCGCGGATGACGCGAATGGCGCGAATAGNNGATAGGCGGGGGAAGCGCGGCGAACTCGCAGCGGTGCGGCAAAGCCGAGGCCGCCAACTGGAGGGGTGATCCAGATGATGATGACACGCGCGCCTGGGATGCTCGCCACATTCCTGCTTGCCTGTTCCATCGTGACAAGTGACGTCACCATATACGTCGCCCCGTCAGGTAATGACCAGTGGTCGGGCGCGCCGGCGGAGGCCAATGCAGCCGGAACCGACGGCCCCCTCGAGACGCTGGAAGCGGCAAGAGACCGGGCACGGCAGTTGCGGGCCGCCGAT
>DPJP01000132.1 GCA_003542955.1 Armatimonadota bacterium
CTTGTACACTTGCACCCTGCGCGGAGGGGGTGAGTACGGCCTAGAAACGGGATCGAAGGCAAATCTGACGACGAATCTGCAAAAACGCAACCCGCGGACTACCCGACAACACTCAAAAGGGGGCTTCTTCAGGGGTCACATGATCGCAATCACGACCAACAACTCGATGAGAGTGAAACCCCTTCCACCTCTGTGCATCGTCTGACACTCCTCTCATGCGATGGGGTGGGCTCACGAACCCCACCCTCAACCGTGTACGCGCCGGTACCATCCGCCTCCTTCGCCACCGCCACCGCCGTATCCTTCCCGGCATTGCACAAATGTAGAACGCCGCGCGCAACAGTGGCACAGCCCCGCGGCCGCGGCGCTACGCCCAGAGTTCGTGACATCGCCTCTGTCGGATGCGATGAGGAAACGATGGAATCGCCGCAGGCCCTGAGCGCGTTGGGTTTCCTCAATTCCTCATTTCCTCATAGTTCCAACATTCCACTGTTGTGAAGAAGATGCGCTACTTTCGATTGTCTGGAAGTGATAGCACTGCGATTCCCGACGACGGTCGGCGGCGAGGCTGTGGGCCTCTGGCCCTCACGCATGCACCCGGCATGCAAACCGTCGTCGGAAGGCCAGATCAACAGAGCCCGCGACCTCCGGCACGGACCCGTCGCCGCGGGGCGTTGAGACAAACGCGAATCGCACGAGTGCCTGAGCGCGTTTGCTTGTCTCAAATCTCATTGTCTCACCGATCTGCACCCAGGCGCGACTCGGGTCCCGGTACGCTCGAGCATTCCCTGCCCCAATCTGTCATTGCGCCGCACCTGCAGAGCGCGGCTCGTGAAGCGGACGCGCCGTGCCGTGGGGAGCGGGCTTCGTTTACCGTGTGTTGCCCGCGGTTTTGCACCTGCACGGTGAAGAGCATCTCCTCGGGCGCCGATGATGGATATGTAAGGAACTCGGCGTCGATGCCCGGAGTCTCACCGGTGGCTGTCGTCAGGTCGCGGAAGCGGACGTGGACGCCCGCCACCCGGTTGTCGCGGGGTATGTAAATGTTTCGTGAAATCGGTCGGAGGCGCAGGGGCGAGTCAGCGACACGGCGAAAGAATGAGTCCCCAATGTAGGATCTACACGGCAGGTGATCGGGGCACCCGGGCGAGTCGGGCAACACGCCCCCGATCACGTGCCCTTTTCGTGTTTCGGCCGCAGGTTGTTCGCGCGCGTGTGCGTGTCGGGCTGGACGCCTGACGTACCCGAGGGGGGGGTGATGTCGGGCTGGAAGCCCGACCTACCCGACGCGTGAGACGGTTGCCGCTGTCGGGAGGTGCCGGCGGAGAAGCATATCCGACACCCTTCCCGATGCCGACGGACGCATCGCAACGAGTTCACGAGAAGAGCATCACCGACAAACATAGAGGTGAACACCATGGATCAGGTACGAGTAGGGATCATCGGTTGCGGAAAGTTCGCACAGGCCCAGCACATGCCCAACATCGCGGCTTCAGACAAGGCCGTGCTGTGGCACGCGTCGTCGCGGAGTCAGTCGGGACAGGATGCCGCGAAGGGCTTCGGGGCGCACAAGGTCACGGCCGACTACAGGGAGATGCTCGCCGACCCGGAGGTCGACATGGTCATCCTGTCAGTCCCACATGAGATGCACATGTTCTATATCCGTGAGACGATAGAGGCCGGCAAGCACCTGCTCTGCGAGAAGCCGATGACGATGACGATGGAGGAGTCATACGAAGTCATCCGGCTGGTCAGGGAGCAGGGCGTCAAGCTCTGTGTGGACTACAACCGTCGCTGTTGCCCGGCCATCGTCGACCTCAAGGCGGCGTATATGGCGCACCGCGACAGCCCGGCAGGCGAGGCCCGCGTCTACGCCCAGGAGCAGGGCCGCCCGAAGTGGGCCGAGGAAGACCAGACGATGGTGATGATGCGGATCAATGATGAGAGCCGCACCTACGGTGGCATCCACATCGACTGGAAGGAGGGCGGCGGCCAAATCATCGGCGAGGGCTGCCACTGGCTCGATATCATCCCATGGCTGCTTGAGGACCGTCCGGTGCGCATATCCGCCGTCGGCAGCACCCGCGTCAACTATGTCATCAACATGGAGTTCGCGGGCGGGGCGATCGCGTGCATCTTCTTCAGCTCCTGCGGCACCTTCGAGTATCCCAAGGAGCTGCTGGAGGTCCAGCACAACGGCAAGCTCTTCCGCAGCGAGTGCTTCGTCGAGAATCAGTACTACGGCCTCGGCGAGCAGACCGTGAAGAAGTTCGACCTGCAGGGCGACGAGTTCCCGGAGGCCGGCGGGGAAGGCGGCCATGCCGGCTACCTGGCCAAAATCGACGCGATGGGCACACATTTCGCGGAGACCGGCGAGTTCAAGTACGTCTTCCCGGACAAGGGCCACCAGAACCTGCTGGATGCCTTCTGTGACGCCCTTATGAACGACACGCCATCCCCATGCGACGAGATGGCCGGCATGCAGGCGACTTACCTGAGCCTGCGGGCCATCGAGTCGATCAAGCTGGGCGCGCCGCTGCCCGTCAACATCGAGGACTGGGAGATGTACGTGCACGTGTAGGCTGTCATCCGCACGCGTCTCGACGCCGGAGCAGCGGGTGCGCTCCGGCGTCGCCGTGCCGGGTGCTCTACTCTCCGGCAGCGATGGGGCGTTGCGCCCCGCTCACAGCCATCTTCAGGGTGTAGACCGCGGTACGCGCGGTGATTAAGAGGATGTCGCGTTCCGACCCGCCGAAGGTGATGTTTGTCGGACGCTCCGGGATGTCGATGATGCCGATCTGGGCCCCGGAGGGGTCGAAGATCAGGATGTCGGTCGAGGCAATGTAGACGTTGCCCTGCGCGTCGATGGTCATGCCGTCGCCGCCGACGGCGCAGAACGGCGTCCTGTCAGGCAATGCGCCGCCCTCACCAATCGCATAGCGGTACGTCTTCCCGGCACCGGGATCGGTCACATAGAGGGTCGTGCCATCGGGCGTGCCGATGAGGCCGTTGGGCTTGACCATGTGATCGATGACGCGGATGACCCGCGAGCGATCCGGGGGGATGGAGTAGACGTGCTCACCGCCCTGGACCACATCTCGCCCGCCGTAGACCGGATCGCTGAAGTAGACGCGATCGTCCGGAGCCACCCACACATCGTTCGGGGCGTTGAAGCGCTTGCCCCCGTACGCATCGGCGAGAACAGTGAGTTGGCCGGAAGGATCGATGGAGACGATGCGGCCCGTCCCGCTCTCGCAGCAGATCAGGTTGCCCGCGCCATCGAAGTACAGGCCATTGGTGCCGTTGGTGCTCTCGCGGAAGAGTGTGACCGTGCCGTCAGGCGACCACTTGTGGATGCGGCTGGGCGGGATGTCAGTGAAGAACACACTGCCGTCAGCCGCGACGGCCGGTCCCTCGGTGAAGCTGTACTCCCCGCTCACGCGGGAGAGAGCCGCGTCGGGAGCGATGAGAGTCTGTGGGAGTGTGCTCCCGCTCTGCGCGATGGCACAGTCCGCCGCCACGAGACCGAGGACGGCCAGGATGAGTGTGGCTGTGAGCGCTGTAAGTCGTGTAGTCATGGCGAGCACTCCTTGGGCATGGCTACTGAAGCGTTCGTCTTGTCGCGCCGGCCTCAACTGGTTCGAGGTATAGCCCGCCCAGGTATGCCGGGTTGAGGTAATTGTCCGGGTGGCCGGTCCACATCAACTGGCTGTCGCGCTCCCGGCCGAAATCGGCGTCATTGATGCCGATATCGAGGCCCAGTCCGCCCCACTGCTCTCCCCGGCGGGCGACGATCGGCGCCAGTGGAACATCGACGACTATCCGGTACCCATTTGACCGGAGTCGGCAGTCGACCGCTATCCCGCTGAGATCATCCGGCAGCTTCTGCATGCTCTGCCACTGGGCCCCGGCGCCGGCCTGCGCGGGCGGGATGATCTGCAGCGCCAGTACCGCCTCGTCATAGACGGGCTTGCCCTGGTCCGCGTCAGGTCGCAGGTCGAGGTACAGCTCCGCGGAGTCCCCCTTGGACGGATCGCTGAGGGTGGCAACCGACATGCTGTCATCGGTCACCTCGATCACAAAGCGCAGGCGGTCAGGGAGCACTACCGTTGCGAAGCGCGCATCGAGATCGACCGGCCCGAACCAGTGGTGTCTGCCCATGGTGAAGCGATCAGGTGGGATCGGGTGCCACGTCAGGGCGTTCCCGTCCACCGTGTCACCGTCTGCGCGGTCGACTGTGATCGCGGGGGCGACGGCCAGCCGGCAGAGATCAATCGCGCCGAAGCCGCCGCCGCGCGCCATGATGCGCACCGGGAAGCGATAGGAGTGGCCGTCGAACGGCTGCAGCGGGAGGGCAATCTCGTGGGAGATGCCCTGCACACCGCCGGGCTCGACTGTGACTTCCCCGTCCATCTGCCGACCAGGCCAGTCCGTGCGGACCTGGCAGACAAGAGGCTCATCGTCGCTGTTCCAGAGCGCGGCGCTGACGGTGTGGGATTCGCCGGCGGCGAGGACCGGACCTGTTGCGAAATCCACGTGAAGATGCGGCTTGATGCCCGCGGCCTCGTCAAGCGCCCTGAGGACCTCCTTCGCCATCACAAAATGGGTGAAGCCGTCGGGGTGGCTGCCGTATGGGAAGGGCCCACGGAAGTCCGGGTCTGCGTCGCGGATGGCACGGTCGAAGTCGGCGGCGGGGATGCCCTCGGAGGCGGCAACCTCCCTGGCGGTCTCATTCCACTCGTTGCGGGGATTCTCATCGATTATCGGCGGCAGACAGGCGATGACCAGGGCGTCAGTGCCCTCGGCCGTCAGTCTCAGCAGCTTCGCGAGGTCGGTCCTGAAGCTGCCGACGTCGCGCCCCCATCCCTTGTCATTGCCGCCAAACTGGATCAGCACCAGGTCGGGCTTGTGGGCGATGACCTCGGGATCGAGCTTGCCAAGCGCGTCTTCGGTGGTCTCCCCTGGATGGCCGGATATGACGAGGGTGAGCGTGCTCCCGGGGAAGCGGTACTGGAGCACGTCTGCGACGACGCGATGATAGGTGTCATGGCCCTCGGCGCCCCAGCCGGCCGTGAGTGAATCGCCGAAGGCGACCATAGTGACACTGTCGCCGCGGGCGAAGCGGTCCATGAGCGTACGGGCGCGGGCCTGCATGCGCTCCGAGCCGGGTGGCCGCGGCTCCTGCGCTGCCGAGATGTCAAGCAGTGCCAGCGCCAGCGAGGCGACCAGCACACCCGCCGGCACTGCGCGCCGGAGGGCGTTCGCATTGGTGGTGCCCCAGTACCCCATCCCCGACACTCCCAACTCGCCCCGCCCGGTACGGAGTAGACGAAACCGCCGACGTTGGTCTGCGAGAACTCGCATCCGACGGCACTGCACGGAAGGGCCCACCATCTGCAGCCTGCATCTGGTGCTCACCGCGCTCAGGCAGCCAGCTCATCCCGGAGGTCCTCACGTTGGCTCCAGAGCACGGGCCGTATTTCGTAGCTGACCATGGCGTCGAGCACCGCCTGCGAGACGTGTCGCTCCTGGTCGTTCAACAGCGCGTACGCGCGCGAGCCGGGCTGGCGCACGTCGCGTGTGTCAACCCACTTGAACGAGATCATCTGTGCCATGTCCCTGTTCGGGTTGTTGATAGCCTGGAGGAATCTCTCGGGCATCTGTCGGGACTTGGGCACCACGAAGTCGAAGTGGTGATCGTATCCCGTTGTCCCGGTGAGTTTGAAGTTGCTGAAGTACCTGATGTCGTTGTGCTCCAACCAACTGGTGACGTCTTCGTGGAACAGAGCCAGGACCGTGGGCTGAGCAAGGTAGAAGAGGTCGTTGACTGCCAACATCGCCTGCACGAGGTTGTGCTTGCGCACGGCGAAGCTGTCGGCAGTGGCATCCACCATCAGCTCGCCATCCTGATTGCGGACACCGAAGCCCGCCAGTGTCGTCGCGAGGAGTTCCTCACGTTTGGGTGTTGATAGAGAGCAGCCGCCGTGCTCGAGGTCATCGATGATGTAGCCCCCGTCGGTGAGGCGGAAGCCTCCGTTGCGCTTCGTGACGTAGATCCTGAGGTAGTCGTTGTGCCGGTCCAGGTGCGGCGTTGTGACTGCCACCCATTGATCGGAAACCTGGTGAACCACCGTCTTGTCCTGGAGCCAGGAGACGTAGTCACGTATGAGTGCCTCAACCTCGTCTATCATGCGAACAACCCTCTGTCGACATTTGGGGGTTCGGTGACGTTACAGAACGCAAGGAAATCCAGGTATGTCTCCCACTGGTCATCCAATGTGGCGAAGTGCTCGGCAGGCACCGGAAATGCCCACTTGTCGCCATAGCCTTCGCGGTAGAGATGTATGTGTGGGCACGGTATCTCCGTGTCATCCGGGTTCCTGTGCACGGGCCCGCCAACATCAAGACGGACCAGAATCACGACCTGGCGAGCCCGATTCTGAAGCCTCTCGCGTGCCAACTCGATGCGGCCTCGACTCACGTCAAGCAGAAAACGCTCGCGGTGGTCCTCCGACAGCAGAGGGAGAGAGATCGCCCCGCCGAGCTCCGGATAGCGCCAGGCAGTGTCATCCTCGCGCACTTTCGGCATTGCCGTGAGAGCGTCGGCCTCAGATTGGCTGAGTTCCGAGGCAGCCATACAGATTCCCTCCTCCGGGCTGGTGGGATCGGGGCGATGCGCCCGTCTGAGCCATCAGTCCTCGAAGCTTCCGCTGTAGTCGGGCCTCACCCCTCCGCACATTCCGCAACGCCACCAGTCCGCCAATGGCGCTGCCCAATCAACTCGCGTACAGTATAGGCTTCCCCGATTCGGTCGTGCGGGATCCGCTTGATTAGGAATTCGCCGTGCGGAGGCACTATCCTCCGGGCCGTGCGCCTACCGGTACGCCAGCTCGTCCGACAGGTCCAGATAGAGC
>DPJP01000130.1:0-8439 GCA_003542955.1 Armatimonadota bacterium
ACCAAACGCCCAGCCAGTCCTTCATGTTAGCGCGTATGGGGGGCGTGGGACGGGTGGCACCGCGCGGGGTCACTGCGTTCCGGTGCCGTCCGTGCACCGGTGGTACCACTCGCGGAAGTCCTCGGGGCACCAGGTGTCGACCTCGGCGCGCAGGATCGCCAGCGCGTTATCGACCATCTCCCGCGCGCGGATCGAGTAGCACACAGCCGCGCCGATCGTCACATCGGTGACCAACCCCAGCGCGGTGAGGCGCTCCTGCATCATCGGCCCCTGGTAGTCGGGCCAGACGCCCGGTGTGCACCATCCGCGCACCGCCGCTGCCGCCTCGGCCGCATCCGGGGCATGCGACAGCGCCTCCTCGACAAGCCTGCTCTGGATGTAGTGGCGCATCGTGTTGCAGCTGAATGTGACTCCCAGGAAGCAGTCGAGCACGTTGAGCCTGTAGAACATGTCCCAGGGGCTGGAGTGGCCGAACGCGGCGGGGCCCCAGGGGCCGGGGCGGCCGCCGGCGGTGGCGTGGCCGGAGATGATCTGCTCCGTGTGCGGGCCGAGGGCGGCGACGGAGTGGGTCGGGTGGTCGCTGCGGCGGACATCCGGCCGCTGCCGGAACACCTCGGTGATCTTGCCGACGTCGGAGGGCGATGTGGCGATATCCCACGTCTCGAAGCGGCGCTCCTTGTCCCTCTGGCAGAGCGTCGGCAGCACCACGGTGCCGCCGGGCGAGACGCTGCGGATGAGGGCCTCGATGATGGTGTCCGCGCCCTGCTCGACCCAGCCGAATGATGACAGCGAGCTGTGCGCGAAGATGATCTCGCCGGGGCCTGCGCCCAGTGCTCGGAGGCCCTCGACAACCTCCTCAGATGTCACGACGTGCTTGCTCTCAGGCATAGTCGGCAATCACCCCTCCGGGCGGATGGTTCGAGCGCGATGGGCGCGTGACCTGCGTGCAGCGCAGGCGCGGCGGGCCGGGTGGCGAAGGGTAGGCAGTCAGGGCGATCGTGTCCGGCGCCGGTGTGGAGTTCGCGGCGCCAAGGAGTCGAGGCTATGCCGACAGGGAAGACGCCATCGCGCGGAGTGTCAGTCTCGATGGTACCGGTCGTGCTTGCACTCTGTGTGCGCTCGTGTGTCGGGGCGCATGCGCAGCCGGGTGCTCCCTCTGCTGCCGACGGATCGGGGTTGCTCGAGTTGCGCTCTCCCGGCTTCGACGAGGTCGATGCCGATGGCAAGCCGGTCGGCTGGCGGCTGAGTGCAGACTCCTCGGGCCGCATCAGCATCGGTGTAGACGGCTCCGTGTCGCACAGCGGCGGCCATTCATTGCGGATACAGGTGGCTCCGACCGATGACCCCGACGCAGGGGTAGTGCATGCGGGCTTCAGCCAGATGATCGATGTCGAGCCGCACCGGCACTACCTGTTGGGATGCTGGATGAAGGGCGAGGGGGCCTTCGGCTGGCCGGGAGCGCGCATCTACTCGGAATTCGGCGGGAAGATGCAATCCGGGCCCGATCACACGGGAGATTACGACTGGAAGCCGGTGGATGTGTGCGTCTACTCCGGTGAGGCGGAGCGCATTCCCGTCTCCGGCTATGCCTATCTGCGCAGGGGCACGGTCTGGTTTGACGACTTCACGGTGAGCGAACTCGATGAGGCCGAGTTGGGTGACTGGACACCGAGGGACATGAGATCGCGGACGTTGTCGGCCTCGGAGATGGCGCGGGGCTATGCAGTCTTCACCGCGCCGACGGTGGAGCGCATCTACCACACACGGGAGCCGGGGACCTGGGAGATGACCGACACACTGCGCCTGCAGGCGGCACGCAACCAGAGGGCCTCCGCAAACCTGCTGATCCGCAACATCGGCAAGGCGACGACGGCCCGCATCACACCCGGTGAGCTTGTATCGGGGAAACACCGTTTGCCCGCGGATCGAGTCCGCTGCCGCATCGTCGAGCCCTATCGGTATATGCTGGATGCCTACCGGTGGATATCGGTGCCGCTGTTTCTGCGCAACCGCGACGGCTTCGAGTTGCCGGCGGGGCATACCGTGCAAGTCTACACCACCATCAATGTGGCCGAGGACACCGCGCCGGGTGAGTACCGAGGGACGCTGCGCCTGGATGTCTCCGGCAGGCCGACGACCAACGTTACCGTGCGGCTTCGCGTGTCGTCGTTGACGCTGGAGCGCCCCGGCATCTGCTTCTTCCAGTACTATGCGTCCCCGTACGTGTTTGAGGCGTATCGTGGAGCCGATTACCAGCGCAAGTACTTCCGCAATATGGCCGAGCACGGCTTCACCGGCGTGACGCTCTACAACCACTCCGAGTTCCCCGACGGCGCCGGCGGCTGGCAGGTTGATGTGGACCGGCAGGCAGAGGGTAACCCCGCCAGCCTTGCCGACTCGATGCGGGCAGCGACGGAGGCGGGCTTGCTTGGCCCCGATGCGCCGCTCGTGTATCTGAGTTGCTATCATGGCACGCAACACCCCGAACGTCGGCACAGCTTTGGAAGCTTCCTCGGTGGTGGCGCGTCGGTGCTGGCGCTGGAAGCAGAGCGGAGGACGCGCGGCTGGCCGGAGTTTCTGTACTACATCCTCGACGAGCCGGGGGATGAGGCACGCAACAGGGAGGTCCGCGCCATCTATGACCGCGTGTACAAGGGCCTGAAGGTCCGCACGACGACGGCCATCGGGCGGTTGGGTATCGAGCGGGTCGGCGACGTGTATGATGTCTGGATTGCATCATGGTCGCAGATGGGGGACGACCTGGCGGAAGAGGCCGCGCGGCGCGGCAAGCAGTCGTGGACATACGAGTGCTGGGGGATGGGGCAGCTCCCGGAGATGGCGCGTTTCTTCGCGGGCTACTGGAGCCACCGATGCGGCGTGAGTGGCAACGCCGACTGGGTATACATCAGTAACGCGCGCAGGGGCAAGGAGACGGTGTACCCACGTCTGTCGAGCGATGGGGAGTACCTGCACACGGACAACTGGCAGTTCGGGTACGTGCTCCCGGCCCCGAGCGGCCCGATTGACACAATCGGGCTGGAACTGCGGCGGGAGGGGATCGACGACTTCCGGTACGCCGAGCTGCTTGACGAGTTCATCGCCCAGCACTCGGGGGCTGGTGACGCGCGGACGGTTGGGGCGCTTCGGAAGGCTTACGCGGTGCGTCAACAACTCCATGAGCGCTTCGATCCGAGCGCGTTTTCCGACATGTCGAGTGGGTACATCTGGGTGCATGGTTACCGCCCGCAACCGGAGCTGGGGCTGCAGACCTATGACCGTCTGCGGGAGGAAATCGTCAACGCATGCGAGGGGCTGGCACTGAAATAGCAGCATCCTGCGCGTGGGGCGTGGAGGCGTGGACGATATTGCGCTCCAGGGTCGTACAAGGTATGCTATATGCGGGTTCCCGGGGCCGCGCAGGAGGCGGGCCCCGGAGACCGTCGCCGATGTCGGCGGCGGGTGCGGGCTACTGCAGCGGGGTGCATGCAGAGAGTGGAGACCACTACACAGAAGCTCCTGATCATCGACGCCGACGGGAATGACTTCGCGTTGCTGCGGAACCAGTTCGGGGCGACGGGCGCGAGTGACTTCGAGTTCGCGCACTCGAACATGCTCAGCCATGCCCTGCAACTGCTGGACTACGAGAGCTTTGCGGCCATTGTGCTTGACCTCGAGTTGCCCGACAGCGTGGGGCTCGATACGCTGCTGCAGACGCTGGGCCGCGCGCCGGACATCCCCATCATCATCCGCACCCGGGCCAACGATGACAGCCTGGCGCTGATGGCCGTGCAGCAGGGCGCGCAGGACTACCTGGTCAAGGGCTCGGCCGATGACGAACGGCTGGTGCGTGCGGTCAGGTATGCGATCGAGCGCACGCGCGTGGCTGCGGAGCGAGCCGCCGCGGCCTGCAAGAAGGACGGCGGCCGGGTGATCTCATTCATCGGTGGCAAGGGCGGCACCGGCGCGACGACGGTGTCCTCGAATATCGCCGCGGCGCTGGCGTCCTTCGAGCGAAGCGTTGCCCTTGTCGAACTGCGCACGGACTTCGGGACCCTGGCGCTGCAGTTGCGCCGCGAGCCGACCGAGACAATCGCGGACCTGCTGCGCACGCCCGCGGACAACCTCGACCGCCTGACGATCGATCAGCACCTGTTCGCCCTCCCATACGGCCCGCGCGTGCTCTTCTCGCCCCAACGGTTCGAGGAGTTCCCCGAGGTCGAGGCGGACCATGCGAGCACGATCATCGATCATCTCGAGGACACGTTCGATTTCGTGATCATCGACCTGCCTTCGAGCACCAACACGCTCAACCAGCTTGCCCTGCGGCGCTCGGACTACTGCTGCGTGACGACGCAGCCGATGTTGTGCTCGGTGCGGGCGGCGCGGGCGCGCATCCAGCAACTGCTCGCGTGGGACATCGGCCGCTCGCGCGTCGGCGCGGTGGTGGTGACGATGGCGCCCACCGGCACGGCGCTTCAGCTCCCGGGGGTGCAGGGACAGCTCGATTGCGATATCATCGGCGTGATGCCGCCGGCTCCGGACGCCTGCATCGCGGCCATGGACACCGGGCAGCCGTTGGTACTCCATCAGCCCGAGCAGATCGCCTCAGTCACGCTCACCGAGATGGCCCAGCGGCTGGCGATGGACGACATCGAGCCGATGCGGCTGTAGAGAGCTGGTGCACGTTGCCCGCAATCGCGTTCCCCGGAAGGGTTGCCCCCTTTGAGCCCCGATATGCTCCTGCACAGCGGTAGTTGCGCCGTCTGCAAGACAGAGGGCGAACTCATCGAGATCAGCCAGTTCGGGAAGGCATTGTGCCCGTCATGCTTCCCCGCGTTCATCCAGCGGCACGTGCGCAGCCTCATGCGCCGGCGGCAGATGCACCGCAAGGGCGACACCGTCGCGGTTGCGCTGTCCGGCGGCAAGGACAGCGCGGTGCTCGCTCATGTGCTCAAAGAGATCAGTTGGAACATGCGGATCGAGCTCGTCGGCCTGCATATCGACATGGGCCTGGGGGCGTACTCGGAGCTGAGCGAGCGGGTGGTTCGGGAGCTGTGCGAGAAGCTGCGGATCAAGCTGGAGATCACGCGGGTATCTGATTTCGGCGTCAGCATCCAGCCGGTGGGGCAGTTCCGGCAGTGCAACGTTTGCGGCGCGGTGCGGCGGGCGCTGATGAACCGGACGACCCGCAATCTCGGGTTGCAGGTGCTGGCGACCGGGCATACGCTCGACGATATCCTCCAGTTCATGCTCAAGGCGGTGCTGTCCGGCCACCTGGATGCTCCGCGACCGGTCCTGCCGCCCTCGGAGCACCGCCCGCGCAAGATCAAGCCGCTCTACTTCACCCCGGAGGCGGCAACCAGCGTGTACGCCGATCTGCTGGAGCTGCCCTATACGGAGGAGCAGTGCCCGCTGTTCGACCCCGCCGGGCGACGCTTCAATGAGATATTCGACCTGCTCGAGCAGAAGGCGCCGATGGGGACGATCCAGTATGCCCACACGATGCTGCGGGCGATGAAGCGCGTCGGCAAGGATGAACTCAAGCGCATCTGCCCGATGTGCGGGGAGCCGACGAATACGGAGCTGTGCCCGATCTGCCGACTGCGCAGGCAGCAGTTGGGGGAAGATTGAACACCTGGTGTCAGGCACTGGTTGTTCAATCTTCTGATTGAAGAGCAAAGTTGGACGTCCGCCCCCGGCATATATCACCGATCCAGTATCGTTCAGAGAGCCCATAAAGGCGTAAGATTGAACATCTGGTGTCAGGCACCGCTTGTTCAATCTTGGCCCGCAGGCAGACGGAGTGCGCTGCTGACTGAGCAGAACTGGACGCCCGGCGCAGGCCGGTCGTTCTCGCACGGAACCCTATGTCCGGTCAGTTGTTTCTATGGACTGGGAAGGATGCTCCGATGCAACCGGGACAGCTGAGGGCAGTGCGGGCGTGGAGTCTGAGGCTGCCGACATGGCTGCGTAGTCCATGGCGGGTAGGGTGTGCCGCGTGCATCGTTCTCTTCCTGCTGCTGGTCTGGCGCGTCGTTGCGCTCTCCATGCCGCCACGGACCCCGTTGGCGGCGGGGATGATCGATGCCGTCGTCATCGCCCAAATGGACGCGGAGGCGCAGTCCGGGGGCCTCTTCGTCATTGACCTGGCGACTCGCGAGGCGACGGAGTTGGCCGCGGATGTGGGTATGGTCGACCCCAAAGGCAACTGGGCGTGCCGATCGCAGCGAGTGGGCAAGCCCGAGCGCCGCGGCACGCGGCGTGATCCCGAGCAGGAATGGCGGGGGCTGTGGTTCGTGGTGATCACGCCCGACGGCCCCGTATACCACTCGGCGGAGAAGTCGCCGGAGCTGATCCATGCGACGCTCCGCCTCGACGGCGGGCACGTTCACCCCGATGGTCTCATCGGCTCCACGAACGACAAGCACGTGCTGATCACCATCGATGCCCAGAGCCGGCACAGGACAGAGCATCCGGCAATACGCCCTCAGCGCGGATGGTGCTTCGCCGAGGAGCCGAATGCCATCCTGGCCGAAGTCGGATCAGGTATTCAGCGCATGGGTGGTGCTGCAGGCGCGAGCGAGATTGCGGGACCTGGCAAGGCTCCAGCCTGTGGCCCCCACGGCGAGGTTGCCTGGCTTGTGGGCAGCCTTGCGCAGCCGGGTTACTCCAGATCGGGTCGCATCGGCGTTCGGCTGCCTGACGGCGCCCAGACTGAGTTCCGCGGTCCAGGCGCGGAGATCGCAAGTCTGCGCTGGGCTCCCGATGGACAGTACCTGCTCTACACGTATGCCCTCGGACCGTTGGGCCTGAAGACCCGCCTGTGCAAGGACCAATCGTGGGGGCTGGGGGCGCTGGATACGAGGACAGGCAAGCACTATCGCGTCTTGCCCGGCGACTACTCCGGGCTCGAGGTCAGTTCCATCTCCCGCGGCTCCCAGGCGCTCCAGTGCACCAAGCGCCTCCACCCCGCCCTGCTGGAGCAACTCACCGATCCCGATATCGAGCAGAGGATACAGGACGGAATCCCGAAGAGCGCTCGGTGAAGGACATCCGTACAGGGCTGAACAGCTCGTGCCGGCCACCAGCTCTTCCGGTCTCTGTCAATCGACTATAAATGCCGATAGAAAATCCACTCTTCGCATAGTAAACCACTGATATATTGGTAATATAGTATTATAAGGCATAAGATTGAACAGCCGGTGTCAGGCACCGGTTGTTCAATCTTGTCCGGGCAGGTCGCTCAACAGCCCACGGCCAACTATCCCGCGTGTCCGCTTCAGCACGCACGGGCTGTGTCGCCCACGGGAGGCCTGCACCATGTCCGCCGATGTCGAGAAGATTCGCCTGCTGCCGCCCTCACCCACCAACCCCCGCAACTCCGAGGGCTCGTTCATCCGCCTGAAGGACCGCCGCCTGCTGTTCGTCTACAGCCACTATGACGGCACGGGCGGCGCCGACCACGACAGCGCGTATCTCGCGGGCCGGTACTCCTCCGACGGGGGCAGAAGCTGGACTGACGAGGATGTCACGATCCTGCCAAACGAGGGCGGCTGCAACGTGATGTCAGTCAGCCTCCTGCGGATGGCCAATGACGACCTGGGGATGCTCTACCTGCGCAAGGATACGCCCGGGACGCTCTGCCGGGGTTTCATCCGCCGCAGTTCGGATGAGGGCCGGACGTGGTCGGAGTCGGTGCTGGCCACCCCGCGGCTGACCTACATCGTCATCAACAATGACCGCGTGGTGCGGCTGGCGTCGGGGCGACTGCTGGTCCCGGCATCGCTGCACTACCTGACGGAGGACCCGAAGTGGCACCAGGCGGGGCGCTTCACCTGCTACATCTCCGATGACGACGGGGCGCTGTGGCAGCAGGGGCACAGCACGCTGCTCGCGCCGGAAGAGAGCCGCTCGGGGCTGCAGGAGCCCTGCGTGATTGAGCTCAGGGACGGGCGCGTGATGATGCTCGCGCGCACCGACATGGGCTGCCACTACCGCTCATATTCGGAAGATGGCGGCGTCACGTGGTCGCCCGCGGAGCCGACCGACCTGAAGACCTCATGCGTGAGTCCGGCAAGCATCCGGCGCATCCCGCAGACGGGCGACCTGCTCATCGTCTACAACGATGCAAGCAGTATCACCCCCGAGTATGAGGGCAAGCGCACGCCGCTGGTGGCGGCGATCTCCAAAGACGAGGGGCAGACGTGGGAGAACCACAGGTGGCTCGAGGACGACCCTGCGGGCTGGTACTGCTACACGGCCATTCACTTTCTGGATGACGAGGACACCGTACTGCTCGGGTATTGTGCAGGGCAGCGCGCCACGGGCGGATTGAACCTCACGCAGATCACGCGCGTGCCGATCGAGTGGGTATATGGGTAAGGCCGCGACGGCTCTGAGTGGTGGTCAGCGTTGGCGCGTCAGCCGCCCCGCTTCACG
>DPJP01000130.1:8454-14441 GCA_003542955.1 Armatimonadota bacterium
CGACGGTGAACAGGCAGCGGAGGTCATGTCCCGCGGCGGCGAATGCCTCCGCGGCCCCCTCTTGCCGATCAACCATCACGATGACGGTGACGACCTCGACGTTGCGCTCGCGCTCGAGCGCCTCGATGGCCTGCAGTGTAGAACCCCCGGTGGTCACGGTATCCTCGACCATCGCCACGCGGATGCCGTCTGGCAGTTCGCCCTCGACCTGCTTGCCCATGCCGTGGCCTTTGGGCTCCTTGCGGACATAGAAGGCATCCATGTCGATCTGCAGCGATGCGGCGACGGCGGCGACGGCGCCTGCGATGGGCACCGCGCCGACGGCCATGCCACCGACCGCACCGACGGCGTCATCGCGCAGTGAGTCCAGGATGCAGCGGGCCAGGCAATAGGCGCCCTCGCCGCTCAGGACCACCGGGCGGCAGTCGATGTAGTAGCTGCTCTTTTTGCCGGAGGCGAGGGTGAAGTCGCCGAACTGCAGCGCCTTGTCCAGGATCAGTTGCTTGAGGTGCTGCTTGCACTCATCCGGCGACATGGCGGTCAGGTCCACGGTTGTGACTCCTCGTGTGTTGGTGAATCCCCGGGTACCCGTCGGGCGAGGTCAGGGCTACTGCTGCGCAGCCGCCTCCGCTTCCTGGATGCGCTTGCTGAGATCGAGTATGAGCGGGTCTGACACCATCCGCTCGATGTCCCACCAGTTGAAGCGGGCATTGGCGCCGCCGGTGACGGCGTTGCCGAGGCCGGGTCTGGGAGGCAGAAGACGCAGTTCAATCATGGCATCGACGGCAAACATGCTCGCGGCNNCTCCGACCATTGTGCTTCCGGGTACTCACGCACGTCGTTCATGGTATCGATCATGTAGTGGAGTGCAGCATCGAAACCGCGTCCGCGGACCTCGGTATGGCGCCTGAGGAAGTCCGCCGCACGCCTGTCGGCGCCGGCCTGGTAGGCGATCGGCTCGATGTAGCGGATCTCCTGGAACAGGTCGACGAAATCCGTGACACCGGCCGCGATCTCGAGCAGCTTGTCGACCTTGTCCTCCGCCCGCTCGCCGTAGATGGCTGCGAGGGGGGCGCGCCAGTCGATGAGCATGTTCTGGTCATTGTCGAGGGCCTCCTGGATCTCGCGGAGGCGTTCGGCGGCGCTGCCGAGAATGCCAAAGGCCGCCTCGCCCTCGACGGCATGTATCTCCATGAGCGCATCTGCCTGTTGCTCGGTGAGTGGTTCGCTCTTGAGCAGCACCGTGGTCGCTCCGCCGAGAGTGTCCTTGTGGCGGACGAGCACTGCCTGCCATTGCTTGCGCTGGGTGTCATAGTCGGTGTGCAGTTGCCTGATGCTGCGGTCGATGGCGGCCAACTGCTCGGCCGAGAGGTCCAGGTAGTTCAGCGCGCTGACCAGGTCGGCGCTGTCGATGAGCTTTTCGATATTGTGCCTGCGATCGGTGTCCTCCCGCAGCCGCTCCGCGGGGGTGAACAGGTCCGGGTCGGCCAGCGCGTAGAGCGCCGGTGGCGGGGGGGGCTGCTCGGGGAACTGGAGTCTCTCGAGCAGGCCGGCGGTGGACTGGTGGCAGAGGAACTCATCAATCCGCTGCAGCGTCAGCCTGGGCGGAATTGGCTGAGGGGGCTCGGGGAGGTCGAACTCCTCGGCGATCAGGTCGGGAAGGTCTGCGTACTGGTCGGCGAAACGCGCGTTGCTCCACGACATCACCTCATCCATGACCTCGAGCAGGTGCTGGGCGAGCGGCCGCGCCTCCTCGACATCGAGGTCGAGGGCGGTGACGAGCGTCTGGGCCATATCCCGTGCCAGCAGCACGCGGACGACATCGTACTCGTTGCGGCGGAGGTTGCGGACGACCTCCAGCTCCTGGGCGATGTACTCCTCCGGTGGAACCATGCTGGTGCCGACGGAGGCCGCCTCGCGCTGATGCGTCTGGTCCTCGGTCTCGATCAGCCTGCGCTGGTCTTCGGTGAGCAGCTCGAGCATTCTCGCGGTCGTCGCGACGACGACCGCGTCGCAGGCGTCCTCGGTGAGGCGGTACTGCTCGATGATCTGGTCTGCCTTCTCACGGGCTTCCGCGCCGGCCGGCACCGCGGCAACGAGGGCGTTGATGATGGCCGTGAGCGTTGCCGAGCCCTCCTTGTGTGCCGCGTCCAGTTGCGCCTTGCGGTCCGCTTTGGCCTTCACCGCCTCCCGCGACAGAGCGGCCACCTGGGGCGCCTGCTCGCGCGTGAGCCCGAGGTAGCGGATCACCAGCAACGACTGAACGGCGTCGTACTGCAGCTCGAGCTGGCTCTGGCTCTGGGCGGCGACGGGTATGCAGAGTGTGACCGCCAGGATGCCCACAAGAGCGCATCTGAGCAACTGTGAAGATGTCATGGTCGCGACCACCTTCCCCGCAGCAATGGAGGCTGGACGGGGGCATTTTAGCACAATCGTGCGGCTCGTGACAGTGCGGCACTCGCGAGTGCCGAGCGCCGCCGGCTGCTTTGACA
The DNA here is from genome assembly GCA_003542955.1 of Armatimonadota bacterium. Taxonomy (GTDB): domain Bacteria; phylum Armatimonadota; class Zipacnadia; order Zipacnadales; family UBA11051; genus UBA11051. Next base: position 10,947 of record DPJP01000130.1, read on the forward strand.
ATGGCCGAGAGCAGCATGTATAATCGCGGGCAATATTGCCACGGGCGCAAGGGGGAAGTCCACGATGTCACAGCACTTCGCGGATCGGCTCGCGANNGACGGCGGTGAAGGCCGCCGACTCGCGCGTCTGCGTGGGCCTCGATCCGCAGCCGGACCTGCTCCCCCCCCACCTGCGCGAGGCTCCCGATGTCGCCGCGGCCGCGGTCGAGTTCTGCACCGGCATCATCGACGCCACCGCCGAGTTCGCCGCATGCTTCAAGCCGCAGGCCGCCTACTTCGAGGCCCTTGCCCCGGACGGGCTCGCCGCGCTGTGGGAGGTCGTCTCCTACGCGAAGACGGCGGGCCTGCCCGTGATCTTTGACTGCAAGCGCAACGATATCGGTTCCACGGCCGCCGCTTACGCCAGAGCGTGCTTCGGCCTGCATCGGCAGGGCGCGACGGCACAGGCCGATGCCGTCACCGTCAACCCGTACCTGGGCTCCGATGGTGTGAGGCCGTTTCTCGAGGTTTGTGACGAGATCGGGGGCGGGGTGTTCGTTCTTGTGAAGACCTCGAACCCCAGCTCGGGCGAGCTGCAGGACCTCTCGACACCGGGCGGTCGCGTGTATGAGACCACGGCGGCGCTGGTCAATGAGTGGGCCCATGAGGCCGGGCGGCCGGGCGCGTGTGGCTACTCGTCGGTCGGCGCGGTGGTGGGCGCTACCTATCCCGAGCAGTTGGCGGCTCTGCGCGGGCTGATGCCCGAGAGCATCCTGCTGGTACCGGGGTACGGGGCGCAGGGGGCGGCGGCGCGCGATGTGGCGGCAGGCTTTGACGCCGACGGGCTCGGCGCGGTCGTGAACTCCTCCCGGGGGATTCTGTACGCCTACCGTGAGACAGGCCAGGACTACAGGGCGGCGGCCGCCGAAGCCGCGCGAACCATGCGCGATGAGATCAACGCCGTATTGCATTGAGCCGTGATCCCGGACACAGGAAACGGATGCTATCCATGAGCGCGCTATCGACAACCGGCTTGGTCTCGCTCTCGGACTTGAGCGCGGAGGACCTCACGCTGGTGCTTGATGTCGCCGAGGACATGGCCGAGGCCATCGGCTTCGGCGATAGAGGCGTCTTACCGACGCCCGTGCAGCCGCTCGATCGCATCCTCGGCGTCGCATTCTACGAGCCCTCGACCCGCACCCGGTTGTCCTTCGAGTCGGCGATGCTGCGTCTCGGCGGACAGACGCTGGGCTTCTCGGATGCGAAGGCGTCGTCGGCATCCAAGGGTGAGTCGGTGGCCGACACGGTCAGCATCATGGCGGCCTACTGCGACATCCTGGTGATGCGCCACCCGCTTGCGGGGGCGGCGAAGGTGGCGGGGCGGGCTGCGCGCGCGGCGCGGATACCCTTCATCAATGCCGGTGACGGGCCGCGCGAGCACCCGACGCAGACTCTGACCGATCTGTTCTGCATCCGGCGGGAGTTGGGGACGCTGTCGGGGTTGCGGATCGGCCTGTGCGGCGACCTCAAGTACGGTCGCACCGTCCACTCGCTGGCTCCGGTGATGGCCGAGTTGGGCTCGGAGATCGTGTGTATCGCCCCGCCCGCGCTCGGCATGCCGGAGCACTACCTGGAGCGCGTCGGGCAGATATCGGGCGGCCGCCCGGAGCAGACTGAGAGCCTCGAGGAGGCCATCGGCACGCTTGACGTGCTCTACATGACGCGGATACAGCGTGAGCGCTTCGACAGCGACGAAGAATACCAGAAGGTGGCGGGCACCTATGTGCTCACCCCCGAGATCATGGGCCGGGCGCGCGAGGGCATGCGGGTGTTGCACCCACTCCCCCGCGTGGATGAGATCAGCCCGGCGTGTGACCCCGACCCGCGGGCGGCGTACTTCCGGCAGGCGGCCGGGGGTGTGCCGGTGCGGATGGCGCTGATTGCGCTGCTTCTGGACCTGCCGCAGTTCCGGCCGCCGGTCAAGGGTATCGGGCTGGGCAAGGTGCAGAAGAAGCCCGAGGACAGAGCGGAGGTGGCCGGGCCCACGCCGGAGGCGGAGCTGCACGTTGTCGCCGGCACGGGCCGCTGCAGGAATCCGCGGTGCATCAGTTCGACCGAGCCGCTCGAGCCCGCATTCACTCAGACGGGCGAGGGCGGACTGGTCTGTTACTACTGCGAACAGCCGCACAGAGACGACTAGAAGGCCCAACCGGGCCATACAGGAGGGAATACAATGGGCAATGTCGGAGATTACGTCATACCCCTGCAGCAAGCCAAGAAGGTCGCCGTCGCATTTTCGGGAGGGCTCGACTCGACTCTGATCCTGAAGGTGCTGCGCGAGAACTACGGCGCGGAGGAAGTCCTTGCCGTCACCTGCAACGTCGGGCTGACGGATGATGAACTCAAGCAGTGCGAGGAGAAGGCCGCGCTGCTCGAGGTTCCCTGGACGCTGGTGGAGGCGACCGACGAGTTCGCCGACAACTTCATCACCAAGGCGATCATGGCCAACTCCAACTACGAGGGCTACCCGGTCGCGACCTCGATGACCCGGCAACTCATCGCGCGCAAGGTCGCCGAGTTCGCCGTCGCCAACGGCTGCGACGCGATCTCGGAGGGCTCGACGGGCAAGGGCAACGACCAGTACCGGATGCACAATGTCTTCAACCTGTTCGCTCCAGACCTGAAGGTCATCGTGCCCGTTCGAGACTTCAACTGGACGCGCGAGGAGGAGAAGAAGCTCTCGGCCGAATACGGCATCCCCTACAAGGCCGGCATCGGCGACGACCTGACGATGTGGTGCCGCTCGATCGGCTCGGGCGAGGTCGACAACCTCACGATGCGCATCCCGCAGGAAGAGTACATGTGGTACAAGTACCCGGAGAATGCCCCCGATGAGCCGGTGGTCATCACCGTCACTTTCGAGAAGGGCCTGCCGGTGAATGTGGACGGCAAGACCGGCATCGCCGAGATCATCCACTACCTCAACGACCTCGCCGGGCTGCACGCCATCGGCAAGATCGACATGTTCGAGGACGGGCTAATCGGGCTCAAGTCACGCGAGGCCTACGAGGCGCCGGCGGCGAAGGTCATCCTGACCCTGCACCGCGACCTCGAGCAGCTCTGCCTGACCAAGGAGCAGGTGCAGTTCAAGCCCGAGATCGAGCGGCTGTGGGCCTACATGGTCTACCACGGCGGCTGGTATCTCCCTGTCAAGGTCGACTGCGACGCCTTCATCGCCTCGAGCCAGTGGGCGGTCAACGGCACCTACACGGTGCAGTTGTACAAGGGCAACATCGACATCATCAGCCGCGAGTCGAGCAGCGGGCTGTTCGCGCCCGAGCTGCGGTCGCTGGCGACGACGGGCTTCGACCAGCGCGACAGCGGCCCCGCGACGAAGATCCACGGCTTCCAGTACTCGATTCTGGGCCACCGCGGGCTGCCGTATGTGTAGGTGAGTCTGCCTCACCCCCCGCCCCTCTCCGGGTCTCGCGAGCGAGCCTTCAGCCCGGAGAGGGG
>DPJP01000119.1 GCA_003542955.1 Armatimonadota bacterium
CCGCTAAGATCTATAAGGACCTCTCCCACCGTTCCTTCAGCCGCGATATGATCTACCGCGACGGGCGCGTGATCCTCGATGAGCGTGAGCGCCGCGCCGTCGACAACCGCACGCGCCTGGGGAGGCAGTTCGCCTTCGGCCTGTGGGTGATCCAGGAGCAGCAGTGTCTGGCGCAGTTGCATCGCGCCGGAGCCGACGTGCCGCGTGTGGTCGGCGCCGCCGGGCCGGCAATCCTCATGGACTACGTCGGCGATGAGGACGGCCCCGCGCCGATGCTGCGCAATGTCAGGCTCTCAGGTGCGGACGCCGAGGCCGCCTTCGAGCAGATTGCCGACAACCTCGGCATCTTCCTCGAGGTCGGCTACGTGCATGGCGACCTGTCACCCTACAACATCCTCTATTGGCAGGACGCAATCACCATCATCGACTTTCCGCAGGTGATCGATCTCTGGAAGAACCCGCATTCCCGCGACTTCCTCATGCGCGATCTCGAGAACGTCTGCGCGTACTTCCTCAAGGCCGGTCTCGACTGCTCCGCATACGACCTGCTTGACCGCTACCGCGGCCTGGTGCCGTGGAGATGGTGACAACGGCAGGGGTGTGGGATGTNNTGCATCAAGATCAAAGGATCAAAGCCCCGACCCCGGCCGTGGAAGTTGCGTAAGGCTTGGGTACCGCCGGGGTCACGTCCCGAATCTTGAGTTTCCCATGGTCCGAGTCGACAGCGCTCTGAGATACAGGAAACTCAAGATTCACGACATGACCCCTTCCGCCTCGTCTTCGGCGCGCGTGCAATACACCCGCCGGGCGGAGGACGGCAGGGGTGTGGGATGTGGGGCGTGGGGTGTGCAACGGCCCCGCGGCCGCGGGGGCGGGCGGTGCCCGAAGGGGTCGCGGGCTTTGATCATTTGATATTGTGACGACGGATTGCCTGCCCGATGATTGCATCAAGATCAAAGGATCANNCGGCCCCTCCCCCGTTACCCCGCCAAGCCGCCGCTCAGAAGCCCCTCCCCGGGTAGTCCGGCGGCGCCTCGCTCAGACGCCCCGCACCATGTACGCCTGCAGGATGCCCGACTCGTCGGAGTTGAAGAACCCCATCGTCCCGTCCGGCGACAGGAACGGGTGGATGTGGCAGTTCTTGTCCCATGTCGAGCGCGGGTTCAGAAGATACGTCCAGTTCATGAGCGGATCGGCTCCATAGTCGCCGAGATCGGCAATCCAGAGCCCACCGCCGTCGTCATGCGGCCCCGAGTCGGTGACGAAGCGCCTCCCGGCGATATCGGTGGCGAAATGGTAGAAGTGGGGGCTCGCGAACTCGCGGCTGAGGTCGTTACGGACGCCGCCTGGGGTGTTGATGCCCACGTGGCCTGCGTGCGGCGCCGGCAGGCCCGAGATCAGTTGCGCCTCGCCCACATCACGCGTCGAGGTGCTGGTGATGGCCCATTCGCTGCGGCCGATCCAGCACTGGTGGCCCTGGCAGAACTCGTTGCCATCGCGGCCCCAGGGCATGTTGCGGAAGTCGCTCCCATCATCGCGGATCAGGTGGATGTCGGCGCCGTCGCCACCCGTCAGGCGCGAGACATTGCCGTTGAGGTCGGCGACATTGTCATGGTTCTCCTGGATCAGGATGTCATGGCTCTGTTCGGCGTCCAGGGAACGGCAGTACTGCGGGTGGATGTTGCACCAGCTGATGCCCTCGAAGATCAGGTTCACGCTCGCCTGCTCGATGTCGAAGACCATCAGCCCGTACGGAGCGTTGTCGGTCTTGCCGTCGCCGAGAAAGCACGATATGGCGATGCGCCTGCCGTCAGAAGAGATGGTTGACAGCGGGTAGATGCGGCTGGGGCGGTAGTTTGTGCCGGGCAGCGGCGCGTCGACGACGGTGATCGTCTCGCGGCTTGTCCCATCGAGCCTGACGCGCTTGAGCCCGAGGGAGCCCCCGCCGGTGACGGTGCGGTTGGCGAAGTAGTAGAGCCACTCGCCGTCCGGGGAGATCGAGGGCCCCGTCGCGCCGATCTCATCCGTCAGCGGGCTCAGGGAGCAGTTGTCCTCGAGATCGCAGAGCAGGTAGCGATGCGCGGGATCGTCCTTGTCGCTGCCGTGGGCATGCGCGGAGCGGTGGACGACCATGCGCCTGGAGTCGGGCGTGAATATCTGGGCCTCCATGTAGATGTGCGAGCCGGTGGTGTCGGGCTCGTCGGTGAGCTGGATGACCTCCAGCTCGGCGGGCGATTCGGGCGTGAGCAGGTCGGGTCTGGGCTTCATGGGCGGGTTCCTCTGGATGATATGGGCGACGGGCAGGTCTGCCTCACCCCCGGCCCCTCTCCGAGTCTCGCAAGCGAGCCTTCAGGGCGGAGAGGGGTGAAGGTCCATACCCTTTGGGTGTGGAACTCATCCACACGCAACGCGATGTTGTCTATTAACTCCCCTCTCCGGTCACAGGCTCGCTCGCGAGACTCGGAGACGGGGCTGGGGAGGAGGCCCGCAGGCCTACTTCTCCGCCCGGGTCAGAATCACCTCATACGAATCGCCGATGCCGTAGTCATGCACCTCGAAGCGGCTGCTGCCGTCGGCCGGGCCGAAAGCCGCCTCGAGCGCCGCCGGGCTCAGCCTGTCCTCGAGGAACAGATCATAGTCGCGCGATCCGTTGATCCAGCCCGCGCCGTTGATACCCCGCAGGCGGAGAGAGGCCGATCTGTCGGAGTTCTCCACCCGCGCGCCCTCGAAGCGGCACATGAAGTCATGCAGCGTCCCGTCCTCCGCAACGCGGCCGGTCGCGAACGGCAGGCAGACATCGTTGTCGATGATGCCGTCGCGGTAGGAGACCGGTATACCGCAACCGAGCAGCGAGGTATCGGTCAGGTGCAGGATCGTCGTGTCACCCTCGCCCCGTCGCGCGCTGCTGACGGTGTACATCGATGACCTGCCGGGGCTGTGGATGCGGATGAAGCGCGCGGCGGAGCGCCCCGTCGACAGGCTGCCCGAGACCGTGATGGTGTTCTCGTCACGGTTCAGGGCGACGATCTGCCCGTGCAGAATGCCGTCGCCCTCGGAGCCGGGTATGCTGCCGAAGGTGACCGTCCGCGCGAGTTGGCCGCCCTCGGTCGTGCGCACGGATATCCCGACCTCGCGCGGCTCACCACGCTCGACAGAGCCCTCCGGCGCGGGGGCGTTGATGGTGATCTCATCGATGGCGCCCTCGCGCTCGACGGTGACGACCAGCGGCCAGCCACCGGTCGCCGAGGCCGTCTTGATGCGCGATGGACCCTCGGCGCGGTAAGGCTCGAGGATGCTCAGGAAGCGGCTGCCGAGGCCCTCGACCCCGGTGTCCGGGTTGCGGACGAACAGGTAGGGCAGGCGCCACTCCTCCGGCCTCGAGGGCGGCCGGCCGTTGCCGAAAATGAGTTCCTTCTGCCCATCCACGGGGACGACATGCAGGCGCAGGCCGGTCGGCTCGGCGAGCTGGTAGTTCCAGTCGAAGACGGCGTGCTCGGCCAGCGGGGCGCGTTTGACGCCGGTAACGTAGCACATGGCATTCTGGGTTTCCTGCCCGCGCAGGTTGGTATACTTGCCGTCCCAGGCAACCTCCGGCCCGGCGGCGGTGCCGGTTGGCTGGTCGACCCATGCAAGCTCAGGCAGAGTTGGGTCCCGGAGCACGCTGTGCCAGCTCAGGTGATGCTCCCTGCCGCCCTTGACGATGAACAGGTCGAGCAGGTAGCTCTCGCGCTCGTCTTCACCCACCATCACGCAGATGCGCTCATAGCGCTCGACGGGCGGCATGGTGGGCTCAAGCTCGGGGTGGTATGGGTACGGCGTGTGGTTGGTCACTGCCGCCTGTACGCCCAGGCGGTCACCGATGAGCGAGACCCACCCGCGGGGGACGGCATGGGGTAGCACCGGGTTGCAGCCGTCCACGCCGACGGTGTTGTGCGCATAGATGTTGGCATCCCACTGCCATCTGTAATCCCAGCCGAACGGGTAGCCCAGGTCGGGCAGGTGTGACTGCTCGTGGGCGAACAGGTAGAGGCTCAGGTAGTCGGCCTGCTGGTGACCGCGGAGGGCGGTGTAGTTGATGCAGGTCTCACGCTCGAAGGGTCCCGGCTCGCCGTCGTTGAGGTAGGCGAATCCGTAATGGTCGAGCAGGCGGGTCTGTGCGTCGATGGCGGCCGCGGGCGATGCGGCGGCTTCGCGAATCTCGTCCTCGATGGAGGGCTCGAAGAGGTCGACATCGGGCAGTGTGCCCTCGAGCCCCAGCAGCGCCTTTGCGTACCTGGGCTCCCTGTAGATGCGGAAGCCGTCGAGGTAGAAGTGCCGATAGGGCGCGTAGTAGCGCCGGGGGATGATACCGGGCCGCAGCCGCTCACCGCCGGCATCACCCACGGGCGGGGTGAAGAAGCCCAGGCTGCAGGTATCGATGTAGAACTCGTACATCTTCTTCGCCTTGGGCTGGTCGAGGATGTTGGGGAAGGTCGTCTCGTCATAGACGTCCGGGTGCATGGCCCGGAGCCGCTCCATCAGCCGCCCGATCTGGATGTAGTTGAACTTGATGCGGTCGTAGCCGGGGCCCTCGTAGCCGCCGCCGTCGCGGGTGACGCCGTTGGAGAATATCCACGCCGCCGGCGCATAGCCGTTGTAGTAGGCGCCCTTGACGACATCATAGCTGTTCGGGTGCGCGTCGGAGTGGTCATCCAGCACGAGGCCGATGGTGAGAGCGGCAAGCTGGTGGTGGCCCGGGTTGCCCTGGATGGCGACATCGAGCAGCGCCTGCATAGTCTGCCGGAGTATGCGCTCCTCGACGAACTCGCGCGCATCCTGAGCGGTGGCCGCGGGCAGGCCCTTTGCCCGGAGGAACTCGAGCACCTCGGGGGCCTCGTCATAGACGGGGTAGATGGCGTCATAGCACTGCGCGATGGGCACGGCAACGATGTTCGACCAGATGTAGTCTGTGACAAGCCCGGATCGGTAGCCGTAGGGACCACCGTAGCAGTGTTCGCTGTGGTACTTCGGGCCCGGCTGCTGGTCGGCGATACCGGCAAGCAGGATGGCGGCCTTCGCGCCGTACTCCTTATTCCCGGTCAGCAGGTACGCCATCGACAGCCCGCGCAGCGCCGGGACTGTGTATTCCAGATACATCCGGTGTGCGGCGTAGCGGACGAACTGGTACTTCTGGCCGTCCACCACGCAGCCGGAGCCATCGTCGGGGTACTCGCCGGAGGTCATGTCACCGGCGGCGAAGTCGTTCGAGGGGTAGCTCTCCCCGCCGACGGGGCAGATCACCTTGAACGGGTGATTCTCATGATCCAGCTTCCACGGCTGGTGGGCGCCGTAGCGGCGGATGTCGCTGCCGTGGACCGGACAGAGCGTGGTTGGCGCATCGTCGTCACGCTTGCGCGGGATGGTGATATCGGGCATCAGCGCGAAGATGGCGTCATCGCTGAGCTTCATGAGCCGATCGGCGCCGACGTATGAATCGCCTATCGCGCCCTTGACGGGCTCGGAGCCCAGGATCAGCGCGTTCTGCTTCTGCGCCCACTCGAAGCGGGCGACGTTCTCCCTGGCGGCCTCGATCCTCTCGGGCGTGTAGTATGTCCGCCCCTGCTTCGCGGCACCGACGGCGACCACCCCCAGCAGAAGGACAGCAATCGCAGCGTGCTTCATGTTCCAACCCCCGTCTCCATGCAGGCGCGTGGGTGAGAGTGAGACGGCCTCACCAGCCTGTCAGTCAAACGCCCGGAGCACCGAGGCGCGCCAGCGGCGCGTGCCGAGTTGCTCCATGAGCGCAAGCGATCCATCGTAGTGAACGGCCCGTTGCCCGTCCAGTGCCTCCAGGGCCGCATCGACTCCCGGCGGGCTCGACTGCCCGTCCGTGGTATCAGCTGCCCCAACAGCGTCAAATCCCGCGATCAGGGCGTCTCTGAGAGCATCGAGATCGTGCGTGAGGCCGAGCGTCTCCTGGGCGTCGGAGACCACCTCGTACGGAGCTTTCAGATCGGCCAGCAGCTTCAGAAAGGGCTCCATGGTGTACTTGAGCCGCTTGATGCCCAGGCGCAGCCGGTGAAGGACCTCCGGCGCGGGGTCCTCCCGTGCCGCCTGCAGGCGTTCGGAGAGTACCGCCATCCTCTCGGTGATGGCAAGGTAGGCGTAGGAGACGGCCGGGAGGCGGTTGACATCGCGTCTGCGCGCGGCGACCCTGTCGACGAGCTTCGCGAGGCGCCCGTAGATATCGTCGCGGCCCATCATCCGCCGCCACAGGCGCACGAGTGCCTCGTGTTCGCGGGCGCGGTTGTTGTCCCAGACGGCAATGACCGCCTCGACGACTTCCGTAGCCTCGGGCGCATGCTCGAGCAGCGCCCGTGCATGCTCGGCCATCACATCGGGATCGCGGACGCGCCCCAGGGCATCATTGAGGTCCTCGACCATCGGCATGGTGCGCTTGCGGTGCTTGCCGGGCAGCAGTTGGCTGAAGACGCGCATCCCCTCGCGCAGGCGCTTGACGGCAACGCGCATGTCATGGACGCCGTCGACGTCGCCGCTCATGGCCGCGTCGGCGTAGCGGGCGACCTCCTCGACCTTCGCGGCGATCAACAGTGACGCCAGCTTGCCGACCCGCATGTCGGGCGACACATCGTCGGGCAGGATTGGCTTGGGCACTCGTCGCGCCTCCCTTCGGCGGGCGGGGTCAACACGTCACATGCAGGAGCGCGGCCTTCGGCCGCGGCGCCTCGTTGTAGGCCACCGCGGCGTCTGGTGTCGGCAGACAGCGCCAGTCGACACCGAGGCCGTCCAGATATGACTTGGCCTCATCCGTCAGCGTCACCTGGCTCTGGTACCCGCAGCCGATGATGACCGTCTCCGGGCCGCCCTTGCAGAGCTTGCGCATATCGACATCATCGAGCACGTGCGAGGTCTTGTAGAGCCTGCGGGCGCGCTTCTTCTTCCGCTTGCGGAGTTCGCCGTCGGCGCGGATGTAGAAGTCGTGGGCGACGGCCTGCCCGTCGACCATCACCACACCGAACTTCACCTGCTCGATGACGGGCATGGGCGGGCCGCCATCCTCCTGCTGCTCGGGCTCCTCCCCGACGCGCTCCAGCCGCCCGCCGCCGATCTCGGCGCGGACCAGTGCGGCGGCGCCGAGTGCGACGGCGTCGTCAGTCAGCTCTGACAGCACGATGCGCATCGCATCGCGGGAGGCGCGCAGGCAGTCGGCGCGGACCTCCTGCTCGATGAGCGGGAGCAGGAAGCTGCCACACGCCTCCATGACGCCGCCGCCGAGGATGATCATATCCGGGTTGAGCAGGTGACGGACACTGAGTATCCCCTGTGCGAGGTAGTGGGCCTCCGTCTGCATCACCTCGGTGATCAGGGCGTCACCGGCCTCGAGGGCGGTGGCCAGCGGACCACTGCGAATGCGCCCGTTGCCAACAAGTTCAACTATGAGTGATTCCCGGCCCTCATCAAGCTGCCGCCTGATCTCATTCTCGAGCGCGGTGCGACTGGCGAGCGCCTCGAAGCAGCCCCTGTTGCCGCAGCCGCACACGGGGCCATCCACCATCAGCACCATGTGGCCGATCTCGCCGGCGAGGTCCTCCGGCCCGTTGCGGACCCGCCCGTCGATGATGACGCCGCCGCCGATGCCGGTGCCGACGAATATCCCCACCACGGTGTCTGCCTCGCGCCCGGCGCCCAGCCAGCACTCCGCAAAGGTGCCCAGCGTCACGTCATTGCCCAGTGCAACAGGAACGCCATAGTGCTCCGCGACGCGCTGAGCGATGTCGGGGTCGGCCACCGTGATGTTGGGAGTATGGACGACGGTCTTGCTCTCGCTGTCGACCACGCCCGGCACGGCGATGCCGATGCCGCTGACGCCGCCAATCTTGATCTCGGCGGCAGCCAGGGCCCCGTCAACCGCGGCGATCACCTGCGGGGCGAGGCGGTCACTGTCACGGTCAGTCGACTGCTTGTGGCGCGCCCGGACCTCGCCGTCGCCCGTGACGACCGTTGCCAGTATCTTGGTTCCACCGACGTCCACTCCGACGAATGTCCTCAGGTCGCTCACTCAATCACCTGCGCATTGGGTTTGAAGAGCCGGCGTCTGCCCCATCCGTCGCTGCGTCGCGGACCGCCATGGGGCCGCGGGCGTGTCGGGGTGAGGTACTCTTCGCCGTGGAGGGGGGCGGTGCCTGCCGGGCGGGCCTCACCTATGCCGATCGGGGGTGTGGGGTGTGGGGTGTGGGGTGTGGGGTGTGGGGTGTGG
>DPJP01000120.1 GCA_003542955.1 Armatimonadota bacterium
CGTCGGGCTCCATGCCTTCACAGAGGACTGCCACCACGGCGTAGGCCGCGCCCTCGGGGGCGGTGAACATGCACTCGAGCGGCACCCAGCCCCTGGTATCCGGCTCACGGACGCTGTCGCCGACCGGCCCCGCCCCGGTGAACCACTTGCCCTGCGCATCCTGCCACTGAACCTTCAACTCGACCCGGCGCGGGTTCTGGTGCTTCGCCCATGCCCAGGCGCTGCACAGATAGCTCTTCCCTGCCTCAATCGGGACGGACTTGATGTAGCAGGCAGCACCCGCTACTCCCTTCAGCATGACAGCATACTCCCCCGAACGCACTGGGTCTTTAATCCATTGCAGCTCAGCAGCCGAGCCGGGACGTATCCAACTGCTCCAGCCGGGCGGGCAGCCCTCAGCGGTCCAGTGGATGCCCTCCACGGCATTGGTGTCGGCCACATTCGCCTCGAAACCCGGATTGGGCAGGATATCCCTGGCCTCAATGAGGTTGCGGCGCGCGCGAAGGTACCTCGTCGCATTCCTCGCGCCGTCGGAATCCTGTTCCGCCAGGCCTGCGAGCGCTTCATCGACCACAGCCCAGCCGTCATTGGCCTCGGCCCAGATCGCGACCCGTGAGAGCCCCGAGACCAGTCCCTGCCCGTAGTTGAGCTTCGCGCGGCCGTGGAACGGGATCACCGGCCGCATCAGCGGGTCCGGGTCGATGACGGTGGCATACAACTCGCGCAGCTACTGCTCCGCGGAGGTGTATGCGAGCAGGGCGTCGGCGACGGCTTGCACGTCCCGCGCACTGCCGACGGTGGCGTCTTTCATCGCCTTGTCAGACCAATAGACCTGCGAGTAGAGGTCGGTGTAGCGGAAGCCGTTGCGGTAGAAGCGCACCCGCCGCTTGACCAGCTCAGTGTCGGCCAATCGCTCGGCCTCACGCAGGTAGCCCCGCAGCTCGATGCAGACCTCGCGGGGGAACATGTCCAGTTGCCCGATGTCGAAGAAGCCCTTGAACCAGTGCGACTCGCCGCCCTGACTCTCCCATACCTGCTCACAACGCTGCCAGTACTTCCTCATAGGCTCCGCGGCCGCGCCGAAGAGGTTGGTGTAGTACTCCTGCACGAGCGCGTCCGCGTCCTGCGAGGGGTCCCACAGCAGGCGGCTGGCGAGCCAGCACTTGCAGCCGTCAAGCGCCCAGTTCGAGTAGATCTCCGCATACCACGCCCGCACACCCACATCGTGGCAGAACTTGATGCTCTCCGCACTCACCCGCGGAAAGAAACGCGGGATGACATAGCCGGAACCGTAGTAGTAATCGTAGACACCCAGCTGCCGCGCCGCCTTCGACCACCGTCGCAGCAGGTCCTGGTCCTCGGCCCGGAAGTCATCATTGATCCACTGAGCGCGATCATTAGTCAGGTACGGGACGATGTTCGGGTGGACCGGGAAGCTCGGCACCTCCTCGCAATCGTGGTACGCCAGGCAGCCGAGCAGCTTGTCCGGGTGCTTCTGCGAAGTGATCTCGGCCACCGCATTCATGAAGTGGAAGACGCGGTTGGAGTAGTTCGGGCGGTCCCGGAACTCGGGCTTGCTCGGGTCATCGAGCGCCTGACACGCCTCGCACTGGCAGTAGCCGCCGGCGCCGACATCGTTGATGCCAAGCGAGTAGCTCATCTCCGCCGGGTTCGCATCGAAGTAGGCGATGATCTTCTCCGCCACATAGCGGATCAGTTCGTCATTCGAGAAACAGGGCTGCCAGCCGTGTGACTCATCGCCGGGGTTGGCGATCCGCTTCCCGTTCTGGAAGGGGAACCACTCCGGGTGGGCGTCGTAGGTCTCCGAGGGCTTGATTGCATGCAGGAGGTAGTGATGGAACTTGTAGCGCGGCCGGATCAGGTTCCGCTTCTCATACATCGGGTCCATTCGTGCCGCCGAACTCCACTGCCGCGACTGCCAGGCGGGCTCACGGGCGATGTCGAGGTCATCCGGCACACTCAGGTTCGGTGTATCGGGGATGTGCTCACCGATCTCGAGTGGGATGTACCAGCGCACACCGGCATACCACTGCAGGAAGTAGTGGACACCCAGTTCGGTGCTCGCGGCGTCATAGCCGATGATGAAGAGCTTGTCCCCTATCAGCCGGATGACAAAGCCGTCCCGGTCAAGGTGGGCCGCATCGACATTCGCCTGCGCGGTGACACGGGTGGCCCCGACGAAGATGGCGGGGCCGCCGGCATGGGCATTCTCCGGCACGGGCTCGAACTGCGCCCCCGTTACTTTGCCAAGATAGGTTGCCAGCTCGGTTGCCGCCTCTTTCTCTTCGGCCGTCGGCTGGTCGGGCAGCACGATGCCGACCTCCGCAGCCCCGTCCGCCGCAATGGTGAAGGCTCCGCATGTCGCTGCAAGTAGCAGCGCCGCGATCAGCGCCATCGCATATCTGAACATAGTTCGCCACCCCATCCCTGTGGTCTCATAGTCGGCCTGTCCGCGCCAGCGTGCGATGATGCGGTCACTTGATGACGGCAATCTGCGCCCAGTCGGTGATGCCCAGTTGTACGCTCCAGCCCCTCGCAGTCTGCTCGATACTGGTCGGCGCCTGTACCGGAAGCCCCGTCAGGTCGAAGACCAGCACGGTCGGCTTCGGCCCCGCGGGTCGCTGCCAGGTGCCCGAGATACATGTGACGACACGTTCCTTGCCATCGATGAAGCCCTCGCCCAGGCGGACGGGCGTGATCGGGAACATGTGGTTCACCGGCCCGTACTCCCCACTCCCAGGCCCGCTCTCGGGGATGCTCTCGAGCATGTAGTGGTAGTAGACCATCCCATGACGCAGGTAGGTCACAAGGGCCTTCATCAGCCTGCGCGCGGTGTCCTGCTTCTCCGGCTGCCCCACGATGCCCAGGCCAATCGGCGAGCCGAGGCCCGACCAGAGGAGGTACTCATTGAGCTGCGGCTTCTGGCCGTCCTCGGTCAGCATCGGGTCGAACGCCCACTGCGTCTCAGCGAACCTGTTCACAGGCAGCCCGCGCTCAGACATCGAGGTGGCATAGGTATTGGCCACAACGACTTTGCCACGGTCCAGTGCGTACCGCGCCAGCGCGACACGGGGGCCGCTGCCGACCAGTCCGCAGTCGACATACTTCCGCCCGATCCTGCCTGTGAGTGGGTCAACCTCGGCACTGACTCCGTCCCAGCCNNAGCCCTGGTAGCTCCGGATGTCGGTCCACGACTGGTTGAACTCGTCGATGTAGTAGCCGTCCAGGCCCACGTCGTCGAGCAGAAACTTGACCTGCCCCATGAGGAACTCGTACTGGTAGTTGCCGGGCGCCGGGTAGACGGCCAGCGCGGTCTGCGGCTTGCCCCCGCGTGTGTAGAGCTCCAGTTTGAGCGCGCCACCGGCATCACGCTTGAGGCTGTCGTGCCAGGGGAGATTCGCTTCATCGATGATCTTTGTCTGCTGCTCGGTGAGTGCGACCACTCCCGTCGCGCCGCCACTTGGCACGGGCAGCTGTTCCCCGCCGGGTATCTGGTCCGGGTAGATGGTGACCCAGTCGGTCTCGATACACCCGATGCACTTGATCTCGGGGTCCACGCCTTTGATGACCCGCACCGCCCGCTGCACGCGCTGCTTGTACTCATCGCGCGGCCACACACGGTCTTCGCTTTGCGGGTCGTAGTCGAGCCACGGCGAGAGCGCCAGCAGGCGGACCTGCTTCCGGTCGAAGTAGGCCCGCAACCGCTCCGGGTGCTCCAGCATCGGGTCGGTCACCGATATCCAGTCGAACGGTCCCTCGACGGTGTAGTTGCTGCCCCATCGCTCACGCACTCTGTTGATGAACTCAAAGTAGCCGACCTCCGCGGCAAGCGGCATGACAACCCACCGCAGTGTGAGGCTCTTGCCCGCATCCAGCACGATATCGCCGAGGGTCCAGGAGATGCGGTTGGCCCTCAACCCCAGGCTGGCCGCGAGACGCTCGCGGGAGAGATCATCCTCGAGGATCACACCCAGATTGCCGCGCTGCCCGGTGACAAAGATGGTCGGATTCTCAACCGAGGCGGCGCTGAGCACATCGTCGAAGGCGCGGCGCGAGGTCATGCGGCTCTGCACGATCAGCCCGACGGGCTCGCCGCAGACGTTGCGAAGCGTGTCCTCGAACTCGACGACCCCGCCCTGCAGCCGCACAGTTCGCTCGAGTCGGTATAGCGGCCCCGTCGCAGTCACGTTGGCGGAGGTCGGGGTCGTGCCGGCAAGCCGTGACTGCCAGCCAGCCTGGCCCTCGGGCTCTCCCGCGCCGACCTTGTTGTAGCCGATGGTCTCGCCGGCGTAGGAGTAGAAGCTGTCGACGGCGTAGGAACTGGTGCCTGCGTCAATCTGCACCGCGCCCGTGGAACTGAGCTTCACGCGAAGCCTGTCGGCGCCGGCGGCATCAGGCTCGCGGAGGGTTCGATGTGCCTGGACCTCCTCGAACGGCTCCATCATCTCGGCGTGAGTGAACTGCGCTGCGGCAAGGGCCTCGACCTCAGCCGCGCTCAGCGCCTTGTTGTAGACGCGCACCTCATCGATCGCTCCCGAGAAGTGCGATGTCTCCCTGTAGTTGGGGTCGTCCGCGTCCGTCTGACCGAACACCGACCCGATCACGAAGTGACCGCCGCTGTTGATCGCCCCGGCCTGCGAAGCCTTCTCGGCCGCCTGTAGCCCGTTGAGGTAGATGCGGATGGTGGCGCCGTCAAAGGTCATGGCCAGGTGGCACCAGCGCCCCATCCCCATCGGGGCGTTGGCGTTGTTACCGCCGCTGTTGATGTAGCCATACACGTGACCCGTCTTGTAGTATGTCAGGAGGAAGCTGCTGAACTGCTTGCCCATGATCCCCGGCTCGCCCAGCGGTCTGCCGGCGGCGTACACCCACCCGGCCATGGTGAGCTGCTCGGTGAGGTCGAGCGTCGGCGCGTCGCCGCAATCGACATAGCTCGCACGGCCATCGAGCTCCAGGCAGTAGCCGTTACGCGTCGGGAGCAACTTGCCGTTGTGAATGGCCCCGTCGTTGCCATTGCCGCTATGGTCGACCGCGAGTTCGGCATTGCCCTCGTCGAAGGTGTAGTATGCGACAAGGCCGTCCTCGGCCGCCGGCACGCAAAGGCAGCAGGCCACGGCGGCCATCAGTACCATTGTCTTGAGCATTGCCCGGCAATACCTCATGGGAGCCTCCTGAGGCGGGGAGTGCCCCGCCACACAGTGGGGAGTGGGTGAATGGAGGGACATTCGCCGTGCGAGCGGCCATCGCCTGCCGCTGCAAAAAA
>DPJP01000468.1:0-7773 GCA_003542955.1 Armatimonadota bacterium
CCTGCCGGTCGGAGCCGACCGTGGTCACATCCGCCACCGCGCCGCCCGTGAGTACCACCGTCTGTGTATCTTCGTTATAGATCGCCTGCTGCTGCGCGCTGGCGACGATCTTGCGGCGCACGCCATCCTCACCCGGCTTTGTCAGCACGTTGAAATGCACGACACCGTCGGCAACGAGTCGCAGAATGCGGTCGTTGGTCTCACTCAGCTTCACCTGCATGGTGGGAGCCGTCATCGAGGCATCATAGCCCGCGAAGATCGTCAGGGTGCAGTTGCCCGAGAACTTCATCTCATTGGTGTCCCAGTTGTAGACGAGGTCCTTGGCCTTAACCTCCGCCGAGTTGGTGCGCGTGCCGTTCTGCGCGATGGCCCCACCGAGCGCCAGCAGTATCACGCCGAGTGAGGCGGCTACGACATGCCGGGGCCGGACCGACACCGACCGGATTGGTCTTCGAGTACCCACAGACTGCATCTTCATCGCCTCCAGGCCATGCGAACATTGCCCCGCCAGTGTGTTTGACGCTTCTTCAGATCGACGGTGACCTCATCCGCGCGCGCCTCGAATTGCCCATGCCTGACGACCACTCCGCCGCCCGCAACGAACGCCTCGTTTGCCAGGTCGTAGTCAAAGGATGCGGCATCAAACTGCATCGAGCGCTCCTTCAGGGTGCCCTTGACCCCCTTGGTTGCGCTCAACAACTGCTTCTGGAAGTCGTACGTCGCGCTATCGGCCCGGAACTCGGCAACGGGTTTGCGGCTGGTGACCGTGATCCCGCCCGTGAACGTTGCCTGCTTGTCGGCGTAGTGCACCTCGAACCCCGGTGCGCTGATCTCCAGGTCACGGTCATCCTTGAGCACTGCCGCGAACGCGACATCCCTGCCGCGGGCCAGGCCGGCCTTCTCGTCGTATGTGAACTCGCCGTCGGCCTTCACCTGCCAGATGATGTTGCCCTCGGCGTCTCGCTCGATGAGTTCCCCGCCGCTGACGCGCACGCCTTTCCCCGCGTCCGCCCGGTCATCCTCCCCGGGCCCGCCGACAGGGGACACCGGAAGACCGTCATCTCCCGCGGGCGCGATGCTGAAGCGCCAGATTAGGAAGCTGACCAGCGCGACCGCACAGAACACCGCGGCGTAGAGCAGCCATATACCGGCTTTGCCTCGCATCACTCACCGTGTCCCCCGGCCAACTGCCCCTGCTTGAGCAATGGTGCAAACCGGCACCACCAGAGCGTTCGCAACGCGTGCAGCCCGTCCTGCCAGCGGATCTTCTTGCCTTCCTCGATACTGCGCGGGAAGTAGTCAATCGGCAGCTCGGCCACGCGCATTCCCTTCAGTCTCGCCAGCCTGGTCAGCTTCGCCGCCAGCTCGAAGTCGAGGTCGAAGCTGTTGCAGCGAAGCTCCAACGACTGGAACACCTCGCGGGCGGCCATCTTGTAACATGTGGCGACATCGGTCAAGCGGCTGTTGTAGAGCAGGCGGAAGACGATATTGATGACCTCGCGCCCCACTGAGTACGACGATGCCGGCAGCTTCTGGTTCCGCTGCCTGGCGCCCAGGATGCGCGAGCCCAGCACCGCCAGCACATCAGGCTGCTCGCACAACTGAAGCATCGGGACGAAATCCTGCGGGTTGTACTCCAGGTCGCCATCCTGGATGACAACGTAATCGCCGCGCGCCGCGGCCAGCCCCCTGCGTACCGAGTTGCCCTTCATCATGTTCTGCTCTTGCAGGATGACGCGGACCTCGGGCGCCGCGAAGGTCGCGATCAGCTCGCGCGTGCCATCGGTCGAGCAATTATCGACAATAATGATCTCCTTGTCGACATCGACCGCAAGGACCCTGCCGATAAGCTCCTCGATGGTGCCTATCTCGTTATAGACTGGGACTACTACCGAAAGTTTCACGCCTGCAGGCTCCGGCAGATCAGGCCCGCCTCGGGCCGATTGCGTTCATGTTCTGCGCGTACCACCGGTACGTCTCGGCAAGCGCGGCGGGCAGCGACCACTGCGGCTGCCAGCCCAGCTCCCGTGCGGCCTTCGAGCAGTCAAGGTACTGGTGCTTGATCTCGCCCCATGAGGTGCCCTGCACATCAGGTTGCAGATGCGAACTCCCGGACGCCTCGATGATCGTCCGGACGAGTTCGAGCACGCTCACCGGCACGCCGGTGCCGATGTTGTAGGCCTGGCCCGCCGCCGCGCCGTCCACGGTGAGCTCGGCCAGCCGCATGTATGCCGCCGCGGCATCCTTGACATACAGGTAGTCCCGCTGCGGGCTGCCGTCGGAGCGGATCACCGGGTTGCGCCCGTTGAGAACGGCCGTGATCGTGTCTGGCACGATGCGGGAGACGTTCATGTCGCCGGGGCCAAACAGGTTGCTGCAGCGTGTCACCGAGACAGGCAGCCCATAGGTATTGTGGTATGTTCGAGCCAGCAGATCAGCGCACGACTTCGACGCATCGTAGGGGTACAACCCGACAAGCGGCGCCTGCTCGGTGTAGGGGAGAACGTCCTGGTCGCCGTAGGCCTTGTCGCTGCTGGCGACCACGACGGCCTGGAGCAGGCCGGTGCGGCCGGAGGCATTCAGCACCCGGCATGCCTCGAGCATGTTGCACGTGCCAATGATGTTGGTATGAAAGGCTCCAAGCGGCGCGCGATTTGCGGCGCCGACGATGGCCTGGGCCGCGATGTGGAAGACGACGGAGCAGTCATGCTCATTGACTACCCGGGTCGAGTCGTCATAGGAGGTGATGTCGCCGGGAGCGAGCGTAATACGGCCCTCCAGACCGGCTATCCGCAGGTAGGATGCATCCGGGACATCCCTGTACATGCCTGTCACGCGGGCGCCGGCGCCCAGCAGCGCCTCCGTCAGGTGGCCTGCCAGGAAGCCGTACACCCCGGTGACGAGCACACTGCGCCCGCTCCAGAACCTGCCGCTTTCCGGCTGTTCCATGCTCACTCCCACTTCTTCCAGGGGGCCTCGCCCGTGGCCCACAGCTCATTGAGCCTGAGGTTGTCCTTGTAGGTGTCCATGCAGGTCCAGAAGCCGTCATGGACGTAGGCCATCAACTCGCCCGCCTGGGCCAGTCGTTTGAGAGCACCCCGCTCGAGCGGGTCGTCGGGCTCGAGCCAGTCGAAGATGCTCTGGCTGAAGACCATGAAGCCGCCGTTGACGAGTTCGGGCAGCATCGGGTTCTCGTCCATCTCCGTGACCAGCCCGCCTTCGGCAAGCTTCACGTGCCCGAACTGCGAACGCGCGCGGATGGCAGTGAGCGTCGCCGTCTTCCCATGGGAGCGGTGGAACTCGACGAGCGTCCGCAGGTCGATATCGGCCAGCCCGTCGCCGTAGGTCACCATGAAATCAGGCTCACCGGCCAGGTACGGCCTGACACGCCGCAGCCGCTCGCCCTTCTCCGAGTCGATCCCCGTGTGGCACAGCGTGATCCGCCACCGGTCTGTGTCGACGGGTTCCTCGATGATGCGTGCGGGCCCCGTCGACGGCAGCTCGATCTGCACGTCGCGGCCCTCGTAGCGCGCGCGGTGCACCACATAGTCGACCACCTGCTCGGCGCGATGGCCGAGCAGCAGCAGGAAGTCGTCGAAGCCGTCCTGGGCGAACATCTTCATGATGTGCCACAGGATCGGCCGGTTGCCGATCTCGTAGAGCACCTTGGGTGTTACGGCCTGCTCGTCGGCCAGTCGCGAGCCCCGTCCGCCCGCGAGTATTGCTGTCTTCACCGCGCTGTCTCCCAGTGGACCTGGAATGTGGGCCGCAGCCGGGGGTCTCCGGCGCTACGGCCATGCCGGGCAGCAGACCGCGCAGGCGCGGCACGCACGGCATTATACTCCAACCCACGCCGGCGCCACAACCGGGCCACGGTGGCGCCTACGGCCCCGGTTGACCCTCCGTGACCCGGTAGAGCAGGTGCGTGCGACTCGGCATGCCCACGGGCTGGAGCAGCCCGGCGCGGATTGCGTCATCGAGCAGCGCCATCTCCGGTCCCCGTCGCTGGTCCGGGGCGCCGCAATGGATCGGGTTCACCAGCACATGCGTCACGCCCAGTTCGGCATACCGGGCCAGCAGGTCGTCGGGGGAGCCCATCGCGTCATAGCCGAAGAGGTCGCTATGCGCCCTGTCGCCCCAGATGACCGGTCTCTCAAAGCCGTATGAGCGCGGTTCGCCGTAGGTCGCGATGACGGCGTCCTCCGGCAGGTAGCGCGCGATGTACGAAGCGGCCGGATGCAGGTCGAGGCGTGTATTCAGGTAGCGGTCCCAGGTAACCGCCCCGGTGACCGCGGGCCACGCCGAGTAGAGCCCTAACGCGAGCGGCAGCAGCGCCCAGAGGCTCCAGAAGGCCAGGAGCGTGCCGGCCCCGGCCGTGAGCATCCTCTGTGTGCCCAGCAGCCGGCTCAGCGAGTAGCCCACCACCGGCGCCAGCAGCAGCAGTGTCGGCAGCAGGTAGCGGTTGTACTGCATCGAGTAGAACCACCACAGCCACAGCGGCAGGAATACCCACATCGTCCAGCCCACCGCGCGCGGACGCTTCCATATCAGCAGCAGCACAATCAGTGGGAGGTAGAGCGGGCCGACCCAATCGGCCAGCAGCGCCTGGGCTTTCAGTGCCGGGTTGACGTTGTACTCCCACGGCTGAGCAGTCACGTCCCACGGTCCTAACAGCCATCTGACCGGCGCCCGCGGGCCGACCAGGTGCCGCCGCGGGCTCGACATCTCCATGACGTCGGCCGGCAGCTCGCCCGGACCGAAGTTGAGCTGGTGGTACTCGTATGCCTGCGCGCGGTCGGCGGACCAGAGCCTGCCGCCGAAGACCTCGTACAGAAACGGGTAGAACGGGTTGCCGGTGTACAGGTACGTCTTGAGATACCACGGCCCACCCAGCGCCGCGGCCAGCAATCCCGCCAGCAGCCAACGCCGCAACGCTCCCGGCGCCCGCACTGCTCGAACCAGTGCAGCAATAGCCATCACACCGGCGAACGGGAGCCCCTGCATCTTGATTGCACACGCCGTCCCCAGCATGATGCCCAGCGGCAGCAACGCGTCGGCGTCACCATCCACGGCCCACGCAAGCAGAAAGTAGAGCCCCCCCAGCGCGGCGAAGCATACGCCAAGGTCGACGTAGGAGAGCCCCAGGAGGCCCACGAAGGTCGGCGTGGTGATGACCACAAAGCCCGCCCACAGTCCCGCGGCGCGCCCCAGGAACCGCACGCCTGCCACCATCGCCCAGAGCACCGTCAGCATGCCCATGAGCCAGTGCAGCACCCGCACCGTCACATAGCCGTCGGTGAGCATGCCGATGGTGTAGAGCATCTGCAGCGTCGAGGGGAACTGCGAGTGGTGGTCGTGCCAGAGCGGCCGGACGCGGCCCTCGTGCGCGTAGGTCCAGGCCTGGGCGAGATGCTGACTCAGACCGTCCCAGTCCGAGCCGTCCGGCGGCAGCAACGCGACGAGGAATGATAGCAGAGCCATCAGCAGCAGGAAGACTGCCACCGCCCGCGCCCCGGAGCCGAGGCTCCAGAACTCCGCAAGCTGAGACCGCGCACTCGACCACAGCTCCGGCAGCAGACGCCATCGCAGGAGCCCGACCAGGAGCATCACGGCCCATACGCAGGTCACCGACGCGAGGCTCAGCCAGCCGATCAGCCCGAGCCCCAGCACCGCGTAGGCGCCGATGACGATCCCCAGGGCCAGGGCGACAAGCGCGCGCGGCCAGCACCGCGCAATCCGCACGCCCAGGGCCTCCAGCAGCCACGCGCCGAACAGCGTGCACCCAAGCACAACCGCGGGGGCAGTCAGCAGGCCTGCCAGGAACTCGATCAAATCCGGCATGGTGGCGTTCCGGGACTGGGGTAGGTGCTCAGCGTCTGCAGAGCCGGACGGTCAGGGTCTCGAGCAGCGTCCGTGCATCCATCGATAAGTCAGACTGGCCTTTGAGCGCCAGGTCGGCGTCCGACACGGCGACCANNACCCGCTTGCCGCGCAGGTAGCGCGCCTGCCAGAGCAGGCGCAGGTGGCGTGAGACCATCGAGAGGACGCGAATGGCCTCGCCGGTGTCGCTCCTGGGCGGCAGCAACGCCGGCAGCGCGGCCAGTGCGGCAGCCGCGTTGCGCTCGCCCAGCGCATCGGTGTAGCCGAAGATATCCTGGTCTTCCCCGGGGGCCGCGGCGTCGCGCGCGTCTTCGAGCGTGATCTCATCTGCCTCGCCGACGTAGAGCGCCAGCTTCTCGAGTTCGTTGGCCAGGCGGTCTGCATCCGCGCCGACGATGTCGATGAGGGCCTGCACCGTCTGCCTGGTAACGCGCTTGCCGTGCCGCCCGGCCTCCTCGGCGATCCATGGGCTCAGGTTGTCGCGCCAGGGCATGTAGTCAGGGGTATTGCAGGCGATGACACGGCCACGGGCGGTCACCAGCTTGACCAGCGGGGCGCTGAGGTCGGGCTTGTCGGCCGGGCCCCGCGCCGGTCGCCCGGCCGTCATGATCAGCGCACTGCCGCCGGCCAGGCCTTCGAGGCCCTTCGCGAGTTTCTGCTGTTCGAGCTTCGGTAGCCCGTCGATGCCCTCGACCACGACAACCTGGTCTGTGGCGAAGAGCGATCCCGATGACAGCGCGCCCATGATCTGGGTGACATCGACCTCCCGGCCGGTGACCCTGGTGAGGCCGAACTCCAGCTCGCCCTCATCCAGGCGCTCCCCGATCAGCGCCTGTGTGGCACGCCGTTTGAGCACATGTGAATCGCCAAAGACGATGAAGAGCGTATTGTCCGCCGTTGTGGACGTCGAAGCCATTTCTATCCCCGATCCCGAGCCGGTCTGTGCCGGAACTGGCGTATCCGGCCTCGTGCCTCCCGCACGCGCGCGCGCAGCGCGGCGATGTCCTTTGGCCGCGGCTGGTAGCCGTAGCGGGCACGGTAGTATTCGCTGCTCAGCTCCCACAGCCTTCCCTTCAGAGCTTCCGGGCCACGCAGCCGCGCCAACGCCGCCCCCAGTGCCTCACGTGGTGTCAGCGACGCGTCGGGTTTGAGGCGCGCGCGGCGCGCCAGACTGCGCCACAGGCGGGTATACTCGCGCGTGAGGTCGGCCGTGGGGCCACCGCCGCGTGCGGGCCGGTCCAGCCCCAGCAGCTTTCTGAAATCGACCACTCCGGCCAGCGCCCCTACGGCCACCAGCGCGACGAGCAACACGGGCACCAGCAGCCGAACGAGCTTCTGCAGGCCCCAGCGCGCGTGCCCACGAGTGATGAGCGCCAGCCAGCTCTGGTTCTCGTAGTACTCGGCAGCCTGGATGTCGAACGGCACCCAGCCAATCCCGGGGAAGTAGACCTCCGTCCACACATGCGCATCGGCATGCCTGACCACCACGGCGCCGACCGCGGCGTCATACTCACCAATCTGGAAGCCCGTGGCCACGCGTGCGGGCACTCCGGCGATGCGCGCGCACATTGCCAGGGCGGTGCCGAACAGGTCGCAGGCGCCGCGCTGGCTCCTCTGCAGAAACCAGGTGGCCGCATCTCGTCCGCGCGGGGCCGCCGGCGCGTTCAGCGAGTACATGCACCTGGTCGACACCATCTCCCGCAGGGCCTCGACACGGTCGTAGGGGTCCTCGATGCCTCTGACGGTCTCCTCGACAAGGTTGCCGATGCCGGTCAGCGTTGCGAGCGGCACCTGCTTGATGCACTGGTTGACCATCCACTCCGGGTAGTCAGTGCCCCGCCCCCTGAGGGCAGCGCCGTCCGACGGGGGCATAACTGAGATGACCTCGTAGTG
>DPJP01000468.1:7804-10627 GCA_003542955.1 Armatimonadota bacterium
GATTGCGAGACAGCCGTAGACGTCAAGTCGGACCGGGCGCGCATCCAGGGCCGGTTGGTTGGCGGGGTTGTTGTCACCTATGCGGCCCCCGACCACGACGTATCCCGGCGCCGCCGCGGCGGGGAGAAACCCCTTGAGTGGGCCGGCGAAGTGGAACTCCTGTCGGTTGCGTTGCCCCTGCCAGCCCTCCCACCCCGGCACTGAATAGGAGGTGGTGGTGTGCTCGTTCAGCCGCGCATCGTCACTGTACGCCTTTGTCCACCCGGAGCCGTTGTAGTCGTCGAAGACCTGCGTCCGCCAGAGGGCAGGCGCCTCGGCGACGACCTCGAACACCTTCTCCTGTGACAGCTTCACCGGCCCGACACCGACGTGGAGTTCCTCGCTGCAGCAGATGCCGGAGAGCAGTTGCTGGAAGGGCTCAGGGAGCGACCGTACCTGTCCGGACATCCGGGCGAAGAAGTCTGGCGTCACCGCGTGCAGCCCGTTGCCCACCACCACGGAGAAGACCACCGCCAGGCCGACAAGCAGCGCGGTCGCCGACAGGTGCCAGCGCAACCACCATGTCGCGAGCTCGGTGCTGGTTGCCGGGGCCGGCGAGCCGTCCGGCAGCACCAGCAGGCGCTCGTAGCCCCAGGTGAAGACGACGCCATAGATATACACCCAGAAGCACACCATGAACTGGTCGTTGACGTTCACGGTTGAGAGCAGCCCAAACACGGCCATCCCTGTGGCGGTGACGAAGGAAGTGCCGTAGCGCCCGCCCTGCATGAAGCAGAAGCCGGCCAGCATCCAGCCGGCCAGCACCGAAATCGTGGTCTCCTCGAGCGATTGAAGGTCTTCGGGGAACAGAATGCCGGATGCGGGGCCGAGCGTGTCGCGGGCGGCAAAGACCATGAAGCCCCCGAATATCACAAACAGCCCGAGCCCGGCAGGATTGCGGTCCGTCAGGTCGCAGTAGAAGCTCACCAGAATGCCGAGGACGATGAGACCATGCAGCAGCAGAGCATAGCCCTGCGAAGCAGTGGACACGGTCAGGCCCGCGGCCGCTCCCGAGGCGATCAGGAGCGCTCCCGCGAACAGCGGCCATCTCCGTCCCAGGCTCTGCCGGTCTATGCTACCCATGCGCCACCCGCATCGCGCTGAACTGTGGCTGCAGCGGGCCCGTGCAGTCAACTGCGCGCGCCTGGCAGCCGATTGATGACAGCAATGCCGCGAACCTGGACTTGTCATCGCCCCGCGTCTGCAGGGCGAACCACGAGACAGTCTGATTGTGCGCGAGCAGCGTCCGCGCCATCTCGATGCCGCCCCGGCCGCCCCTGGGGCTGATGACGATCACCGGCCGCCGCGCAGGGCTGGGGCCCAGGTACTCGAGCACCCCGTCCGGCCAACCGTCCACCTGCTGCGGCTCGACGCGCGCCAGCGCCTCCTGCAGCCTGCCATACTGCCCCGGCCGTGAGTCGGGCAACACGCTGAAGTCCGTCTCGCCGCCGGCGATCAGGCCCGCCCAACCATCCCGCAGTTCCGCCTGCCGGGCCGCGGTGATCGCCAGTGTCACGCCCTGTTCGAGCGTGCTCAACTCGCCCTCACCCTCGTGATGCTTCGAGAACAGGTCGAGGATGATGATGCCCTCGAGCGCCTCCTCATGGGCGTACTGGATTGTCATCAACTGATCCCGCCGGGCGCTGGTGCGCCAGTGTATCCGGCGCGGGTCGTCGCCGGGCACGTATTGCCTGATGCCGAAGAAGTCGGAGCCCTGTTCCGACGGCGCCCGCACCGCCCTGCGCGGTTGGCGCCCGCTTGCCACCCGTGGCCAGAGCGGCGGCAGTATCAGCGGCATCGGGTACACGACCACCTCGCTGATAGCGTCGACCTCGCGCGTGAATGTCGTCAGGCCCAGTACGTCGGATGCATGCAGGCAGACGGGACCCAGGCGGTACACACCGCGCAGCGGCGTGTGGAGCCGGTAGCTGAAGCGCTGCTCCCCGCCGGCGTCGAGGACGGGGATGGGGTGAGGCGAAGGCAGCATGCCTGCCCGCGCCGGCAGCGTGTCCGAGGCATACACGAACAACCTTCGCGTCGAGGAAGGGTTCTTGACCACGATGTCGACATCAGCCATCTCACCGGCCTGCATCGAGGCCGGGGCGATGCGGGCGGCATCAAGCCCGGTCAGCTTGCGGCGGCCCAGCCAGTACGAGAGCGGCCAGAGCACCGCCACCGCGACCGACAGCAGGTAGAGTTGCCGGGAGTGGAGCACGAACCCCACAAAGAACAGGAAGAAGGCTGCCCATCCCAGCGCATGGCGCTTGCTCGTCAGCATCGGACACTCCGTCCTCTACACCGGCACCGCAGCACTGCCGAGTATCTCCTCGACGACATGGGTCGATGTCACGCCCCGCATCCGGTAATCCGGCTTGATGACGATGCGGTGCGAAAGCGCGGGTCCGGCAATCGCCTTGATATCATCGGGCGCCACGAAGTCTCGCCCGTCGAGCAGCGCCACGCCCTGTCCGCAGCGCATCATCGCGAGCGAGCCGCGGGGGCTGGCCCCCAGCGCCACAGCCTCATGCTGCCGTGTGCGGTTGACGATATCGACGATATAGCGTTGCGTGTCGGGCTCGATGAACACCCGGCGCACGGCAGCCTGCATCTGCAGGGCCTGCTGGACGCTCCAGGCCGGTCGCACGGTCGCGATCGGGTGCTCGTGCACCTGGCGCTGGAGGATGGTGACCTCCTGCTCCGGCGTCGGGTAGCCGATACCAACGCGCATCAGGAATCTGTCAACCTGCGCCTCCGGCAACTGGTAGGTGCCCTCATACTCGATGG
>DPJP01000324.1 GCA_003542955.1 Armatimonadota bacterium
GCTTCGATACGGTTGCCGCGGACCCGATCATCCGCTTCCACATGGGGAGCCTGCTCACGGATCGTGACGATGCCGCCGAGGTGCAGGCGGGCCTCGCGGCGGACCCGGAGTACTGCTTCCCATCCCGTGTCGAGACCCTTGCAGTGCTCGATGAGATCATCGACCGCGGGCCTGTGCATTACCGGGCCCATCTCTACCGGGGCAACCTGCTGGCGTTCCTGCACCGACACGATGAGGCGCTTGCCGCATGGGAGGCCGCCGCCGACCTCTGGCGCGACGACCCCGTCCTCTGCCGCAACCTCGGGCTCGGATGCAGCCTCTGGCGAGATGACCACGCCGCCGCGCGCGGGTGGTACGACCGGGCCGTCGAGATCGCCCCCGCCGACTACCGGCTCTACCTCGAGCGTGACGATGCGCTCAGACGCGCTGAGGCCGCTGCCGCGACCAGGCTTGAGTACCTCAGTTCGGCTCCCCCGGCCGTCACCAGCCGCTGGGAGATTGCCGGCCGCACGGTCGACTGCCTGGTCGAGCTGCAGCGTTGGGACGCCGCCATCGAGCTGCTGAGCGCCCACAGCTTCCTGCCGTGGGAGGGGGCCCGCGGCGTCCACGATCAATGGGTCCGTGCCCACGTGGGGCGCGCGGGCGAGCGCCTCGAGCGCGGAGAGGTGCTTGACGCTATTGCCGACTACGAGACCGCGCTCACCTATCCGCGCAATCTGGGTGTCGGCCGCAGGGCATGCCCGGAGGAAGCGCGCGTCCACTGGCTGCTTGCCGCCGCCGCGGTCGCCGCGGGCGACGAAGAGAAGCGCATCAGGCACCTGACGGCCGGCGCCGAGGAGCGCCATCACCGGCCCTGCGAAGCGGATATCGACAAGGTCCGCTGCCTGCGAGCCCTCGGCAGGGATGAGGAAGCCGAGCAGGTGCTCGGCCGCCTCCGCGAATTCGTCGCAGAACGCCTGCGGACGCAGCCCGAGGACCAGAGTGCCCTTGCCATCCAGCGCGCACTGGAGCAGACACCAGGCGAGTAGGCTCCGTGTGCGTTTCACCCAAACACCGACTGCCGACGGGCGCACGGCCCCTCGGCAGTCATTGACGCGAGTTGCGAACCAGAGCGACGGAGACACCCGGCTCCGGCGTCGTCCATCACTTCCCGCAGATGCACGACTCGATGCGGGCATGGCACTTCGGGCAGCGCTCGACGTTCACGCCGCACGGGAAGCCCGGCGCCGCCCCCGGCCCCAGCATCAGGTACTCCGCCGAAAGCTGCCTGCCATCCACCGTGACACTTGCCGTGACCGTGTTGTTGTCCGCGACACTCTCCGCGCGGAGCGTGAAACGCTGCTGTCCGAGCATCTCCCCGGCTGCCGTGATCGACCATCCGTCGGGTCCGCTGAGAGCAGCCTGTGCCTGGATCGGGTGGCCGTCCTTGCGCACAGACACTCCGACGGTCTTGGCTATCCCCGGCCGCAGTACCGGCTCGCCCCCGTAGTGGAGCGCGATGTCGTAGCCCTCGACCGTCTCGATCGTCGATTGCGGGTCCTGCGAGAGGGCGGCCAGCGCGCGGGTATTGTCAAACAGCAGGTCCAGCACGTCCGCCGGCGCCTCGTCCGCCTCCCCGATCTCGGAGATGTCCGAGCGCTCCGCCAGCATGCGCAACCCGATCTCGACCGTCTGGTCGGTCAACGCGGTGACATCTGCCGGGGCGTCGAGGTCCTCGGTGAACTTATGCAGGACTATGCCCTCGCCGACGGGCTTGCGCCAGTCATCAGGGATGCCTGCCGTGCCGCCGATGATGCCCAGCGTGGCACCCAGCGTGGCGCCCGTGCAGTCGGTGTCATAGCCGCAGTTGACCGCCTTGCAGAGCTTGTCGCCGAAGTCCTCGCCGTACAACCACCCGATGATTGTGAAGCCGTGGTTCTGCGGGGCATGGCACGGGTTGTGATGCCCGAAGTCGCGCAGCACCCGCTCACGCGCCTCGGCCCACTCCACACCGTTGTTGGAGCACCAGACGGCGTCGCGGATCACTCGCCATATACGGCTGTGGATCGGTATCATGCTCAGGCCGATGCCGATGAGCGTCTCGACATCGGGGATCACGAATGCCGCTGCCTGCAGGGCTGCCCAGAACATCTCGCCATACACGCCCTCGCCGCCGGCGTGATCCAGTACGGCGTCGGTCCACGCCAGTTGCGCCGCCAGACCGGGGTCCCCCGCCGCCACGCAGGCCCAGATCTCGCTACGGATCGGCGAGCCCATCTCGTCGATGTAGTAGTTGTCATAGCAGCCGGAGATCGGTGGACGCAGGCCGCGGTTGAGGTTCTTCCGGCAGAAGCCGTACTCATTCCACGGGTACGGCCCCAGGTGCTTGACCCAGTAGTCGGCAAAGTCCGAGACGGTGGGGTAGATGCCCCGCTCCTGGAGCATCTTCAGCCACACGAGCTGGAGGTCGAGGTCGTCATTGGGCAGCGGCTCGGCCGGTACGGGGTCATAGAAGGTGAGTTCGAGCACCTCCTTGCGGCACTCGTATGGCGCGCCGACGGTGCCGCCGATGTTCTTGCCCAGCCAGCATCCATAGACTTTGTCACGGTACGTCTGCTCGGAAATGGTAACAGGACGCATCTGTGTCTCCTCCCTGCCCTGCGCAGGTTATCTCACCAGGCTGGGGCGGTACGATCTTCGGTACGCCGCCGCCGTCCGCCGTTGCTGGTCTTCCGTGTGTTCCGTGGTTCCCTGCCGTCCGCCGCCACCGCTACTGCTCCCGGTCGATCTGCTCAAGTGCCCTGTCGATGGCGCGAACGGTCTGTTCATCCTCGCCGTAGTAGCTGACCTCGAGCATGTCGCTGGGGAGGTCCATATCTGTCGAGAGCGCCTCGCGGCCCCGGCGGATCTGCGTCTCTTCGAGGGCCAGGTCGACTCTCGCCTCGATGCGCGCGAGGTCGCCTGCAATCTGCTCGAGCGCCTCTTCGCGCTTCTCCAGGTTTTCCAGCCGCCTGCTGACGATCCCGAGTGTCTCGCGGGTGGTTGCCCGGAGGTCATCGGCAAGGGCGGTGCGCGCGAGATCGGCCTCGAGATCATGCTTCTGGGCCGCCAGCATGCTCTCCGTCTGCTCGATGCTGCCCTCCGACAGCCCCCGCTGGCTCAGCAGCCGCTTCAGAAACAGCCACTGGAGCCTCTCCAGGGCCAGCTTGTCATCCTCGATGAAGTACTCGTCGGCGTTTTCGCCGCGGAGTCTGAGAATCCGCTCGCACTTCTTGGCCAGGTGGGCGAAGCGTACGCGTTGTGCCTGGGGCAGTTGCACCAGCAGGCGCATCCGCTCCGCGTGGGTGTCCTCCGGCGGGAGGTCCCTGTAGCGCAGCGAGTCGACGGCCATGCGGAAGCGGGGATTGGTCGCCATCAGTGGCATGTAGATTGCCTCGAGGCCTAAGCCGAGCAACCAGAAGCCGGGGTGGACGAATCCCAGCGCCACCATTGCGCCGAGGAGCAGCGCATTGACCGGCGCCCGCCCGAGGCCGGGGACCTCCGGCCGAATCCAGAACGCCTCTTTGAGGTACTTGAGCATGGCCTGCTCCCTGGTCGCGAATACGTGTGGCGGCGCCGGGCAGCACGAACGCGCCGCGCCCCGCCGGTCCATCGGTGAGTGTATGCGTCACGCGCCCCGGCGTCAAGCAGGATGGGGACAGCCTGCGGGACCCAAGCCGTTCGGCCTCACCCCCCCGACCCCGCCTCTCCCTGCTTCCAGCCTGTCCCGTCCTA
>DPJP01000043.1 GCA_003542955.1 Armatimonadota bacterium
GACCATGCGACCACAACTCCACTGCGCGCAGGCGCTGGAGGTCAGGTAGCCCCGGATGTCGCCCAGCACAGGGTGGTTTGAATCCGCGAGCATCCACTTGCTCGCCGGCGAGATGATTGTGGCCAGCCGGTAGGGCGGATTCGTGCTCCACAACGAGTTCACGAACGCGTAGTTTGGACGCACTGGGTATGTGACTCCGTGGTAGGTCATGGCATCTCCGTACGGGCTGCTCGGACAGGAGTAGGCTTGCCAGTTCTTGATGTAGGGCTGGAGTTGATGCGGCCAGCAGATCCACGGGTCAACGGTGCTGGTCCCCAACGCATAGTACGGGAATCTCTCATCGTAGTCCTGGATGTACATGAGCATGCCCAGCGCAATCTGCTTGACGTTACTCAGACAGGTTGTCTGCCTCGCCTTCTCCCTGGCTCTGGCGAACACCGGAAACAGGATCGCCGCGAGGATGGCGATGATGGCAATGACCACCAGCAGCTCGATCAGGGTAAAACCGCCCACTTTTCGCATGATGTCTACCCTCCACTTCGGAGTATCTTCCCCACATGGGTACCCATCGAGTGCGGCCCACACCATTCCCTTCGGCACGCGTGACCTACTTCCTGCTCCGGTCGATCTTTTCCCCGACTTCACTGAGCATTTCTCGACAGCGAACTACAGCTTTGGAGATCGTACCGCCGGCCCCCGGCTTCACAAGGCGGGTGCGGACGGCCTCATGCGGTGGCCACTGATTGCCGCTCCAGCCGCACCCCCCTCAGTAATCCCTCATCCCCTTCATCACCCGTCCGATGATCCTCGCCCGATCCACGAAGCGCGGCGGGTAGGCGGAGTTGTCGCTCACCAGCATCACGCGCCTCACCGATTGTATATACACGCGCTTCACCATCGCCTCGCCGTCGACATCCACGATTGCTACATCGCCGTCATGGACCGCCACGGTGGGGCAGACCAGCAGCAGATCGCCCTCCCGGATGCCCGCATCGACCATGCTCTCGCCGCGTGCCTGCACCAGAAAGCAGCTGCGCTCCTGCCCGCGCGGGATGAACGTGCTCGGGATGTGCCGGTACTCCTCGACCTGCTCCTCGGCGACCCCGCCCGGGCCGGCGGTGACGCTGCCGACGACCGGCAGCAGCTCGAAGCGCGCCACCGGCTCCGAGCCCGAGAGCGTCTCGTCAGACTCATCGGTCTCGCCCTCCACGCCCAGGAGGCGTCCGGGGCTGACGCCGAGCGCGCGGGCGATGGCCACGATCTGCCCGGCGCCGGGCTCCCGCCGATCGCCGGCGAGGTAGCGGTAGATGGTGCTCTCCGAGAGGTCGGCGGCACGCGCCAGCGCCCGCGCCTCGATCCCAACCTCCGCCATCAACTGCTGCAGTCTGCCTGCGAATGTGTGTTCTGTCATGGTGGCTCCGATCTGTCACTCCCTCAGCCCCGTGGCCGCGAGACGTCGGGGATGCCCTTCCCTTGCGCCGAAGGCCCGACTCAGCCCCGCGGCTGCGGGGCTGAGCTACATGGTTGCTTTGTGGTTGGTTGCTCAGTGGGCCGTAGTGTGCAAAGGGCCGGCTGCGAACACCCTCGGCGCGGCACGTCGTTGGGACTCCAACCGCTGCACACTGCCGCTCGTCCGTGATGTCGTTCGGACTCCAACCGCTGCACACTGCCGCTCGTCTCAGCCCTCCACCCCTCCTCGCCCATGTAGCGCGGACTTTAGTCTGCGAGACTGCGGGGATTCCCGTCCCTCCCGCCAAAGCCCATCACTGGCGGGATGCCGTTCCTCCGTGCCCGGAATCCCCCTCCCCGGCGTCTCCCGTCCGTCTCCTGAGTGGCAACCCCCGCCCCCACCACGGCCACTTCTCGGGGTCAGCAATCAGACCCGCCTCGACCGGGTTCCACCAGATGTAACGAGCGGCTGCCTTATACCCTCTTCTTCCGCGCACGATGTGGTCATGGCTCTCGGCCTGCCAGACTGACCCTTCTCGCCCAAGCGCCTCATTGATGTCCCGTGCGCTGTTGCCCTTGATGCCCTGCATGATCTCGCTGAGCGCCCAATGCTCGGGCTCCGGCATCCTCTCTGTGCCGGGGCGTTGCACGGGCTTGAGGATCACGTGCACATGGTCCGGCATGACGGTATAGTCATAGAGCACATAGCGCGCCTCGGCCCGCCCTTGGAGCGTCTGCACAATGATCGGGGCGACTTGCGTACCGGTCAGGGAACGCTCGAAGCGCGCGTGCCGGCAGAAGGTCACGAAGTACGTGGCCCCCGGCCGTGTCAGGTGCGGCAGATTGCGGCGCTTCCATTCGGTTGCCATCGGATCGTCTCCATCTCCCGGCGCCTCGCACCACCACCCTCCCCCCGCCGTGCAGTCCTCCAACATGGTCTACTATACATCACTAATCGCCACTTGGCAACTTCTTCTCAGATTTCTATTGACACACGGTGGAATTGTCGCTATACTGTCGTGGACAATTGGCATACTACGGTGCCTCCGGCCCTCGCGGCCGGCCTGCGAACCAATCGTCGACTCCACAGAAGACCCTCCGCAGCTTCACAGCAACCCTGAACTCCCCTGACATCTGAACCCGACATGCCGATGTGTGGTGGATAGCTGACCCGGCGCGGGCATGACCATGCGCCGGCATTCTTGCGCCTTTCTAATCGAACGAATGTTCGCATCCGGCACTCGTCCGTGTGCGAACCGTAGCAGGAGGTGATGTCGTATGGCAGACCCGGTATACACCACCGGGCAACAACAGGGGATTGACGGCGGGGATGGTGGCAGACCTGGGAAGACGAGGCAGAACACGGCGTGGGTGGTGGAGTTGCGCAGGCAGGCGAGGCTCGCGAGCGAGCAGTTCGAGCAGCTTCGCCGTGCCGCGCGGGATGGAGACCTGATCCGGTGGCAGGCGTGCGGGGATGATCCACGGGTCGCGGAGCAGCCCGCGATCGAGCAAGGAGAGAGATGATGGAGCACTCTGAACACTACCCGCACGTATCCCATGACGCCGAGCGCATGCGACGGGCGCGCAACCCGGAGCTGTATCTTGAGGACCTCACCGACCTGGCCGCCCGCGAAGACATGCCGCTCATGCGCTACCTGCAGATCTACCACGGCGACCTCACGGCGGAGCAGACGGCGATCCTGTGGCTGCATGTCGAGGGCGGCATGTCGAAGCAGGAGATTGCCGACGCGCTCGGCATCACACGACAGTCCACTCAGGAGCGCTTCGACCTGATCCAGCGCAAGCTCGCTGACGCCCTGGAGGAAGATTCCTGATGACGCTACCCTTACTTTTGGCCGTTTCGCGTGCGTATATAAGTAGAGGATACTGTTTCGGATTCACCTGCCCACGCCGCGCATCCAGGAGCCCCCCATGTCTGCCGAGCCCATCGACGCGCCGCTCCGCTATGCCACAATCTGGGACGACTACTGCAACGGCTACAGCGATGTCGGCGCACTTGCCGAGCATCACGGCCTCGGCTACTCCGAGGCCGCGGGCATCATCGAAGGCCTCAGTGCCCGCCGCGTGCGAGAGCGCGAGAAGGCCCCAGACCCCGGGGAGAAGTACATCGCCGGCCTCGAGTGGGACCTCCGCGTTGCGATAGAGCTGCTTGAGAAGCTCGAGGGCGAGAGTCCGAAGCTCACGTGTCTGAAGCAGATCACCACACTGCGTGAGAAGATCGCTGCCGCCGAGGGTGTTGCCATCGTGCTTGAGCCGGAGGTCGCGCAGGCGCAGTTCCGCATCATCGGCATTCCGCTCTATGGCCGCGACGACCCGCTCGGCGATCACCTCGAACGCGCGGACTGACCCGTCTCATCAACAGCGCCGCCCCTATTCGCGCCATTCGCGCCATTCGCGGTTCCTCCTGATCTCCGGTGGCACCCGCCCCCCCCCGTGCAGGACCTTCCCTCCGCGAGGCCGAACCTCTACGCACCACTCATCTTCCGTGCATGGAGGCCGATTCCCGTGCATCGCCTGCTTCTGCCCGTCCTGCTCGTGCTTGCTTGTCTGCCGCTGTGTGCCCAGCCCGTTCCCAGCGTCCAGGTGGATAACCCGATCCTCGGCTTCAGCATCACCATTCCCGAGGACTGGTTCATGGCCACGAGCAACGCGGGCAACATCGAGATCGCCATCGACGCCGTTACCGGCGCCACTCTCGCCGCGCAGCCCGCGCTCTGGTTCGCCAACATCGCCAGGACCCCGCAGCAGGAGGCGCTCGCGCTCGCCCGCGACCTCACCCTGATCGGAAACGGCGCCAGGGCCGAGGCCATGCCCACCGGCCGACCTGATGAGTGGGAGGTACGGATGCAATCCAACGGCGCCCGCGGGCCATTGACTGAGCGCTGGGTTTGCAGGCGCGAGCGCAACCGCAACTACCTGGTCGCCGCCTTCGCCAGGCCCGACATCTATGCGCAGTTCCAGCCAGATATCGACCTTGCCCTGCAGAGCTGCCACCTCATCCCCACCATCTCTCAGACCTTCTTCCGTGAGCCCACCGAGAACGCCTATCGCCTGAGCCTGCCCAGCAACTGGCAGTGGGAGGGCGTCATCTATCGCGACAGCGCCAATCCCGGCTACTTCGTCTGGAAGGCGCAGGACCCGACCGGCTCGGCCGGGGCATTCAGTTCCCCGCCCGGCGCGTTCAACATCACGGTTCCCTACACTCCCGCACCGCAGTCCGCGGAGGTATTCGTGTTGCCCTTCCTGCGCAGCGAGTTGCCTGACGCGCGCCTTGTCGACGTCCATCCACTCCCGCGTGTCGGCGCCACCGGCGTGATGCTGATCCGCGCCGCCGGTCTCGGAGCCAATCCGCGCATTGACGTCTGCCATGCCGACTACGTTGGGACCTACCGGGGCCGGCAGGTCCGCATGCGCGCCACTATCTGGACGTGGATGCTCGATCAGTCGGTGGTGATGGGCGGCCGCGGCAACTGGCTCATGAACTGCTCCGGCGCCTGGGGACCAGTCAACGACTTCGACCGCAACTACGCAATCGGCCGCGCCGTCCTGTCCTCGATGCGCGTTGACCGGCGTTGGCGCGTCAACCAGGCCAACACCGTCAACGACGTGCTCAACAACCGCAATGCCGCCATGGACCGCTGGTTCACCGACTGGGACACCTTCATCCGCGACCACGAGCCCACCACCGACCCGAAGACTGGTGAGCGCAAGGAAGTGCCGATCGGCGACGGCGACGTCTGGATCGATCCCTTGACCGGCAAGGCGCACCGCGTGAACCCCAACGACGAGCAGGGCGCCAGGGACAAAAACTGGGACCGCGTGCCGAAGTAGGGCACGCGTGGCTGGTGAGAGGAGGCCGCGCCTCCGTGCGCGGCAGCATCCCCTCCTCCATTAGAGGAGTCGCGGGCTTTCGAGCCCGCGGGCGTCCCGATCCGCTATCGCCCGTGTCCCTTCCGTAACTCTCCCGTGTTGCCGCGCCCGCCACGCTGGAAAGCGTGGCGCTCCTGAGACTCGTGCTCAGTCGTGGCCTCCCGCGCCCGCGCCGGTTCCCTGCTGTCACCGCACGGTGCTCAGCCGTTCGCCGTGCTCCCCCCTCGTCCCGTCCCGCGGCCGCGGGAAAACAGGGAGAGGGGGGCCGGGGGGGTGAGGCCTCCCCGAGGTCCCCTATGCTTACCGAACTCCTCAAACCAACGCAAGCAGCCCGCTTCCTCAATAACCGCGCCCAGGCAGCCTTCCTCGAAGACCGCTCGCGCTTCCGTGCCGCCGTCGCAGGCATCGGCGGCGGCAAGTCCGAGGTCGCCGGCTACGAGATCGTCCGTCACATGCTTGCCTACCCCGGCATCGAGGCGCTCGTCGCCGCCCCGTCATACCCAATGATCTACCGCTCCGGCGGACCGGAGGATGTCATCAAGCGGGTGGCCCGTTGGTGGGGTACGGGTCGCGATGGCGAGCCGACGCTCATCAGCGGCCAGAACCGCACCGCCGACTGGATCGAGTTCGCCAACGGCTCGCGAGTATGGTTCTGCTATGCCGCCAACCCCGATAGCATCCGCGGCGCGGAGGTCTCTCTCTTCTGGCTCGATGAGGCCGCCATGTGCGAGGAGCGCGCCTTCCAGGTGCTGATCGGCCGCTGCCGCCAGGCCGGCAAGTACCCCCACCGCGGCTGGATCACCACTACTCCCCGCGGCCGCAACTGGGTCTACACGCAGTTCGTCCACGGCCGCGACGAGTGGACCCCCGAGCGCCTCGCCGAGTACGGCTACCACCACTGGACCACCTATGACAACCCCGGCCAGCGGCCCGACGACCTCGCCGCCATGGCCGAGGCCTATGGCAAGGGTACCGACTTCTATCGGCAGGAGATGCTCGCGGAGTTCGTCGCCTTCGCCGGTCTGGTCTACTCGATGTTCGACTATGAGGCGCATGTCGTCGAGCTCGCCCCGCCGCTCAAGCAACTGGTTCGCGTCGTCGCCGGAGTCGATTGGGGCGTCACTCACCCGGGCTGCATCGCCGTCTGCGGAGTCGATTGCGAGGGCATCCACTGGTGGCTGGATGAGGCCTACGCGCGCGGGAGGATGACCCATGGCGAGACCGGCCGCGACTGGCTCTCGGAGGCGATCCGGCTGCAGCAGAAGTGGGGCATAACTCGCTTCTACTGCGACCCCGCGGATGCCAATGCGCGACTGGCGTGGGGCAGAGCCGGTCTCCCCGTCACCCCTGCCAACAACGCCCGCCTGCCGGGCATTCGCCAGGTGCAATCGCTGATGGCGGCGGATCGCCTGCGCGTTGTCGGCCCGGCCTGCAGCGCGAGCCTCTCGGAGCTTGGCCAGTACCACTGGCGCACCGATGCCGATGGCAATCCGCTCGAGGATGCCGATCCGGCCAAGGAGTTCGATGACGCGCTGGATGCCCGCCGCTATGCGGAGATGGGCCTCACCGGCGGCGAGACCGCCGCCACCGTCGGCATTTCCGGCAACGCCTGGCAGGCATCGTGGTAGGCGAGCGCGGTGTGAGGAGGGGCCGCTCGAAGGCGGAGCGCGGTCGTATGCGCGACGACTGAGCCCGGCCCCGGTGTACCCAACCGCTGCCTGTAGCGCGTTCAGTCACAGGTACTCTCCGGCGCACTCGCAGTAGTGAAGTACCCGCCGGCGAGGGGCCTCTTCCAGTCGGGACCGCAGATCGGGGACTGTGTATGTCAACAA
>DPJP01000415.1 GCA_003542955.1 Armatimonadota bacterium
GCCGCCCCCGCCGCCGCCGGGTGGGGATGCCCCGCCGCCACCGCCGCCCGGAGGCGAGCCCGGAGGCCCCGGCCCGCTCGGCCCCGAGGGTGAGCCCCCTGCAGCCAAGAAGGGCATGAACTCAACCACGATCGCGATCATTCTCGTTGTTGTCGCTGTGATCGCGATCATCGCCGCCGTGGCGCTCAAGGGCAAGGGCCAGAAGTAGACCGTCACCGGTGAAACCCCGCGCAGTTGCGGGGTGTGGGCCGCTGCCGACCGGACCGGGCGCGCTCCAGGCGTGCTCTGGCAGTCGGCGCGCATGACACGGACGAGTCGCATCCAGGTGGGGCGCACAGCCCCACCTGATTCTTTCCCCGGCTCGGCAGGCGACTGACTGTGCTCTCGGACCTCCATGTCTGGCATCGCTCGGCCTTCGATTTGCTGCCCGCCCGTGCCGACCCCGGCTTGCAGGTGCCCCGGCCCCGTGAGTCGAACCCCACCACTGGTCATGTCGCGGAGCGCGCCGGGGGACGGCGCATAACCGCACGGACCCCGACCAACAACAGCACCGATCTCCCGACGACGGCGTGCGTAGCCGCCGCCGCGATGGCGTGACTAGATGGATTACCAGAGCGCGATAGCGTGGCTCGACAGCCTCGTCAACTATGAACGTAAGGGTCTGAGCAGATACGCCGCGGGCGAGTTCAAGCTCGACGCCGTGCGGCGACTGGCATCGCTTCTGGGCGACCCCCAGAAGCACTTTCCCGCCGTCCACATCGCCGGCACCAAGGGCAAGGGCTCCGTCGCCGCGATCGTCGAGGCCATAGTCAGGGAGGGCGACTACCACACGGGGCTGTTCACCTCGCCCCACCTTGTTTCCGTCCGCGAACGCATCAGGGTGGATGGCGAGATGGTCGGCGAGGCGCCCCTCTCCGACCTCGCAACGCGCCTCCGCCCGCTCGTCGATCGAGTGAGGGCCGAGACTGCGTCACCAAGCTTCTTTGAGGTTCACACAGCGATGGCCTTCGAGCATTTCGCCGGTGTCGAAGTCGAGTTGGCGGTCCTTGAGACCGGTCTCGGCGGGCGGCTCGATGCCACCAACATCTGTCAGCCGGTCGTGTGCGCCATCACAACGCTGGGCCTCGACCACACCGGCGTGCTGGGCGATACCATCGAGCAGATCGCCTACGAGAAGTCCGGCATCATCAAGCACGGCGTGCCGGTCGTTGTCGCCGACAACCCGACCGCTGCCATGGAGGTCATCCGGGAGAAGGCGGAGCATGTAGGAGCACCACTGGTGCCGACCCCGCGGGTGGTCTCCATCGCCAGGCCCGCCCCGCTGGCGGTGCCTGCTCGGCCCGGGCGCGTCCCCAGGCAGTTGCAGAAGGTTGTGCTGCAGCGCACCGTCGGGCAGTTGTCGCTCAAGTGCCCCCTGCAGGGCGCGCACCAGGCAACCAATCTGGCAGTCGCCGTCGGCATCGCCGATGTACTGCGTGCCGTCGGCTACGATCGCATCGACGATGACGCCATCGTCGCCGGGGCGCGCGGTGTCCACTGGCCGGGCAGGCTGCAGATCGTCGCGACCAGGCCCTGGGTCATCCTCGACTGCGCGCACAATCCGCAGTCGGCCCGAGCCGTCGCCGAAACGCTGCCGTCGATGGTCGAGTACGACAGGCTGATCGTCATCATCGGCGTCTCGCGCGACAAGGACGTCCTGAGCATGGCCCGCGAGCTGGCGTCGCTGACCGACACCGCCGTGCTCACACAGGCCGCCATGCCCCGGGCGATGCCGGTCGAGCGCCTCCAGGCCGAGACCGACTTGATCTTCACCCGCACCCGCTGCACGCAGAGCGTGACCGAGGCGGTGGCGGTGGCGCAGCAACTCGCCGGTCCGCGTGACTGCATCCTGGTGACCGGCTCGTTCTTTGTCATTGATGAGTACATGCAACTCGCCGGTATGGCGAGCAGATAGGCGACTTCACATACGGAGGGAATGCACATGGACGCCAACCGCAGAAGTGAGATACTCAAGCGTGGTGGGATGAGCCTGCAGTGGCAGGGCGAGCCCCATCTCGGCGGAGACTACGGGCAGGAAGAGATCGACGCAGTCGTCGACTGCATCAAAGCCTCGATGGCATACAACGAGGGCTTCGGCTTCATCACCGAGGAGATTCTCGAGTTCGAGCGCCGCTTCGCCGAGTACATCGGCACCAAACATGCCGTCTCCATCAACGGCGCCGGCAGCGGGCTCGACATGGCCATGATGGTGCTCGATCTCGAGCCCGAGGATGAGGTCATCGTGCCGGCGCTCAACTTCCGCGCCGCCCCGCTCTCCGTCCTCGGCCAGGGCGCGAAGCTCATCATCTGTGACTGCGACGCGCGCACCTTCCAGGCCGACCCGGCCGATGTGGAGAAGCGCATCACAAAGAACACCCGCGNNNCCGCGCCATCTACCCCGTTCACATGAACGGCATGCCGGCGCCCATGGACGACCTGCTCGAGATCGCCTCGCGCCACGAGCATCACAAGCACGGCCGCATCAAGGTCATCGGCGACGCCGCCCGCTCGCTCGGCGGCGGCTGGACCGACGGCTCCAAGATCGGCTCGAAGGCCGATATCACCGTCTTCAGCTTCCACACCATGAAGAACATGACCACCCTCGGCGAGGGCGGCGCGGTCAACACCAACTGCGACCACACCCACCAGGCGCTCCGCGGCATCCGCCAGTTCGGCAACGAGACCAGCGGCTGGGGCACCAACTACAAGATGACCCGTGTGCAGGCCGCCGTCGGCATGGTCCAGCTCAAGCGCCTGCCCGACTTCATGGCCGGCCGCAAGC
>DPJP01000481.1 GCA_003542955.1 Armatimonadota bacterium
GCCGTCGCCGTCGAGGTCGGCCACATCCATGTCGCGCATCTGGGCGTAGGGAGCGGTACTCACGCCGGGGCCGAACTGCGCGTTGTGCGTCGCGGCCCCGTTGACGAACACCGTCACGCGGTTCCACACGCCGTTGATCTCGGAGACGACTTCCTTCACCCCGTCGCCGTCTATGTCGGTATGGAAGATGTGGTCGCGGCTCATGGCCGCCCAGGCGCCGATGTAGGTGTAGCCATCCGGCACGCCATAGAAGCTGCGCCCCAACTCATTGCCCGTCTTCGAGTTGACGACGGCCAGGCGCTCGGAGTCGGTCGGCTGGCGGGCGATCAGGAGGTTCTTCGAGCCGTCCGGGGCGTCAAGGAGCGCGAACCTGCGCCCGGGACCCCAGAAGATCGGCATGCGCTTGACCAGTTGCCCATCGCCGTCGACGATCTCGAGCGTGCATGCACTGCCGATGAACGCCTGCTGCTTGCCGTCGATGAACTCGCCCGTCAGGAGCCCATGAATGCCCTCATGCCCCGGCGCGGACTTGAACCAGTAGTTCTTGGCGGCGCGGAAGACCGCCGGGTCCATCTTCGAGGTGAACACCCACTTGCGCTGTCCCTGCTCGTCGAAGGCGATGACCTGCTCATCGACGCAACCTGCCAGCATCAGCCTGTGCTCGGGCCACCAGCACAGCACGCGGATGCGGCCGTCGGCCTGCATGGTCCGCAGCGTTTTCCCGGTGGCGTCGAGTACGTGGAGGGTCTCTCCGGCGGCGACGTAGGTCAGCGAGCCCTGCTCTGTCTGTACGATGACCATGTCGCCGACGCTTCCGTCGAGGTTGGCGGTGAAGGCGGACTGCAGCGGCTCGGCGTCGATTTGGGCCGCCGCGCGGGCATCGAGAATGCCCTGTGCCATCCTCTCCGCCCCGTCCTCGACCATCTTCGCGAGCGTCGAGGAGATGACCCTGCGGGCATTCTCCGGGAGGGTGGCGTTGGTGATCTCGTGGCGTCCCGCGGGCAGCGTGAACTCGTAGAGGCCCTCATCGTCGTTGGTGACACCGCGCAGGCCCCTGCCACCACAACGCATCTGGTGTGTGGCCAGCCCGGCGGAGAGGGCCATCCGGGTGGGCTCATCGGCGACGATGCACAGCCGCCCGGTGTCGAAGTCCCAGTCGACATCCACGGGCTTGTCGGCCTTGATGAGCCTGTAGCCGAGCCATGCGATGCTGTCGAGGCCGTGGGCGTAGAGGTGGTCCTCGGCGGCGATGACGAGTTCGCCTTTCACCTGGCGGTACTCGCCTGCAACGGCGATGGCGGGCCGGGGCAAGCGCAGGGCCGCGGCGGTGTCGGCGATCCGGTAGCAGCCGACCTCCCCGCCCGGCAGACCGGTGGACTGCCCGATGAGGGAGAAGATGTGCTTGCTTCCGCCCGCCTTGACGGGCCCGGTCCACTCGAGCGTGGTGAAGGGTCCGTCGTGGGCCTGCATCACATCACACGGGAGGATGTGGAAGCCGGCGGGCTGGGCGGTGCTCTGCTCGCCGACCGGCTCGATGCCGACGGCCGACAGGGCAATGTAGCACTGCTGCTTCGACTGCGCCCAGTTTGTGGCCACGAGCTTGAGCGTGTGCCTCCCCGCCGTGAGTGTGTGCCGGCCCAGGGGGACGCGTCGCAGGGTGGCGGCGCCGGCGTAGTGGTCGAACTCCTTGACCAGCACCTCGTCATCGAGCGCGATGTCGACGATGCCGCGGTCCACGTAGTTGAGCAACTCGACATAGACCTCCGCGGTCGTCTCCTGCTCGACATCGAACTCGATCTGCAGCCACCCGCCGAGCGCCCTCGCCCGGAGCAGCAGCACATCGAGGCTATCCAGGTGACCGACAGAGTTCTCCTCGGCGGGTTGACTGGTGTAGTTCGCGTTTAGGGCTCTGAGGCGCTTGACGCCCGGGCTGAATACCGCGGCGCGGTCTGAGTTCACGCGCAGGCTGTTGAGCTCGGGGTCCCACGCGCCGCCGACCGTCTCCCAGAGCGTCTGGACGGTCATGTTGTCGCTGTCAGTGCGGAAGGTGAAGTCATCCACGACCAGGGCATACCTGCCCGTGCGCTGGGCGAGTGTGCGCCGCCAGTTGCAGAAGGCGGCTCGGGGCACTTCGCCGACGCAGGCAGCGGTATCCCCGACGACATCGGCATGGCGCAGCGCGGCGTCGATGGCGACTGTCGGCTCGACCATACCGTCGGCGCGGGTGAGCACCT
This sequence comes from Armatimonadota bacterium, assembly GCA_003542955.1. Lineage (GTDB taxonomy): Bacteria > Armatimonadota > Zipacnadia > Zipacnadales > UBA11051 > UBA11051. The sequence goes on from DPJP01000481.1 coordinate 2,235, forward strand.
GGTTGCGGTAGCCCTTGAGCAGTGTTGCGCCTGCCAGGCGCAGCTCGAGGATCGCGAAGGCATGGTAGGGGTTGCGGGATTGGCCGTTGAAGCCGTCGGTGAGGATGAAGTCGCCGTTCTGATCCGTGGTCGTACGGAAGCTGCCGAAGTAGAACGACTCATCGAGGTCAAAGCCGTTGGCGCGCGACAGCCACGCGGGCTCCGGCAACGGGTGAATGTTCCACTGGCCAACCATGTCATCGGGCTCATGGGCGACGATGCTCTCCTCGGGCCAGTAGGACTGCCCGAGCCTGAAGGCGTCGGTGTCAGTCTGGCAGCGGCTCCGGTACTCGACCCACCTGCCGTCGCCGGTGAGATACGCTGCCTTGTTCAGATAGCCCATCGAGCAGGAGTTCAGCGACCAGTCGGGCACGCGGCCGGAGGCGAGTATCTCCTGCCCCTTGAGCAGCTCCGGCAGCACACCGTTCTTGAGCGGCACGCGGTCGCCGGTGAGCGTCATGTAGGTGAGGATGGGCGCGGTGCCGGTGGCGTACCAGTAGAGGTTATCGGCCTCCCCGACGACCCACGAGTGCCGGTGCAGAGATGCGAAACCCAGCTCTCCGCCACGCACGCACTGCTCCCAGATGGCGTTGGGGTAGTACCAGTTGAAGTAGCGCCCCAGGCAGTAGAGCGATACCGCCGACCACTGTCCGTGGCGCGAACTCACCTGCGCCGGAGGCTGGGTGAGCGTGTAGACGCCTTCGTTCTTGCGGTGGTCGAGTTGCCGGGCGAAGGCATTGGTGATGCGGAGGCGCTCTTCATCGCTGAAGACGGGGCTCTCCTCGATGAGGTCCCAGAACAGAATCATCATGTGCGAGTTGTAGTGGTAGGTGCCGGCGAGGGGGTCATCCTTGTTCTCTATGCGCTCGCCGTCGATCTCGGTGATCTGCTTGAGGGCCTCGGCATCCGGGAAGGCCAGCCGCACCATCTCGCGGGCGTGCTGCTCGCGCCCGGTCATGTAGTACATGGCCATGTGCTTGCTGATCGAGTTCCAGCCGAAGTAGCCGGTGTCGCGGTACATGTCGGAGGCTTCCCAGATCTTCATCTCGCGCACATCGTCGGTGGGATTGACACCCTCCGGGAGCTGTATCTCCATCAGTCGGCCGACAGCCAGGCTACCCTGCCCCCCACCGGCCTCCTTCAGCTTGCCGATCAGCACATCGGTCGCGGCGGCGACGCCGGCGTCGTCGCTGCCACCGGCGAAGAGCACGTTGATGCCCTCCGCCCGCATGTTATGCAGGCTGCGGACCACAGAGCCGCCGGGGCCGGGGTACTTGAGGTCGAGCAGGCACAGGTACTGGTTGTACAGCTGCTCGATGAAGCGGTTCGTGGAGCGGTTGCCGAGTGCGATCAGATTGCCCTCCGGCCGCGTGCCGCCGAAGGCGAACTCGTCGGTGACGATCGGCACGTCCGCGCCGGTGATCGCCCTGACTGCCGCCTGGAGCTTCTCTGCATCCGCGGTGTAGCGGCCGGTCGCGGGGGCGACGATGCAGGCAGCCGGGCGCCCATTTTCGACGATGGCAGTGTCGAGGAGGAGGTCCTTGAGGGTGTCATACTGGGGCGGCACAAGCTCGGCGGGGCCGGGGGGCGGCGGCTCGACGCCTGATACCAGCTTCACATTGTCCACCATCACTTTCGGTGTGGGATGTGCATGTGTGTACAGGTAGATGACCGCATCGGTGGTGCCCTCCGGCGCAAGGGCCTTGACGGCGAGTTGGCGGTAGCCGCCATATTCCGCGGGTTCAAGGTCGAGCTGCCACATCCTGTTGGAGGGCAGAAAGCGGAACTGCATATACGCGCCGAAGGTGGATGTGTCGTCCACGGCGCGGACCATGACGCTCGCCTGGTAGGCCTCACCTGCCGTCGCGGGCACCTGCTGGACGATGCCGATCTCGCCGGTGGCGCTGCCGTCGGAGATGACCAGCGCCGAAGCCCCGTCGGCTGCGACCGCTCCATCGGTCACAACGCCGATAGTGCGGAGTTCATCTCGCCCGCCGTAGAGGCTCCAGCCTGTCGGGATGCCGTTGTCGCCGAGCCCCTCCTCGAAGGAACCGTTCTGGAGGAGGTTGCCGGAAACCTCGGCGAGGGCGGGGAGGCAGATGAGGATGGACAGGGCGATGGTCAGTACTGCGGGTCTGGTTGTTGCCATTGTGATATCTCCTCAGGTCACTGTCGGTGTGGCAGGGGAGGGGATGCGCGCCGTTTGGCCTCACCCCCCTGCCCCCCTCTCCCTGTTTCCCCGCTTCGCGGGGCGGGAGGAGGGGGGAGAACAGCAAACACCGTCGCGGCGTTGGCGAGACGCAGTGTTGTTGGCCGTTCTCCCCCCTCGTCCCGCCGGTCTGTTCCGTCTCGTCGTGTGAGACGGAACAGACCGGGAACAGGGAGAGGGGGGCAGGGGGGGTGAGGCCGGGTTTGGCCCTCACCTCAGCCCGTCAATCTCCTCCGCGCTCAGCGCCCTGTTGTACAGCCGCACGTCGCTCATCGCGCCGTTGAAGTAGTCGTGCGCGCCGAAGCCGATGCGCAGCGGCTTGTCGGTGCTGATGTCGTAATCGGCCGGGTCGAAGGCCGTCGATGCCGCGACCTGCTCTCCGTTCAGATAGAGCCGCAAGACGGCCCCGTCGCGGACCGCCGCGACGTGCTGCCAGCCCGGCGGGAACTCATAGTCGTGTGTCGCGCTCTTGCCTGCTTCGAGTGAGTAGATATGCCCCGATGGCAGCGTCCCGGCGAAGAGCCTGCCGTCATAGACCGCCATCGACCAGACGCGCCGGTAGGGCACCTCGGGCGTGGTGTCGATCTGTCCCATGCTGGGCCAGTCGTTGAGGCCGTCGTAGCGGTAGACGGCGCCGAGCGGGAGCGTGCCGACGTACATTTTGCCGTTGTAGACGGCCATCCCCATGACTTCCTTCTCCTCGGCGCACCTGCCGACATTGGTCCACTGGTCGCCGCCGTCGTAGCGGTGGACTGAGCCGTCGGGCCAGGTGCCGACGTACATCCGCCCCTCATGGATAGCGAAGGAGTAGGTCTGGGTGTTCTCCTGCTGCTTGCCGCAGAAGCGCCACTGCTCACCGCCGTCGTAGCGGTGGACGCCGGCGCTGCCGTTGCCGGAGACCCACAGCCCCCCGTTGTGCACGGCAAGTGACATCGAGCGCTGGTCGCCGGGTATGCCGCAGCAGGCCCACGTCTGATCACCATCCCACTTGAACACGCCCGGAACGTACATGGCAATGCCGTACAGCTCGTCGCGGTAGACGCAGAGGGCGTAGGTCGCCTTCGCCTCGGGGATGCTGCCGCAGTACGTCCATTGGCCGGGTCCGTCGTAACGGAGGATGCGCCCGCCCGGCGTGGTGTTCTCCGCCGCGGGCAAGAGTGACCCCGTGGTGTTGTATGCGGCCGTGCCGACATAGAGCCTGTTGCGGTAGACGGCCATCGCCATGATGGTGTTGGCGCCGTCGGGGCTGCCGAGGTCCTCCCAGTCGGCATCGCCCAGGTAGCGGTAGACGCGGCCCACCTGGTCGCCGTAGGGCTCGCAGGTGCCGACATAGAGGCTCCCGTTCCACACGGCCATTGATGCGCCCATGACCGACTCGCCGGGCCTGCCGCAGTCTGTCCACTCCGGGGCGAGTCTGGCGTTGTCGATGCCGAAATGGAGGTTGCGGTAGTTCGACTGGCTGGAGGTCATCCCGGCGTGGGTGATGATGCCGAGGTTGAGCCCGCGCCGTGCTGCCGCGTCGTACTTGCTCATGATATCGCCTATGACATCATCGAGCACTTCGTATGTCTTGACCCATGCCGCGATGGTGAAGTCGCCCGCGCCGAGGTTCAGCGAGGCACTGTGGGGCACCTCGATGTAGCCGTCGCGGCCGCCGAAGAGCGCGGCGCCTGGCCCGGCGCCGTCGCGCCCCGTGGCGTCGAGAGCGACGCCGTGGTTGATCCCGTGGTTTGCGTTGCCGGAATAGTCGTTACAGTCGCCGGCCAGCTTCCAGTGGCCGACCAGGCCGTCGCTTGCGGGTGTCACTTGAGCCACTCCCATCAGAATGATGGTGACCGATAGTCGAATCATCTGGTATGCCGACATCGACGCGACCTCCCCGTTGACCGGATGTGGCGGCCGAGCAGGTGTCAATTCGCGAGGGGGGGCGAGATAGCCTGCATCGGGCTGTAGGTGTGCGGTGGTGGAACCGCGAAGAAGGCAGTGCGTGCGGCAGTATCCCGAAAGGTCGGAGGGATGGGCGGTATGATCCCACTATCAGCAGGTGGTCATGCATTCCGTGTCATCGCGACTCTCATCGTTCTGACAGGCATGTTGGCGCTTGTCGGCTGTCACTCATCAGGGGAAGACACGGCTGCCACCGGTATCGAGGGCCGCTCGGTCTCAACCTTGCAGGGTCCCCTGCTGGGCGACATGGATGGCGACGGCAATCCGGGCGTGGGGGATGCCATCGCCATACTGCGGATCGTGGTGGGGCTGGCCGAGTATAGCGCTTTCGCTGATGTGGACCAGAGCGGCGACGTCGGGGTCAACGATGCCATCCTCGTGCTGCGTTGCGTGGTCGGGCTCTTCCCGTGGCCGGTTGACAGCCCCGCGCAGCTATGGACCATAGAGATGACGCCGACCGAGGCGGACCTCGAGATCGGTGACACGCAGGAGATCACCGCCACGGGCCGCGACCAGCACGGGGAGCAGATTGAGTTCTCGCCGAACTGGGAAGTCACCGGTGACATCGGCACGATAGACCCTGCCGCTGCCACCGCGCAGGTGCTCGAGTCAACATACGTCTTCACCGCCACCGCCGCCGGCGAGGGGACGGTCAGGTGCACTGACGGGACGACGCAGATCGCGGGCCAGACCACAATCTCAGTCACCGACCCGAACGCCCAGGGGCCGCTGCGCAACATCTTCTTCCTCCATCACTCGACCGGGAACGGGTTCATCGAGGAGGGGGACATGCGCGGCACCATAGACGCAATCAACGGCGCCAATGGCACTGACTTCGTGTTCTGGGACCACGGGTACAACGGCGAGGGACTGCGGAACCCGTTCGGCATCTGGACGGGCGACAGCTACGACATCCCCAATGACAACACCGACCCGGACGGTCTGCACGAGTTGTGGACCACCGACAACGATGCCCGCAGGGAGATCATGGCCAACCACCAGGTGATCGTCTTCAAGTCATGCTTCCCGGCCTCCGCGATCGGCGACGAAGACCAGCTCAACCAGTACAGGACATGGTTCCTGGCGATGCGTGACTACTTCGACCAGCACCCGGAGAAGCTGTTCATCCCGTGCACAACGCCGCCGCTGCACCGGATGGAGACCAATGCCGACGATGCCGATCGTGCCCGCAGATGGTCGGAGTACCTGACGAGCAATGAGTACCTGGCAGGTCACCCGAACATCGTGGTGTATGATATCTTCAATATGCTCGCACGGGCCGATGACGGCAGCGCGACGGCCAACATGCTGCGGTATGAGTACGAGCAGACCCACGAGTGGGCGGAGTCGCACCCGAATCTGGCCGGCAATCAGGCCGTCGGGCCCGACATGGCGAACTTCATCTGCGAGGCGGCGGTGAGCTACACGCCGTGAGGCTACCCGGCGTGCACGGTGCGCGGGTCGGGTGCTATTCCCCGAAACGCCAGTGCGCACAACGCATACATATCAACCAATCGGAGCACACAATGCGCGGACCGCTTCTCATAGCACTGCTCGCAGCAACTGTCACGGCACTTGCCCAGCCCGAGGGTGGGTGGAGGTACCAGCAGCCCCGGTCGGAGGGCACGGGCGGCATCGAGGACATGTGCCTGATCTACCACGGCATGCAGAGTCGCGTGCCGTGGACGAAGGACGCGCTGCTGCCATACGTGGCCTATCTCGACACGGCGGGCCGACCGCAGGACTGGCTGTTCGACAGCTTCCTGTTCATCGAGTTCGCCAATGACGCGGGTGCGTATCTGCACCACTACTCCCCCGACGAGACGCAGCCGACACCGGCCGACTGGGTCTGGCTTGCCGACTGCTGGTTCCGCCCGGAGACGGGCCTCGTCGGCCTGGAGCAGGCTGTTGCCGAGGTCGGTGAAGCGCTGGGTGAGCCCGACCACACCGTGGGCGTGGTCATCACCATGCCCAACGCGCTGCGGGAACTGACCGAGTTCGGACGGCTGCCCGGCATCGACCGCGACCTGGACTTCAGCAAGCCCGATGACCAGCATGCGGCGACGGCGTGGTACATCGACCGCGTGCTGGCCGCCTGGGAGGCCGGTGGGTACCAGCACCTGAAGCTGCTCGGCTTCTACTGGCTGTCGGAGACGATCCCCACTGAGGACTACGAACTCGTCAAGTGGGCATCGGACTACATCCATGAGCAGGGACGCCTTCTCTACTGGGTGCCGTATATCGGCGCTCGCGGCCTGTCGGACTGGCGCGACATCGGCATCGACTGCACCATGCTGCAGCCCAACTACTTCTTCAACAAGGAGCTTCCGCTCTACCGGTTCCTGGTTGCGGCCAAGCGGGCTAACACAGTCGGCTGCGGCATCGAGATCGAGTTCGACCCCAAGGCGCTTGCCGACCCGGCGTTCACCGACCGCTACTACGCGTATTTCGATGCGGCGGTCAAGTACGGGTGGATGGAGGGCGCCGTGCTCGGCTATTACGAGGGCGGACGCGCGGTGAAGGACTTCCACGAGGGCGGCGAGCTGGGGAGGCAGCTCTACGATGACCTCTACCGCTTTGTGAAGGGGACATACGAGCCCTCGGGGCGGACAGACCTGAGCGGGCTGGAGTTCGTCAGCCGCGACAACACCGGCAACCTGGCCCTGGCCACCGCCGGCGCGAAGATACACGGCGGTCTGCGGCCCGATGGCATGCCGGAGCTGTGGCCGGAGAAGATCATCGATGGCGAGGTACTCGACTTCGGCGGAATGTACGGGTTCGGCTACTTCGCGTGGCCGGGCGGGTTTACCATCGAGCTGCCACAGCCTGCCACGGTGGGCCGCACACAGGTGATGCTGCACGATCTGGCCAACCAGGCATTCCGCTACAGGGTCGAGACATCGCTGGACAACCAGGCATGGCAGCCTGCGGTGGACAAATCGGAGGGTGAGTGGCGGGGCTGGCAGGTCGACGAGTTCGAGCCGCGGGAGGCGAAGTACATCCGCTTCACCGGCCTGCACAACGAGCTGAATGACCTGTTCCAGGTGGTCGAGTTTGAGGTGTATGAGGGGCGAGCGACGGTGATGCAGCAGCCGTAACCCCGTGCCGCGGCAGGCCTCACCCCCTTCCCCTCTC
>DPJP01000338.1:0-4726 GCA_003542955.1 Armatimonadota bacterium
CCCTAACCCCTCGCCTCTCGCCCCTGCCGTCTCCCGCTCCCGCCATCTACCCGGCAGGGCTCCATTACTCCGCCGTCGAATAGGGTCACTGTCCCGGATTGCACCTGCGCACCGGCCTTCTGACTCTGCGTCGGGTGGTCACGCATGCAGCCCTATGTTGCCTCGATCCGTGCCGGTCTGCTCGTGTTCGCTCTGACTGTGGCTGCCGCCATGTCGGGGGATGCGAGGTTGCCGCGGGTCATGATTGTCCCCCCGGTGCTGCCTGCGGGCCTCAGCGTCGACCTCCACACCATCTGCACACACGACGCCAACCGCACGCCGCTGTTTTGCACAGAGGACTTCATCATCGACGCCTGCACGGTTCGGCCGCCGGAGCGCAACACCGCGCTGCTGGTGCTCACCGCCGCCGACCTGAGCCGCACGCAGCCGCGGCGCAGCTCGCTCTACCTGGTTGATCTCGCTTTCCCACATGCTTCACGACGCCTCTCGCCCGAGCAGTACTACAACTTCTGGGATGTCTCAGTCGGCGATGTTGATGGCGATGGGGCGGAGGATGTCGCGTTGTGCACCTTCAGCCGCACCGCACTCACGCCCCGCTATGCCAGGCGCTTCTTCATCTACAGCTTCGACGAGCACGGCGACCTGTACGCCCGGTGGCGCGGCAGCCGCCTCTGCCGGCCCTACGAGACGGCCTTCCTTGCCGATGTGACCGGGGATGAAGCGGCGGAGCTGGTCTCGGTCGAGTACGGTCTGGGCGGGGGGATGCTGCTGTGCGCGTATGAGTGGAACCAGTTCGGCTTCTGGGGGCTGGGCCACTCCGACGAGTTCGCCCGCATGCGGCTTGTGCGGGCGCCCGCGAGTGCTCGAGGGCCGAAGGGCCGGGCGCTCGTCGAGGTCGAGGACGGTCTGGCCGGCGCCCGATGCGTTGTGCTCGAGCTTGCTGATGCCGCCTGGCATCGGGTGCCGCCCGATGGACTGCTCTGTTCCGCGGATATGGATTCCCGCACATCAACGCCGTGAGGCCGTGGCCTCCGGGGAGGACACCATGATGAGAGACACCACGCGCATCGCCGTCGCACTGTGCATGGTTATTGTGCTGACCACCTGCCTGGGCTGCAAACGCGACAGGACGGGCGATCAGCCCCAGCCGCCGGACACGCCGCAGGTGCGGCCACCGGCGGCATCCGAGCGCGAGTCGGGCTTCAGCGTGGACCTCGGCAGCCGGCCGAGCTTCACGCCGCAGGTCGAGCCCTATGACGTCGAGGCAGGGCTGAAGAACGTCGACAACCTGAAGCTCTTTAAGGATGAGCTGCACGCGAAGCATATCGAGGCGCTCTCCGAGAACGCCTTCGTCGTCGTCCCGGCGCAGTGGAAGCAGATGGAGTTCATCTACGAGCAGAACAACTACCCGCGCGAGCATCTGCCGAGCTTCGTCACGGCCGACTCCGCGCTCCACTTCTTCCACATCTTCTATGACTACGTCCTGCGCACCATCGAGGTCGGCACCCTCTACGAGCGGGTGTCCACCCTGGCCGTCGGCGTGCTGCGCGGCTGCGCGGAGCGCTATGAGCAGGAGACCGTCGCCGATGTCAGGGAGGCTGCGCTCCGCAACTACGGCTACGCGCTGGTGCCCGTGAAGCTGCTCGAGATCGCGCCCGATCAGTGGGGCGTCACCGTGCCCGATGAGGTCACGAAGCTGGCCGACGCCGAGATTGCACTGGTCGACAAGCATGAGGGCTTCAAGTCATCGCCCACTGTGCGCTTCGAGGTGGACTACTCGCAGTTCGTCCCCCGCGGCCATTACACGCGCAGCGACAAGCTCAAGCGTTTCTTCAAGGCCATGATGTGGTACGGGCTGGTACCGATGGCATTGCGCAACCAGGCCGAGGAGTTCGCCCCGCGCCTGGCCCGGCAGGCTGTGCTCATGTCGCAGGTGGTGCTCAATGATGAGATCGACGGCGAGAAGCTCATCGACGTCTGGGAGGATGTCTACGAGCCGACGGCCTTCATGGTCGGCTTTGCCGATGACAACACGCCCGCCGACTACGGCACAGCGGTCGCGAAGGTATACGGCGCCCCCCTGGAGACCAGCAAGCTCGTGCCGGAGGAGGACCTCAAGACGCTGATGGAGGAGGTCCTCGCCATGCGCCCACCCGGTATCGTGATGGCCTCCATCACCAAGGACGCCAAGAAGCCGTACATCCCGCAGTTCCGGCTGATGGGGCAGCGCTTCATCCTCGACTCCTACATCTTCCAGATGATGGTCTTCCCGTATGTCGGCAACACCGACCCCGCCGACAGCGCGCGGCCCGGCGAGTTCAACATGCGCACCTTCCCGATGGGGCTGGATGCGATGTCGGTACTCGGCTCCGAGCGCGCCTACCGGATCGCCGACACCGTCTACCAGCAGACGAAGTTCAAGAACTACACCGAGCAGACGCAGAAACTGCGCGAGGAGGTCAACGCCTACACCGACGAGGACTGGACGGAGAATGTCTACGCCGGCTGGCTGCATACGCTCAGGTTCCTCCTGGAGGTCAAGGACGAGGGCTACCCGTCCTTCATGCGTAACGAGGCATGGGTGGACAAGCAGCTCAACGCCTCGCTCGGGAGCTGGGCGGAGCTGCGGCATGACACGATCCTGTATGCCAAGCAGTCGGTTGTGGCCGAGTGTGGGGGAGAGGGCGGCCAGGACAAGCCCCCGCCACCGCCGAAGGGCTATGTCGAGCCGGAGGTGCTCACCTACTGGCGCCTGGGGCTGCTCACCCAACAACTCCGCGACGGGCTGAAGTCACGCGAGCTGCTCACCGACGAGAAGCTGCTGCAGGCCTTCGATGACCTCATCTCCCTGCTCGGCTTCCTCCAGGATGTCTCGATCAAGGAGCTGACGGGCGTGGCGCTGACAGATGATGAGTTCAAGCAGATCGAGAACTACGGCGCCACGCTTGCGAACCTGAACCTGATGAACTCCGAGGTGAGCGACGGCGGCGAGATCACCTCGATGACCGACAAGGACATGGCAGTGGTCGCCGACGTGCACACCGGCAACCTCGGAGGGGTGGACCTGGCACTCGAGGAGGGTGTCGGGCGCGCGAACATCATCTATGCCGTCTACCCGCTGGATGGGAAGCTGCTGCTGGGCCGTGGCGCTGTGTTCGACTACTACGAGTTCACCGTGCCTGTCACCGAGCGGATGACGGATGAGGCATGGCAGCAGAAGCTGTCATCCTCCGACCCGCCGAAGTCGCCGGAGTGGACAAAGAGCTTCCGGAGTCCCATAGGCACCGGGGGCGAAGAGGTCGAGTACGACCTCACCCCAAGCTTCACCGCCGGGGGGTGTTGAGCGCTCTCTCTGCTCCCAAGGAGTCGCGGGCTTTCAGCCCGCCCGGCATGGGCGAGATGGGCAGGAACAGGAGCGACGCCGGCTCCCGTTCCCGCGGCCCTGCGCCCCTATCCGCGTTCATCCGCGTCATCCGCGGTTTCCTGCAGTCTGTTCTCTGCCGACGGTTCGCTATCACACTCCGGCACCGGTGGATAGTCCACCCACTCCGCCCCGACCAGCGGCTCCTCGAAGGCCTCGCCTGCGAGCGGCTCCTCGGGCGGGGCCTCGTCGTCATCCGGCGGCGGGCAGGCTCTGTCGATCACGTGGAACTGGAGCAGCCAGAAGACTATCGCCATGATGCAGAAGGCGATCAGCGAGGCGACGGGGTCAAAGCGCGTTGTCGTGAACAGCGCCGGCGTGGTCAGCGCGGCATCCGGGTATGTCATGAAGACCGCCAGGAAGAAGTTGCTGCCCGCATGCACGCCGACCGCCAGCTCGATGCGGTTATCCCGCAGCACCAGCAGCCCCATGAACAGCCCCATGATGACGTAGTTGAGCGCCATGGCGACAGCGCCCGATTCCATCTCGGGGTTGAAGAAATGCGGCACCGCGAACAGCACTGCCGCCCCGACGGCCGCGGCCACCGGGCTCCTCAGGATGCGGCCCAGCATCTGGATCAGGTAGCCTCGGAACATCAGCTCCTCGGCTGCCACCTGAAGCGGAGTGAGGATGACCGCAAGCGGCACGAGGATGAGGAACCGCGTCGAGTCGAAGTTGGTTGCGAAGTCTGAGGGATTGAGCCGCCACTCGACGACCGCATCCAGCGCCGCCAGCAGGAAGAAGAGCCCGAAGCCCTGCCCGAAGCGCCGCCAACTGATCCGTCTGCGCGTCGTGATCAGCGTCCGCAGAGCGCGTCCGTGCATGAGCGGGGCAATGACGCAGACCCCGACAAGCAGCATCACCAGGCTCAGGTTGATGGCGACATAGCTCCAGAGCGGGTCGATCCCCGATACCACCCCCATCGCCGGATCGATGTCGGCCGTCGTGTTCCCGAACATGCCTCCGGCGAGCACAAGCACCGCGTATGGTATGCCACCGAGGATGAGCCAGAAGAAGCCGATCAGCACCAACGAGACGATGTAGCGCCACGCGGCGTTGTTGCCCGGCAGCGCGAGGTCGATGAAGCGCTGCCCCATACGTTGTGTGGGCTGTCCGTCGAGTTCCATCTCCTGCATACTCATCTCCCGTGCGGCATCAGGGCGGGCTGGATTGCGCCGTGCGACGTCTACGCTCCTTCGCCCGCAGCCGACGCGCACCTCCCGCCTCGCCCGCAGGGATTCATCCCCGCGCGGGCGAAAACACAGTATGCCGGGCAGCCCCGTCCGGCGCTCCCGTGGACCCAAT
>DPJP01000338.1:4754-9447 GCA_003542955.1 Armatimonadota bacterium
TCTCGAAGCGAGGGATCACTCATGCGAAGCGCACTGCCGGCAGCCTGGTGTCTGCTCATCGTCTGCATCCTCCCCGCATGCGCCGGTATCGAGTGGGATGCCGTGCCCGAGGTCTACACATTGCGCCCCGATGGCAGCATTCTCGCCTCCGACGGGGGCGGTTCGACGCCCGACAACTACCTGCTCAGCAAGCGGGCATACCGCGATTTCATCCTCGAGTTCGATGTCATGCAGGCCGGGCCGATGGGGGAGAAGTCGCGCACCATCGTCTGTTGGGGCGTTGACCCGGAGAATCACAATAACCGGGCATGCTACTTCCTCTCCGGTCGCGGGATTTCGGAGGACGCCTGGACGCATGTGCGGCTGGTAGTCATCAGCGGGAACGCCGCGTTGTTCATGGACGGCGTCCGGACCGGCGGCGACCCGACCACATACGAGACGCCGCTTGCCGAGGGCCGTGTGGGCCTGCTGCACTACTACAACTACAACTACGAGTTCCGCAACCTGAGCATCACCCCGCTGACCGCCGACGCGCTGCCGGCGCCCGCGGAGCCCGAGGTCACCTTCGACGACAGCGGCGTCATGGCGCTCCGCTGGTCCAGTCCTGGGGCATACGCGGGTGTGCTCGGTCACCGCATCTACCGCGCGGAGGGCGCGAACGTCGCGGCCGAGCCCGACCTGCTGATCGCGACCGTGCAGGGCAGCGAGTACCGGGATGCCGGGCTCAGGAGCAACACCGCGTACACCTACCTGATCGTCCCGGTTGTCGGCGGCGACACCGCCGGTAAGCCCTCCGCACCTGTGAGCGTGCACACAGGCCAACTCCCGGCGCCGAGCGCGCCCGCGGGCGTCACGGCTATCCGGCGCATCGACGGGACGGTGCGGGTACGCTGGCAGGCGGGCGGAGCCGGGAGGCTGCGGGGCTACCAGGTCTCGCGCGGAGCGAGTGAGCAGCAGGCTCGCGGTGCGAGGCCCTTTGCGGAACTGCTCCCACCCGACAGCGACAGCGTTCTCATCCCCGGCGCCGCGGACGCGTTCTACGCCGTCGCCGCGGTCGACCCGGAGGGCAAACCGGGGCCCGCCGCGGTGTGTGAGGTGCAGGTACACGCGCCGGAGGTGACCCCCGGCGCCGGTATCCCCGATACGCACCCGTACCTGCAATACAGCCGCGGGCAGATCGCACGGGCGAGGGCTGCGCTGGCGCGGGGCGAGGACGGCGCGAACATCGCCGCCGAACTGCGACGCCAGGCCGATGCCACCATCAAGAACCCGCCATCGGTACCGCAGGAGCCGACCGACAACACCGGCGCTCTCCCCGGCCAGATGAGGCAGGTAGCGCTGGCCTACCAGTTGCTCGGTGAGGAGAGTTACGCGCAATGGGTGCGCGACGCGATGGTGGGCTATGCGGAGGTCTATCCCACGCTCGAGGTGCGCGGATCGCGCGTGCGGCTGGCGAAGACCGCCTCCGGCCTCTATGAGGCGACCTGGGTCGTTCCCGTGCTGCTGGCATACGACCTGACCCACGATAGCCCGGCCTACAGCGCCGAGGACCACGCAAATATCGAACGCGACTTCCTGCGCCCGGCAGCGGACCTGTTCTGGGTCAAGGACTACGGCAACAGGAGCGACGCCCGCGCCGGGGACCTCCACTACAAGTGCTACAACTTCCAGGCCTGGTTCATCTCCGCCGTCGGCCTCACCGGCCTGCTGCTGCGTGATGCCGACATGGTCGAGCACGCCATCGACGGACCCTACGGCCTCAAGCACCTCCTGGCCCATGATGTGCATGATGACGGCATCTTCTGGGAGCGCTCGCTCGGCTACCATCACTTCGTGATCTCGGCGCTGTTTCCGTTCCTGCAGGGCGGCTACAACTGCAACATGGACCTCTGGACGCTGGCAGTGCCCGATGACTATAACGAGGATCGCGAGCCGCTGGGCAACTACACCGTCGGCGATGGCGACAACGGCCCCAAGTCGATGCGGTTGATGTTCGAGAGCCCATTCTTCTGCACGTTCCCCGACCTGAGCTGGCCGGTCATCGGCGACAGCTCCCGCGGCCCCCTCCGGGCCTCCGAACCCTACCGGGCCGCGTGGGAGCACTACCGGACGCCCGAGCTTGCCTGGCTCGTGAATCAGGCACTGCCGCAGTCTACGCGGGCGGCGGTCTCCGGCGCCGACGATGCCGGCGCGCAGGTGCGTGTGGCGTGGGACGATGAGTACCTCTACATCGCCGCGGATATCCGCGACCAGGTGGTGCGTAACAGCCATTCCGAGCCGGGCGCCGTCTGGGCCGGGGACGCGCTCTGGGTGGGCCTGAAGTGGCTGAAGGAGCCGGCGAATTCATACGACTTCATCTATGGCTTCAGCCCCGGCGACTTCGCCACCGTGCCGCCGGTCCCGGCGCTGTTCACCCGCTTTGCCGCGCCGAGGAACGAGGCCGGCGCCGCGCAGTACGCAGTCAGCAGAACCGAGCATGGCTACATCGTCGAGGCAGGCATCCCGTGGAGCGAGTTCGTCCCCCGTGAGGGCGAGCTGGGCACGCCGCTGCAGCCGGCCGACGGCCTGGAACTGACTGCTGATTTCGTCATCTACGACACCGACGCCACCAGCGGGGCGACCACCAAGGAGAAGATGGTCCACTGGGCCAGCCAGACTGACCGCTATGACCCGACACAGGGCGGGAGGCTCGTCTTCTCCGCGCAGCAGCCCGAGGCGCGGCATGCGGTCAACGCCCCGCTGGCAGGCGGGATCAATGTCGATGGCGACCTCGGGGACTGGGCGTCTCTGCCCGCGAAGGCAGCCGTCATCGACGAGAACTCGGCCGTCACGACCGACGCCGGCGGAGCCTCCTCACGCGTGCTGGACCTGATCTATCTGCCGCCGGATGCAGCCGGCGAGTTCACCCTCACCGGCGACGGCTTCGCCAACAACGGTGTGCTTCGGGAGGGCTGCAGCCTGTTCCCCTCGACAGGCTGGGCTCTCTTGCGCAATCACCTCGATGATGCAGGCCGTGCCGCCCAGGACGCCACCTGCGTCAACCTCAACTACGGCCCCTACGGCGGCGGGCACGGCCATCCCGACACGCTCAGCATCGTCGCCTATGCGGCGGGTCGACAGATCATCCCCGATTTCGGCTCGTGCGGCTATGATTCGCCCGAGAAGGGCCAGTGGACCGCCCATACTGTCAGCCACAACACCATCACAGTGGATGGCATCAGCCAGTACCCGGCAGGCAGTGTAGACAAGACGTGGCCCATTGACGCTCCTGACAGGCAGGCCATCGGGAAGCTCGAGTTCTTCCATGCCGACCCGGGGCTGAAGGCCGCCCGCGCCTCCTGCAATACCGTCTACGAGGGCGTGCAGTTGGTACGTCTCGTGGCCCTTGCCGGCAACGTGCTATTCGACTTCCACAGCGTGCAGAGTGATGATGAGCACCGGTACGACTACGTGCTGCATATCGACGGCGAACTCCAGGCGGGGGCGGGAGCGCTCGATCCATCAACACTCACCGACCTGCCCGATCCTCTGGGCGAGCGCTGCGGCTACCAGCACATCCACAGGGCCAGAGCCGCCGGGCCGACCACCGACGGCATCGCGACCCTCTGGGGGCGGGAGAAGCCGGAACTGCAGGTCAGTGTGTGCCCATCGGAGAGCGAAACAGAGTTGATTGCCGCGGAGAGTATCACCACCGCTCTGGACAAGCTCATGCCGATGCTGATACTCCGGCGCAGCGCACAGAGCACCACCTTCGCGACGGCCATCGCCCCGGTGTCGGATAGCGCCGCGCGCGCTATCTCCTGGCAGTCGACCGATGCGTGTGTCACGTGTTCGCACGAGGCCGGGACGCTGGTGGTCTCCCGTAACCCAGACGAGTGGTCGGCTCCGGAGGGCCAGTGGCGGTTCAAGGGGCAGATGATGGCGATCAATAGCCCTGACGGTGCTCGTATCGTGTCGGCGGTAGGCGTCAGCGAGTTTGACCTGATGGGGGCGCTGAAGCTGAAAGCAGACCGTCTCGTCAGCTTCCACATCTCTTCCGCCGCCGATGACGCGCGCGCCAAACTGACTATGGCGCCCGANNGCAGGCTGGAACTGACCTTCGCCGGCGGCAGGCCGCTCGTCATCGACGCCCGGCCGGGGCAGTCGTATGATATTCCGAAGACTGCCTTGCCCGCGGAGAAGCTGTTCACCACGTTGAAAGACTGAACGGAGGAGATGCTCATGCCTGGACGGGCATCGCTGACTAGACTTGCCCTGGCGGCTCTGGTGCTCGACCTCGCGGCAATTGCGTGCCTCGCACAGGCGCCGACCATCGAGATTGCGCTGCAGGAGGGCGTCGACGGCTACGAGGGCACCAATGACCTGATGATGTACCAGCCCGCCTCGGTCGCCTTCGTCAACTACGGAGCCACGCCGTCGATGGGCACCGGCATCAACCGCTGGGGAGAGCACTACACATCCATTCTGCGCTTCGACCTCTCGATGGTGCCGCAGACCGCGGAGGTTCTCGCCGCCAGGGTCGTGCTGTACCACTCCGGTGGCACGTATCCCTTCCGGGATGTCGCCGTGGACCTGCATGCGATGGCCCCGGCCAATGCCGGGTGGGTCGAGGGCGCCGGCGACGGAACGCGCATCCCCACGCCCGGAGCCGCGTGCTGGAGCTACCTCGCGCACGACACGCGGCGATGGGCCG
>DPJP01000338.1:9453-15183 GCA_003542955.1 Armatimonadota bacterium
ACCTCCCCGCGGTGATGATCCAGCGCTGGATCGCCGATCCGTCGACCAACGCCGGCCTCCACCTGTGGCCGGGGATGGCGTCGGAGAAGGGAGACTACGTGTCCTTCGCCACCTCCGAGGCCGAGCAGCCCGAGCACAGGCCCCAGCTCGTGCTCACTCTCAAGCGCACCGACAGGCTGGTTGACGCGCTCGCGCGCAGGCGGGTGGGCAGTGCGGTCGCCTCAGCGGACAGGCACAGGCAGGCTCTTGCCGACGAGATCGCGCTCGAGGATGGGCTCGTCTCGTCAAGGGCTCGGGTGGATGCCGTTGCCGACAGGCTCAAGCGGATGGCCGACGGCCTCGACGCCGATGAGCAGATCACCGAGACCGAGACGGCGCAGATGCTCGCCGGTATCACCACGCAGCTTGCGACGATCGCGGAGATCCGGGCCGACTTGCCCGCCGACCGTGGCCGGGCGTTCAACACCGCGCGTGGCTACTCGACCGAGTTCGCCCTCGGCAGTCAGAGCCCGATGGTCAAGGTCTTCGGCCGCGATGCCCCCTTCGAGGGCACATTCACGGATGCCGTGTCAGTGCGCCTGGCCCGCAACGAGCATGAGGCTGCCCAGGTTGTCGTGGTCCCCGTCGATGCCGATCTGACTGGCGTCAAGTGGCGCATCGAGGGCTTCGACAAGCCCGGGCTGCGAGTGAGCGCGGTGCCGGTGGGCTACGTCAAGTCACACATCCCGCAGCCGGTCTCCCGGCCGATGCCCTCCGAGTGGTGGCCCGATCCGCTGCTCGACTTCCTCACAACCTTCGACACCCCNNCCCACGCGGGCAGTGTCAGCCGCTGTGGGTCGATGTGCACGCATCGGCCGATGCCGCTCCGGGCGCTTACACAGGCAGGCTTGTGGTCAGTGCGGAGGGTGTTGCGGCGCGGAGCATCGCCATCCGCGTGCAGGTGTATGACTTCACATTGCCCGTCGAGCAGCACCTGAAGACCGTCTGGGGCCTGACGACGAGCATGTTCACGAAGCTGTACGGTGACAGGTTCAACAGACAGATGGCATTTGATCTGTACGACCTGTTGCTTGACCATCGGCTGGCGGTCAATGACCTCTATCGGACCAAACCCACCGGCATCACCGGCGAGGATGCCATGCACTACCTCACCAACCCAGAAGGTATGCGCTTCCTGATGAAGCGCGGCTCGAGTTGGTGGAATGTCGGCTACGTCCTCGCTCCCGAGCATGCCATCAAGCAGGACCGTCCGTTCGGGGTAGACACCTACGATGAGTATCTGCGCAAGTGCGTTGAGATGTTCACCCCGGACGTGGAGCGCCTCCACGAAGTCGGCTGGCCGAAGGACCGCATCGGCATCTACTTCCTCGATGAGACGAGTGACTTCGAGACCCTCGGCAAGGCCGCGCAGTTCATCAAGCAGGCATTCCCCGACATCCCGCTGATGACCACCGGCTACGACCGCACCTACGGGCTGGAGGACACCGATCCGTCGAAGTACCTCGACATCTGGGTGCCGCTGACACCCCGCTACCACGAGGACCGGGAGAAGATCATCCGTGGACGCGCTATTGGCAAGCAGACCTGGTGGTACATCTGTGTCGGTCCGCGCGAGACCCGCTCGCTGAACTGGTTCACCCAGTACCCGGCGATCCGCTCGCGGCTCCTGATGGGTGTCGCGGCCTGGAAGTACGAGACCGACGGCTTCCTCTACTACCGCCTCGACGGCTGGCGCAACAATGACGCGATCATCACCAGCGGCCCCTATACCGACTGGGTGCCGCAGTACAGCGGGACGCTCCCCGACGGCGACGGACAACTGCTCTGCGCGGGACCGGACGGGCCGATTAGCACCATGAGGCTGGAGAACATCCGCGACGGCATCGAGGACTACGAGTACCTGTGGCGGCTGCGTGCGCTCATCGAGCAGGCCCGCGGCCTCAACCTGCCACCCGCACAGCGGGCGGCGGTCGCGCGGGCGGAGCGGCTGCTGGCGGTCCCGGATGCCCTGCTGGGAGACGTCAACACATACAGCGAGGACCCCGGGATGCTGCTCGAGCACCGCGACCGCGTGGCCGAAGCCATCTGTCGGCTGCAGGGGATTGTCGGGGATCGGTGAGGCGCCCGGCCGTAGCCTCGAGCGAGCAGGAGCGGCCGGCCCGGGTCGGGGAACCTCACTCCCGCCCCAGGCATGCAGGTATGCGGCTCTCCGACGGCGAAGGGCCGGCCCCGGAGTTGTGTCCGCACGGCCATCCCGAACCACCCGGAGCCCCGGCCATGCCCTCCCTGCAACTGCGCACCGCAACCGACGTGCTGACTTTCGACGTGGAGACAGGGCGGCTCCTCGGGCTCGCTCCTCTCGATGACCCCGAAGCATCGCTCTGCGTCACCCGCCAGGACCATCCCGCCTTCGTTCTGCAGTACCTGGCGGAGGGCGCATACCAGACGCTCGACTCGCGCCGGGCGACCACTATCACCGTGACGCCGACCGACACCGGCGCGCGGCTCGAGTTCCTCGGTCTCGGCGGGATGGACCTCGACGTGACGCTCACGGTGCGGATCTCGCCCGAGGACCGCTTCAGCCGCTGGTCGGCAACCGTGCGCAACGGCGCCGGCGTGGCGATCGTGGACCTGCAGTTCCCTTTCATCGTGGTACCGGATCAGCCCGACGCCGCCCTGCTCCTGCCCAATGTGCAGGGGCAGTTGCTGCAGGCCCCGCAGATTGAGCGCCTGCAGGCCGACGAGCCGCGTCGCTGGCAGTTCTGGCCTGAGAACGGCAACTCCCAGCACTACCCCGGCCGGTCATTCGCGCAGTTCATGGCCTGGTACACCCCGCGCGCGGGCATTTACCTCGCCTGCGACGACACCGCCGGGAATGTGAAGCTGCTGCGCGCCCTGCGTCGGCCGCAGGGCCTGCGGATGGGACTGGCGCACGTCGGCGACTGGCCCGCGCCGGGTGAGCGGACCCTCGAATACGAGGTGCTGCTGGGGAGCTTCCGCGGCGACTGGTACGACGCCGCGGACCTCTACCGCGACTGGACCCTGCGGCAGTCGTGGGCCACGCCGCTGACGGAGCGGACCGACATCCCCGCATGGCTGCTCGAGTCGCCGCCGCATATCACCATCCGCCTGCAGGGCTACGTGGACGCCGGACCCGCACCGCCGATTGATGAGTTCCTCCCCTACGAGAAATGCCTGCCGCTGCTGCAGGGCGTCGCCGACGGCGTCGACTCGCCGGTAGTCGCCGTGCTGATGTCGTGGGAGCGCGGCGGGCCGTGGGTGTACCCGGATTGCTTCCCGCCTGTGGGCGGCGATGAGTCGATGACGAGCTTCTGCCGGCAGGCTCGGGAGCGGGGCTGGCGTGTGGGCTCCTTCTGCAACGGCACGCGCTGGGTGATGAAGCACCTGTTCAACGACTACGACGGCGCGGAGTACTTCAAGACGCACCATGGCGAGCAGGGCGTGTNNGCCCGACGGCGAGTTGTGGGCGGAGCGATGGGACCAGAGCTGGCGCCCGAGCTTCATCACCTGCATGGCGCAGCAGCAGACACGGCAGATTGCCGCCGACTTCGTCGCGAGACTCATCGGCTGGGGCATGCAGAGCATTCAGTTCTTCGACCAGAACTGCAACGCCTCGACCTTCCCCTGTTTCTGTTCCGAGCATGGACACCCGCCGCTGCCGGGCAAGTGGATGGCGCAGGCGATGGCCGACATGATCGGCGACTTCCGGCAGGCCGCCGCCGCCGCGGGTGAGCTGGAGGTGATCCAGTCCACCGAGTGGCCGACCAATGAGTTCTGCCTCCCGCTGTTTCAGCAGAGCGACCTCCGCATCAGCGTGCCCGGCGCCGGCAACGCCGACTTCGTGCCCGTCTACCAGTACATCTTCCATGAGTGCACGCTGACGCACGGCATGATGAGCCTGGGGCCGGAGCCGGTCTCGATCCCCGCGCGCACCGCCTGGGAGTTCGTCTGGGGCGAGATCGTCGGCGCGGTGATGATTGGCGACGGCACGCTGCTCAATCGCGAGACCTCCAACTGGGCCGACTGGGAGCCGCGCGTGGGCAGCAACGCCGACGCGCTCGAGATGATGCGGACGGCGACCGCGCTGCGNNGCGCCGGGGGATCGGACGGGACTTCCTCGTCTACGGCCGCATGCAGCGTCCGGCGGAGGTCGAGTGCGAAGTCTGCGAGTGGGAGTTCAACGCGAAGGCGCATGCCGTCCCGGCCGTTGCGCACTGTGCCTGGCAGGCGCCCGACGGCAGGCACGGGATTGCCCTGGCCAACTGGACGACCGAGCCGCGGACGGTGACCATCAGCGATCCGCGCCTGGGCAGCAACCCCGTCCTGCACATCCGCGGACGGAAAGACCAGGCGCACGCCTTCGAAAGTGAGACACTGGTGCTGCCGCCGCTGTGTTGCGGGATGGTTGTTGGCGGCCCTTGCGCCAGGGACGACTGAACAGGGGATGAGCATGACCCACCGAGAAGCATTCCTCCGCATCAATGCCTTTGAGCCTGTCGACTGGTTCCCCAATTACGAACTCGGGGCCTGGGGCCAGGCTATCGACCGCTGGACGGGCGAAGGAATGCCCGACACGCCGGAGTACGTGTGCAACTGGTTCAACGGAGTACCCGGCCTCGGTCTGGACGGGCGCGCCTTCGCTCCCGTCCTCACCGGGATGCTTCCCGGCTTCGAGTACCAGGTCATCGAGGAGACCGACCGCTACATCGTCGCCCGCAACGGTTCGGGGATCATCACCAGGGCGCTCAAGGAGGGGACTGCTCGCGGCACGCGCTGGTGCATGGATGAGTACATCGGCTTCCCGGTTACCGACCGCGCCTCGTTTGAGGA
The DNA here is from genome assembly GCA_003542955.1 of Armatimonadota bacterium. Lineage (GTDB taxonomy): Bacteria > Armatimonadota > Zipacnadia > Zipacnadales > UBA11051 > UBA11051. Next base: position 14,305 of record DPJP01000338.1, read on the forward strand.
ACTCAAGCGCCGCTACGACCCGGCGACTCCGGAGCGCTACCCGGCGAACTGGGACGAATTGCGCAGTCAATGGGCCACACGCGACTACCCGCTCTTCCTGCAGACCAACGGCCACTTCGGCTTCTACTCCCAGCTGCGCTCCTGGGTGGGCACGGTGCCGCTTTCGTACATGTTCTACGACGATCCGGCGTTGATCGAGGAGATGGTCGAGTTCCTGACAGACTTCTTCCTCGCGACGGTGGAGCGGGCGCTGCAGGAGGTCGAGTTCGACTGCTTCAACTTCTTCGAGGACCTCGCCGGCAAGGGCGGGCCGCTCATCTCGCCCGACCTGTTCCGCAGGTTCCTCCTGCCCGGCTACAAGCGCGTAATCGAGCGTCTCAACCGGGCGGGGATCAGGTACATCTGGGTCGATTCAGACGGCGATTCGGGGCCGATCATCCCGCTCTGGATCGAGGCCGGGGTGACGGGGCATTGGCCGCTCGAGCAGGCCTCCGGGATGGACCCGCTACGGCTGCGAAACGAGTACGGCAGGGACCTGTTCCTGGCCGGCGGCATCGATAAGCTCGAGATCGCGAAGGGGCGCGAGGCCATCGAGCGGGAGCTCGAGACGAAGCTGTCGCCGCTACTGGAGTCCGGCGGCTATATCCCCTTCCTGGATCACACCTTTCCGCCTGATATCTCCTATGACTNNAAGCGCCGCCTGATTGGGCGCTGATGTAGGGCACGCCCCCGGCGGGCAGCGCCCCACGACCTTCACCGGGCCCGCGCCGGAACACCAATCTCGTCGTCCAGGAGACCTGTATGACTGCCCGCGAACGCTTCCTTGCCTGCATGAGCTTCGAGCCGATGGACCGGCCCCCCCTGCGCGAGTGGGGGCCA
>DPJP01000338.1:15201-23762 GCA_003542955.1 Armatimonadota bacterium
CGAGGGCATGCCCGAGAGCGGCCCGCCGCAGTTCGCCGAGTGCGATGTCTGGATGGACCTGGGCATCGACTTCGGCCCCTGGCCACGCTTTGATACCACGCCCGTCACCGAGGATGAGGAGACGATCACCCACTACACCTACAAGGGCGTGCTGATCAAGCAGCGGCGCGAGTGGGAGCTGTCGATGCCGGCCTTCCTCGACTACCCGGTCAAGGACCGCGCAACGTGGGAGGAGTACAGGCGCCGCTACGACCCGACCAGCGCGGAGCGGTTCTCCGACGGCTTCGCCGCGCGCGGACTGCAGGCGCGCGAGGCCGGCCAGGTCGTCCAGCTCTCCGGCGGACGCGAGACCAGCTTCTTCGGCCACCTGCGCGAGATCATGGGCGCCGAGCAGGCCATGATGGTCATGTACGATGACCCCCGACTGGTGCACGATATCATGGACTTCCTGGCTGAGTTCATGATCGCCATCTACGAGCAGGTGATCCCGCGGTGCACGCCCGATATGACATACATGTGGGAGGACATGGCCTATCACACTGCCAGCCTCATCTCCCCGGCGATGTTCCGCGAGTTCATGCTGCCGGGCTACAAGAAAGTCTGCTCCGCCGTGAAGGCCATGGGCGTGCCCTTCATTGCGGTGGATAGCGACGGCTACACGGGCGAGCTGAACCCGCTGTGGCTCGAGGGCGGTGTGGACATCATCTACCCCTTCGAGGTAGCCGCCCACAATGATGTCGTCGAGCTCCGCCGGCAGTACGGCAAGCGGCTGCGGATGATGGGCGGGCTGGACAAGCGCGTGCTCGTGTGGGGCACGGAGGCGATTGATGAGGAGCTTGAGCGGAAGATACCGGTAGCGCTCGAGGGCGGGTACATCCCGACCATCGACCACTCGCTGCCGCCGGATATCCCCTACGAGAACTTCTGCTACTTCTGGGAACGCAAGAAGGCGCTGTTGGGCGTTGAGGAGGGCTGAACCAGCGGGGACGCTGCGCCTGACGCGCGGCCGAGGCCCGCGGAACACGCTGCGCCCGAATCGAGAGAGGAACCGACATGACGAAATTGCTGTGCTGTATCGCCGCCGGAGCGATCGCACTCACCGCCGCAAACGCGGAGTTGGTCTTCACGCGCGAGGAGTTCGATGCCAAGGATGCCCGGATAGACTCCCTGCGCGATTTCGCGAACGCCTCCTCGGATGAGTTCGCCTGGGGCGAGTCATACCATCTGCGCGGCTATGTCGAGATGTACCTGGCCACACAGGACGCCGACTACCTGCGGAGGCTCGTACGGGTCTCCGATGCCATCATCGCCACCCGGCCGGACCGCCGCGCGGCAGCCGCCGGGGAGACCGCTCCCGCGACCTGGCCCATCGGCGGCAAGTACACCGTCGCCCGGCTGACGCTCAAGGACCAGGCAGGCAATGACGCAATCGCGTTGCGCGGCATCCGCTCCGGCAGCAACAACGAGACCGTAGTCGAGGTAGTACCCGGCGAGCAGCCGGGCGCCTTCACCTTCATCCAGTCGAACGAGACCTACAAGAGCAGCAACGGCAACAATGTCACCTATCAGAACCTGAGCCTGGACCCCGCCTCAGCCCGCTACTTCCCGCGGATGATCAACAACCCCAACAACATCGCCGACCCGAGCTTCACACGCAGCGACGAGCCCGACGCGGTCCAATCGCTGCTGCTCGTCGCCGAGGACATCCGTGCCGACAAGTCCCCGACTGATCGACTTGCCGCGGTGGCGCCGACGAAGCTCGTGCCCGATACCGTCTACTACCCCGGCTACACGGGGCCGGTCTTCTCGGCGATGACACGCTTCGCCCAGGTTGTCTATGCCGATGCGGGGCTGCGGGATGAGTTCCTCGATGACGCCAACCGGCTGCTGCGTGCCGCGCGGGAGTCGGTCGACGCCTGGGAGCCGCTCTGGCGTGACGGCCCCGCACCGGGGCAGGGCTACTACCTGTCGATAGAGAAGGGCGGGGGCCTCTGGTGGGATGGCGTCATGGCGCCGATGAACTACCTCGGGGCGCTCGGGCAGGTGCTGCTGAACCTCCACGACTGCGTCGGCGACCAGAGGGCACTCGAGCACGCCACCGCCATCGCGAACCTGCTCAAGAGCGACTGCACCCTGCGCGACAACGGCTCCTACAGCTTCGGCTACTGGCCTGCGGTGCTGGCGACCATCTGGGTGCGTGAGAACGACCTCAGCGTGAACACTCCACACTACCCATCCATCGCTCCGCCCGACGATGTGAGCCATGGCGCCTGGAGCCTCGAGTTCGCCGTGATGTGCTATGAGCGCGGGATCGTTTTCGACCGCACCGACATGGAGCGGCTTGCCAGAACCTTTGCTGAGAACATCTGGCGCGAGCCGGATGCCGACGGCACGCACCACTTCGCCCTCCGTGTGGATGGCACCCGCGTCGGCAGCGCCGGCAGCGACATCGCCGGGGCGAGATGGCTGGACCTTTGCACCATCGAGCCGCGCATCTTCGAGATGAACCGGCGGGTGTGGGAGGCCAACGAGCTGCAGAAGTCCACGTACGGGCATGCGATCGGCAGCTACGGGCGGATGTACAGATGGCAGGAGGAGCTTGAGGGAGGGGAGTAGCCACTCGGGGACTGCCACCAACTCCGCCATGCCGCCTTGGCCAGAGCCCCCCACTATCAGTCGGAGTTGGTCGCTGTCCCCAATGCCGTGTTGGCATGAGAGGACTCGGGGACAGGGACCCATTGCGTTGCGGCGTGACTGGGCTCCGGTTCGCACGGTCGGCGCAATGGGTGCCAGTCCCCTTGTCAAAGGAGCTGACTATGTCTCAACCACAGTACCCACTCGACTTCCAGGTTGATTTCGAGCCCACGCTGGGTGAGAAGATCACCGGGAAGAACAACCGCATCGAGGTGGTATCCGGGACGGCCGGCACCTGGCTGTTGCGCCTGCGGGTGCTCGAGAAGCGCATCGAGCCGGGCACGCAGATACTCTGGGAGCGCTACAACATCCAGCTTGCCCACAGCCTCCAGACCGCCGACGCACAGCGGCGCGACTACGTGACCGCCGAGCGCACCGGCAATGCCCCCATCGAGGTCGATCACTCCGGGGAAAAGGCGATCACCCTGACGGTGAGGGACACTCCGCTGCTCAAGGGCGATGAGGTCATCGTTCGCATCGGTGACAGGCGCGAGGGCTCCGTCGGCAGCGAGGTGTTCTGGACGGCGACGCGCGGGCGGTTCGCGCTCACACTCATCGAGGGCGATGAGCGGCGCTCCGCCGCGCCCGATGTCATCGTTGACAACGTCCACCACCCTCGGCCTGCCTGCATCCGCCTCCTGGGGCCAAGCGTGGCCATGCCCGGCGAGCATTTCCATCTGAGCCTGGTCATCTTCGACCGCAACCGTAACGTGATCGAGGACTTCCACGGCAGCCTCGAGCTGGATTACCCGCACGGCTCAACGGGTCTGCCCGGCATTGTGCATTTCGGCCCTGCCGATCGCGGCGCGAAGGTCCTCAGCCACGTCACCCTGTCAGCCCCCGGCGTCTACCGCATCCGGGCGAGACTGACGGGTGGAGACCTGGTCGGCGCATCGAATCCGATCGTGTGCCACGAGCAGCCCGCCGTCCACATCTACTGGGGCGACCTGCATGCCCATGGCTGGGGCGACTGCTCGATGCTGCTCATGCATGACCGTACTGAGAAGATGGAGCCTGCGGACCGCCACCGGCAGGGGCGCCTCTACGGGCGCTTCGACTATGGCGCCCCCGGCGCGATGGCCATGACCAACGAGCAGGCCGAGCGTCAGGAGACCTGGCAGGCCTACCTCGATGCCTTCGACCGGCATGATGAGCCCGGCCGGTACGTCCCCTTTATGGCGATGGAGATGCATCCGGGGCCCGACGGTGACCGCACGCTTATCTTCCGCGAGAAAACCGGCATCCCCATCGACATGCGCGAACCGACGTGGCGGGTGTACGAGCAGTACGGCAACCGGGATGACGCGATGCTGGAGGTCCACATCGGCGGTGCGCCGCCCTACTACGAAGGCTTCCGGCCTGAGAATGAGCAGTTGGTCGAGGTCTGCAGCGCATTTGCCAACGCTGAATGGCTGATGCAGAAGTGCCTGCGGGAGGGCTTCCGCTTTGCCGTCACCGGCGCAAGCGATCTGCACGTCGGGCTGATGGGGGCTCCGCGGGCCGTCGAGCCCTTCCGCGGACGCTTCGGGAGCAACATGGGCTTCAATGCGCGCGACAGCGGCCACGGCTCCGGCCCGGTCGGGGCCATCATGGCGCCAGAACTCACCCGCGAGGCGCTCTGGGCAAGCCTGCGCGAGCGTCACACCTACGCGACCAGCGGTGACCGCATCTTCGTCTCCCTGGATGCCGGCGGCCACACGATGGGAGACATTGCCGAACTCCCGGAGCGCTTCGACATCGACCTCACCGTCCACGGCCAGGACACCATCGAGCGGATCGATCTGATCGTCGGGGAGTACCTGGCAGTGAGCCTGTCGCCGAATATGATGGACGCGCAGTGGCACATTGACTTCGACCGCGCTACAATGCCGCCGGGCACGTGGTTCTACTTCCGGGTAAAGCAGGCCAACAACGAGTGGGCGTGGACCGCGCCGGTGTGGTTCGCCGATGGCGAGACCCGGGGGGATGCGGCCCGCGAGTGGCCAGCGTGGAACCACACGCAGGCGCCGGCTCCCGATCGCGGCGCCAAGATCGAGCAACACCTCGCCGACCTCGAAGCTTACCTCGAGCGCGAAGGCGACCGGGAACACTTCGGCGAAATCACGCCCATCGGCATCGTCAGCGAATCGGTCGGCGCCGCGGCGCGCTTCATCTCAATGAGCACGAAGCACGGCTATCCGGTCACGATCCGCTGGTTCTACGAGTTCGAGATACCCAAACTGCGCGTGGATTGGGGCTACGACTTCTTCGGTCCGATTGACTGCTGGCGGGGGCCCACGGGGTAGGTCGGCCATTTGTGGCCGGCACATCCCCGCTCGGCCGACCGGTCGCTTGTTCGCGCATTCAGGAGGCGACACTGATGAAGCTCTACGGATTCACCAACTGCGTTCTGGAGACGCCCCTCCAGACCGGGCGGGCCTACCAGGACCCGTTCAATGACATCACCCTCGACGCGGTGATCACCGATCCCACCGGCGCCGAGCGGCGCGTGCCGGGCTTCTGGGCCGGTGAGAACCAGTGGCGCCTGCGGTACTCCTCCGCACTCCCCGGCCTTCACCACGTGCGCACGGTCTGCTCCGACGGGAGCGACACCGACCTGCACGGACGCGAGTACCAGATCGACCTGGCCCCATACGAGGGCAGCAATCCGCTCTATCTGCACGGGGGCCTGCGCATCTCGGATGACCGCCGCACGCTCGAGCACGCCGACGGCACGCCGTTCTTCTGGCTGGGTGATACGTGGTGGCTGGGGCTGAGCAAGCGGCTGCAGTGGCCTGACGAGTTTCGCCAGTTGGCCGCGGACCGCGTCGCCAAGGGCTTCTCGGTGATCCAGATCGTCGCCGGCGTCTACCCGGATATGCCATACGGCGACCCGCGCGGTGAGAACGAGGCCGGCATGCCGTGGGATATCGACTACCGGAGCATCAATCCTGACTACTTCAATATGGCCGACCTGCGCATCGCCGCGCTCGCCAACAGCGGGCTGCTGCCGTGTGTGGTCGGGGCGTGGGCCTATCACCTCAAGTGGATGGGTGTACAGAAGATGAAGGACCACTGGCGCAACCTGGTCGCCCGCTGGGGCGCCTACCCGACCGTGTGGTGCCTGGCGGGCGAAGGCGCCATGCCGTACTACCTCAGCGAGACGCGCGACGACGACATTCGCATGCAGCGGGAGGGCTGGACGGAGATCGGGCGATACGTGCGAGAGATTGACCCCTTCGCACGCCCCGTGACCATCCACCCGACCAATATCGGACGCGACCAGGTGACCGACGACTCCGTGCTCGATCTCAACATGCTCCAGACCGGCCACGGCGACCAGGACAGCATCCCGAACACGATCAGGAGCATTGTGAGTTCGTATGACCGCGAGCCGACGATGCCGGTCTTCAACAGCGAGGTCTGCTATGAGGGCATCATCGGGGCCTCGGGTGCGCGCATTCAGCGCTTCATGTTCTATACGTGCATGCTCTCCGGCGCTTGCGGGCACACCTACGGCGCCAACGGCATCTGGCAGTTCAACCGCGCCGGCGACCCGTACGGTGCCTCGCCGAGCGGCTGGGCGTGGGGCGGCGACCCATGGGACATCTGCATGCGCTATCCCGGCTCGGCGCAGTTGGGTCTGGGTAAGCGGCTGTTCGAGCGCTATGACTGGTGGCGGATGAGGCCCTGCCCGGACCGCATCGAGCCGCGATGGGCGGAGGACAACTACCGGGCCTCCTACGCCGCGGGAGTGCCGGGACAGGTGCTGATCTGCTACCTCCCGCACGGTTGGCCCGCCACGGTGCACGGCCTGGATGCTAACGCTTCGCTCCGGGCGTACCTCTTCAATCCGGTCGATGGGGAGCAGATCGACATCGCCGAGATCACCCCCTCCGCCGACGGTGACTGGGAGACGCCGAAGCCCCCGGTCCGCGGCGACTGGGTGCTGGTGGTGGAGGAAGCGGCGGGCGAAGCCGCGACCTGAAGAGTTGGAGCCGGACATGGGCACTTCTGCTCGGACGAGCGGGCATCTGGCCGCGAGGTCTGCATAAACCAATGGTCGGGGCTGTTGTTCCGGCACGTGCGCGGCGAGCGTTCTCGGGCTCATCACCGGACGTCCGAAGCGTCGTCCGATGCTGTGACTGAGAGCATCCAGACGCGCTCTGACCGGGCCACGCGCAGGTGCGGGCATGCAGGTCTCCCCGCCGCGCCTGCACAACTGTAACCCCGTGCTGAACCGCGACCTGGAGGTGTCCCCATGCGTCTGCTGTCCTGCCTGCTCGCTCTACCGGTCATGACGCTCTGCGCGCCCGTGTGGGCCGTCCCGTCTCTCTTTGAGCCCGTAACTGACGGCGTCTACGTCGTGCGCGACGACGGCGGCCACTGGGCCGGCCACATGAGCAGGGACATCACCCACCAGAACAGCGCGCCATACCAGGCCCGCAAGATACTCGATCTCACCAACGTGCCGGAGGATGTCTGGGCACGGACGCAGTCGGTGCGCGTCGCTTTGTTCTTCATGGTCTGCGACTACTCGTGGCATGACGACCCGCCGCGCAAGGGCCTCGATGAGGCGTACCAGATCGTGGTCAACGGCACCGTGCATGAATACCCCACGGCCGGCGGGCCGCCTGTGTTCATCGAGTCCGCGCCGCCCACCATGGCGTGGTATGACCACATCCTACCCAAGAGCGACTTTGTGCACGGAGAGAACGAGATCATCATCCGCAAGGCCCCCAGCAAGACCAACGATGACTACCTCTACCTGGGCATCGACATGGGGGAGCGGCGCGGCAACAGCTATGTGACGTTCGACGGGGGCCCCTGGCGGCAGGACATGCTGACCATCCCCGGCGGCAACGGCGAGTACATGGTGCGCATGTACCTGATCTGCAATGACACGCACCTGAAGGCCGTCTGGCGGCCCGCGCAGCAGCCGGAGACGGACGACCCCGGCCACCTGCTCCTCTATGCCGGTTTCCCGGCGCCATCCCCGTGTGCCGCCGGCTGGCCCGCCACCGCCCTCCAGAAGACCCGCCCCGCCCGTCTCGAGTGGGAAGCCGTCGCCCTCGACCGTCGGCAGCCGCTGACCGTCACCGTCGACGCCTCCGGCCCCGTGAAGCTCTCCTGGCTCGACGAGAAGAGCAACGTCGCCCCCGACGGCGTCGTCGGCTCGAGCATCACGCTGCCGGCCAACAGCGCGCTGCGACCCTCGGGGTTGATTGTCGACGCGCCCGAGGGAGGGGCGTTGCCGACGCTTCACAGCGTCACGGTCGAGGCATGGCAGTCCGTCCATCCGCGTCCGCGGCGCATCGACATGTGCCCGACCATCGCCGCCCCCGCCGGCAAGCCCGCCGACCGGAAGCCCTCGTGCGTCATCAGGGATGGCGCCATCCGCCTGCAGAACGCCGACCTCCGCTGCAGGTTCGCCACGGCGGACACGCTCAAGCTGGTCTCGCTCTACAATGAGTACACCGGTACGGAGATGGTGACCGACCCTGACGCCATCGGCATCTTCGTCGTGGATGTGGGCGACAAACGCTGCATCGGGAGCCGCGACTTCCGCTGCCTCTCCGCAACGCCACAGGGCGCCGGCTTCGTCGCCGAGTTGCGCCTCGAGCAACCGGCGCTCCGGGCCACCCTGAGTGTGGGCATCGAGGACGAAGGCCTGCGGATGGACCTCGAGCTGCGCAATGCGGATGAGACGCCCGTGCACTTCACGACCGCCTTCCCACACCTCGCCGGCCTGGTGGCCTCGGGAGACCCGGCCGAGGACTACTACTTCTACCCGCTCGGCGGCGGCATCTACGCCGACACGCCGGCGCTGATCCGCAGCACCTACGGAGAGTACCGGGCGCTCTACCAGGTGATGGACCTCTACAGCC
>DPJP01000084.1:0-2130 GCA_003542955.1 Armatimonadota bacterium
GAGGCTGGTGGGGAGCGCCCGTGCAGGGGCGAGGGGTTAGGGGCGAGGGGCGAGGAAACGGCCGACGGCCGGGTGGGCCATAGCGCTGGGACGGCCGACGTCACATCTCCATCGTACACCCCTCGTTGATGCACCGCGCAGGGCGATATCCAGGATGCAGCGACGAAGCCTGCGGGCTCAATAGGTGACCCCGTCTGCCGTTCCCTCGCCCCTAACCCCTAACCCCTCGTCCCTAACCCCTACAACATCGCTGCCTCGACCCGGTCCTGGTACGCATGCAGGCTGCCGTCGAGGACCTCGCTGACTGAGACGACGCGGCCGGCGAGCGAGGACTCCAGAACACCGTAGATGAGCCCGGCGGCGCGCAGACCCGTGCGGCCATCGGACTCCGGCGCGCGGCCGCTGCGGATGGCCTCGGCGAAGTCGTGCAGTTCGGCGGCAATCAGCTTGCGGTCGGTGACCACCGACTCGAGCTGGTAGGAGGACGGACGCTCGCCGAACAGAGCGCTCTCGATCGGCTTGAGAGAGTACTCGGGCAGCTCCGCAAGCAGCGCGTCTCCGGTGAGAAGCTCGTCGCCGCGCCGAAGCTCCACCGGCCTCCCGGAGCGCGATGACGGGCAACTCAGCGTCCCCTCGCTGCCGACGACAAGTCGCTTGAACATCGTCTCGCCGGGGCTCGCGAAATGCCCCGTCCATTGGCCGCGGCAGCCGTTGGCAAGGCCCAGGACGGCGGAGAAGCAGTCCTCCGCGTCTGCCTCGACGGCCACCTCCGTCCCGTCATACTCCTTCCCCGCGCGATCGGTCTGCACGAGTTGGGCCCGTCCGCAGATCGTCTCAACGTGCCCCACGAGCGCCTCGATCTCATAGGCGGCGTGGATTGCCACATCCAGCAGCACCCCACCCATCGCCAGCCTGTGGCGCCAAGCCGTGGCGATGATGCGCCCGCCGGGGTTGATGAGCAACTGCAGGATGAAGTTCGGCGTGCCAATAAGCCCGCCTTCGATGCACGCACGGGCGAGGCGGTTCATCGGGTCGCGCCGGTTGTTCTCCGCGGTGGCCAGCACCCGCCCGGCTGCATCCGCGGCCTCGATCATCCGCAGGCCACGCCGGATCGTCAGCGCCAGCGGCTTCTCGCAAAGCACGTGGAGGCCCGACTGAAGCAGGCTGACCGTCAGTTCATCGTGCGAGCGCGGCTCGGTGACGAGGTCGACGGCATCGAGGTCAGGCGCCTCTGAGACCGCTGCCTCGACATCGGTGAATACGGCGGGACGATGCCCCAGCAGCTGCTCGGCCTCGTCGGCGACCTTCTCCGCGGCCTCGCGCCGGACGTCACACACTGCAGCCAGACGGACTGCCACGGGCGCGACCCGCTGCAACTCGCCGATCCCCCGCGCATGACGAGCGCCCATCATCCCACAGCCGACCAGAAGCATGTTGAGCATATCCATGGCGGTACTCCCCTCGCAGGGCTACTGCTGCACTCCGGCATCACGCGCGGCATTGAGCAGCTTGATGAACTCGCGCATCCATGGCGCGTTGTCATGGAACGTCCTGGCGCTGACGATGTTGCCATCCACCACCACGGGCGCGTCGATGTATGTGGCGCCGCACACCTCCGCATCGAAGCGGCACTTGGCCACGGTGGTGACGGTTCTGCCCCTGATGACCCCGGCCCTGGCGAGTATCTCGATGCCATGGCAGACCACACCGATGGGCTTGCCGGTCTCGGCGAAGTGGCGCGTGAGGTCCATCAGGTCTTCGTCATAGCGGATGTACTCGGGCGCCCTCCCGCCGGAGAGGATCAGCCCCAGGTACTCCTCCGGCACAATGTCGCGAAACGCGATATCAGAATGCCAGTTGTAGCCTTTCGACTCGATGGTGATATCCCAGTCCGGGTGGGTGTCATGCTGGACGAGGTGGTAGAGGCGCTTCTCCGGGGCCGCCAGCAGGCACTCGTACCCCTCCTCCTGGACGCGGTAGTACGGGTAGGTGGTATCGGTCACCTCGGCGGCATCGCCGATGACAAGCAGGACCTTCTCCATGTGAGTGTCTCCTCTGAGTATAGTGCGCGGCCGGCGCGACGGGGGGGCGGTCAATGGCCGGGGTCAGGTCTTCACAATTCACTTTTGC